>JBALVL010000047.1:0-32875 GCA_036961355.1 Motiliproteus sp.
GGAAAAACAGGCTGCATAATTAAAGAAAACGACAACTACCTTGAAAAACACCGCAGTCTTCAAAAAGAGAGAGGTATAAGTGCGGGTCTTATTTCACAGAAACTAAATGGAGACTACAGATTAGAATTAGATAAACAACGCAGTTTAACAATGCGAGAGTACAATAAGATTCTACCTGTATTAACCACACCACCGAAAAATCTGACAAAAAAAACAAAACAAAATTTCCAAAAAATAGTGAGTGGGTTTCAACAGCTTGAGAAGATACGAAAAGGGATAGATAGGTTTGATAACATAAGATTTTTTAATTTTTATAGTGAGTTGATCTCTGAGTTATTGCAGGAAGTTAATGTCTTACATGCGATGGCTTCAACAGAAGAGGTCAATCACATGGTGTCATCTCTTATTTACGCACTAGGTGTTGAAGAATATTCGGGGATAGAACGCGGGTTGTTACATGGATATCTAAACGCGCGACAGCTTAATAACGAGCAACCCGATAGCAGTATCCAAGTTGGTTTAATTAACCATATGGCTCGACAGAAATCGGAGTTAAATCGTTTTTATAATGTGGCATCATTAAAACATTCTAAGCTAATGTTAGAAGTGATAAATGCTGAAAAGACCAAAGAATTTGATAAGTTTCGTAGATCTCTAGTTAATATTATTGAACAGAAGAACATGCTCAATGCAATCGTTTCTATCTTTGGCTATGGTGGATTGATATACGATTATAAAGAAAGCTTAATAAGCGGAGATGATATTAACGCTTCTAAAATAATGTATGATTTTAGATTGCTTAGGAACAAGCTGAAAAGGTATGAAGAAAAATATGCTATCAATAGTGAAGACAAGCAATATTTAATAAATTTTATCAATGTGGTGGATCAATATATATCGAGTATAGATAACGTCACCAAATTAAAAAAATTAAATACACCGGTAAATAAAATAGTAAAATCAGCAAGAGTTGATGATCGACCAGCCTTGGAGGCTGTTTCGAAGTTAAGAGATAGTTATCAATTGATAGACCCAAAACTTTGGTGGGTTTTGGCAACACAACGTATAGGCTTATTTCATACTGTTAGCTCTGAAATTATTACTGATATTATTCATCTTGAAAATATACAAAAAAATAGTCTGAAGGTTCCTCTTGTCTTATACACCGTATTTGTTTTAGTGGTGGTTGGGATCGCTGGATTATTAAGTTATACATTAAAAAATCGTTTGGTTAACAAGATAAAGAATATTGCCGCCTTTATAAAGGAAGCACGTTTAAGCGATCAGTCGAATCAACTTCTGTACATATCAGGGGAAGATGAAATTTCAGTTATGGCTCATGAATTTAATCAGTTGATGACAGAGCGATCTAAAAACGATAAAAAATTAAGACTAGCAGCTCAGGTGTTTGTTGAAGCACACAATGGTATTTTTATTACAGAAACAGATGGCACTATTATTGATGTTAATCCTGCATTCTCTAAGATTACTGGATATGAACGTATAGAGGTTATTGGAAAGAACTCTAGGATTCTCAACTCTCAAGAACAAAATGATGAGTTTTACTCAGAGATGTGGACGTCTCTTATTGAAGACGGTTGTTGGAAGGGTGAAATCTGGAACAGAAAAAAAGATGGTGAACTCTATGCAGAGTTGTTAACTATATCATCATTAAAGGATAGTGGCGGAAAAACAATTCATTATATGGCACTGTTTTCTGATATCACACAAATAAAAAATCAACATAATATACTAGAGCAGATGGCTCATTATGATGCGTTGACGTTACTTCCTAATAGAACTTTATTTCTTGATAGGTTTAAATCCGCCATAGTTAATTCAGATAATTCAAAAACATCACTTGCTGTATGCTTTATTGATTTGGATAATTTCAAGCCAGTTAACGATAATTATGGCCATGATGTTGGGGATAAAATACTAGTCGAGGTATCAAGAAGAATACAGTCAAACCTTAGACCTAGTGATGCCGTATCAAGACAAGGTGGTGACGAGTTTGCACTGTTGTTAAGTGATATACACAACTTTTCAGATTGTGAGTATGTCCTTAAAAAAATTTACGATTCGTTTTCACAACCTTACCTTATAGATGGGGTTTACCATCAAATTACAGCGTCCACAGGGGTGACGCTTTACCCACAAGACGATGGTGACATCGATACATTGCTTCGACATGCGGACCAAGCGATGTATAAAGCAAAGCTAGAAGGAAAACATAGTTATCGCCTGTTTAATAAAGAAAATGATCAGAAGATAATGATTAAACAGAAGTTTCTTAATAAAATAAATTCAGCCATTGATAACAATGAGTTTCGATTGTTTTATCAGCCAAAAGTAAACATGAAAACCGGCGAGGTTTATGGCGCAGAAGCGTTGATACGATGGGTTACTCCCGAGAGTGGTATTATTTCCCCAGTGAATTTTTTGCCCGTCGTTGAGGGGACTGAGGTTGAAATAAAACTTGCTAAGTGGGTTGTTAATGAAGCTATTGATCAGCTTGCGTCATGGCATGATCAAGGTTTGATGATCGAAGTAAGTATCAATATCTCTTCTAATCACTTGCAGTCGGCCAATTTTATTGATGATTTGAAAGACGTATTTAATAAATATGAAAAATTGGATAAGCGTTATATACAGATTGAAATATTGGAAAGCAGTGTTCTCAGTGATCTGGATACGATTAGCAACACCCTCAGAATTTGCCGGGATGATCTTGGTATTCAGGTAGCGCTAGATGACTTCGGTACGGGATATTCATCTTTGGCACACATCAAATCATTACCTGCTGATATCATAAAAATTGATCAATCTTTTATTATCGATATGCTCGATGAAGGGGATAACTTTAATATTATAGATGGCGTTCTTGGGTTAGCGCAGTCCTTTGATCGGGATGTTATTGCAGAAGGTGTTGAGACTACGGCGCATGGCTTAATACTGTTGATCATGGGGTGTGAAAAAGCTCAAGGGTATGGTATTGCGCACCCTATGAAGGTGAGTGACTTTAGAGAATGGTTTGATGCCTACCAGCCAAACAAAGACTGGCTTGATTGGGCTAAGAAAGATGTGGATCAAAAAAATACTTCTTTAAAGGTATTTGAATTAGCATTTAGACATGAATACACAGCGATAGAAAAGTTTCTCTCATCTCAAGTCGCTGAGACTAATGAAAAAATTGAATCATTCCAAAATGAAATATGTACAAATTGGATTAATAGAAACAAAAATAAAACAATATTTTGTACAGCTTGGCTTTCTGAATTGGAAAGTTCATACGAAATAATGCATCAAAATATTCAAGTGTTTTATCAAGGTTATCTAAGTGATCCATTGGATAATCGAGTGTTGGCTAAAGAGAGTATGAATGAATCATTTAACGAGATGTTAACCATTATTAATGGCGCGGAGTAGCAACGTGGGTTGTTTTGTCGGAGAAACGCCACAGCCCTACCGGTGTTAGTCTATTTGGATTAATATAATATCAGCGACATATCGGCTTTGACCTGCGCTCTGTATTTTTTCCAAATAGCTATCGTCATGATGTTCGCCAATGCCCGCTGGATCCCAATCATGAAAATTCGAGTTACCTAGTGCCATAGAGGGGTAGGAGGCAGTAGTGATTGCATGTTATAAATGTGTGAAGTACTGCATAAATAAGGAGATTCCCACATGGATAAAGCACTAGAGGCTATTCAAAACCTCCCGACTAAGTATAAAAACAAGATTATCGCTCACCTCATTCCAGGTGATGCCAATCAACTAGCTATCGCTCTAGACACCGCATTAGACTGCTTTAGCGATCTTCAAATGAGGTCAGGCCAAAGTATAGGGAAAGAACAAAAACAGCAGTCCGATGCATTGGCATTGATTCGCTCTGAATTAGCCGCTGAACTATTGCGACTCGAAGGGTTTGACCTTGCTGCTGCAAAGGCGCGTGGTAAGGCAGAAGTCGATGCCCCAAAGGACAGTAAGCAGAAGGAATGGCGACAGCCCGTTGTACCAAATTAACAAATGATTCAATAATGTACGTTGGATGATTCTTCGATAATGAAGATAGATGCGCTAACGCGTAGTGTGCCGAACTTTTCTCGATTATTGCTTGCAGCGCACTATTTCCCTATCTCTTCACGGTGACTGTGCATCACTGTCTGGCCCCTAAGCCCAATGCGAGTAAAGAGAGCTTAAGGTATCACTTTAGCTTTGCCCCTCGGTCTGCTTTCTCTCAAAATTGCTGTCGAATATTTTCCTATGAGAGACAACCGTGTGTGAACAGCTTGGCATGAGTGCGGATAGCCTGATCGATATCTTTTTTAGTTTTTCTGGCTTGATGCAGCTTGATGGTGAGATTGGGCCAGCACGGTGCTGGTTGGGGTATCGCCTTTTATGAAGGTAGGGGTTGCGCCGCTTTCACGATCCGAGTTCGCAGTCACGCATAGCATTGCTCAGCGAGTGCAAGAACACCCGATCAAGAGGACCACGAACAGTCAGACTTTGACTCACTAAGTTGTAGTGGCCTACTAAACCTGAACGCAGATTTAGCTGTTAATCTCACCACTTTAGAAGAAGTGTTCAATGGCAAGACAGCGTTGAGTTTTTTCTATCGAATTCAAAAGAGAGACCGCTAGCCTCATCATTGTGTTGTAAAAACTCGGGAGAAGCGTAGCTGACTGTTTTCGAGTATATCGAAGTGTTTTATAACCGGGTGCGGCTACACTCCAGCAATAAATATATGAGTCCTGTGGACTATGAATCAACGCTACTAGTAGCTGCTTAAAACAGTCCAGCAAACGGTTGCCCGATTACATGCCCCTAATCAAGAGGGTTAGGCTTGCCGCATGCGGGTGACTTGATCACAGGTTCCCTGGGCAGTCATCATTTTCTGCTGAGACTTAAATCTCTCGTGTTATTTTGGATGTAAAAATTATGGTTCTTTTTCAGGGGGTTGTGTGCAGCCAGAACAGATAGAGATTCAACGCTTTTTGCTGCGCTTTCCGCCGTTTGATGAGCTGCCGGAAGAGGCGTTATCACATTTAGCCAAGCAGGTCGAGATTGCTTACTATGCCGCGGGTTGCGATATCCTCAATTACGCTGAGCCGATTAACGACTTGTTTGTAGTGCGCAGCGGCGCGGTTGAAACCTTTCGGCGAAATGGTGAGCTTTATAACCGTCTCGATGCCGGCGGTATTTTTGGTCAGATGGGATTGATGATGCGTGGCCGAGTGCGCTTTCCAACCCGAGCGCTGGACGATTCCCTGGTGTATTGCATCCCCGCTGAGCTGTTTAATGATTATTGCGATCAGCATGTGAATTTCGGCAACTATTTTGAAGTGGATAACGCCACGCTGTTGCATCAGTCGGTGGTTGATCAGACCAATAAAAATGACCTGACGACGGATAAAGCTAAACGCCTGCTCAAACGCGGTGTTGTAACGGTGACTAAAAACACACCGATCAGTGAAGCGGCTTTGATTATGACGCAGGAGCAGGTTTCATCGTTACTCATCACCGATCCCGACAGACCGATAGAAAGTGATCCGGAAGATGATGATGGACAAGCTATCGGTATTATTACGGATCGCGATTTTCTGACTCGGGTAATAGTGCAAGAGTTGGACTTGCAAACCCCGATCAGTGAAGTGATGTCCACCGATATGGTGATGCTGGATGAAAACGCCTATGTCTATGAAGTGATGTTAGCCATGCTGCGTTTTAATGTGCACCACTTACCGATTCTGAATAAAAAGAAGCCAATAGGCGTTATCACCCTAGCGGATATTGTGCGTTACGAGTCCCAAAGTAGCTTGTTTTTAGTCAGAGGAATCTTTGCCCAACAAAGTGTTGCAGAGCTTGCCAGTTATGCTCATTGGGTACCCGAAGCTTTCGTGCGCATGGTCAATGAAGACGCCAATTCTCATATGATTGGCTCAGCGATGTCGGTCATTGGACGCAGTTTCAAACAGCGTTTGCTGGAGTTAGCAGAGGAAATCTTGGGTAAACCGCCGATTCCGTATTGCTTTCTGGCGCTGGGGTCTATGGCAAGAGACGAACAGTTACTGGTTACGGATCAGGATAATGCCATTGTTTTTGATGATAGCTACAATGCAGACCTTCACGGTGAATACTTTTCTGCACTGACTCAATTTGTTTGTGATGGTCTGGACGCCTGCGGTTACGTTTATTGCACGGGCGGCATTATGGCGACAAACCCTAAATGGCAGCTGACACTGAGCCAGTGGAAGAGCTTGTTTAGCCAATGGATTGCGAATCCGGATCCTGAGGCACTCTTACACGGCTCAATTTTCTTCGATCTGGATGGCGTCTGGGGCAAGGAGCAGTGGGCCGCTGAACTGCGCCGACATGTCGCCACTCAAGCAAAAGACAATCCCAAGTTTTTGGCAGCACTGGCAAGAAATGCACTTTCTCGTAAGCCGCCGTTAGGATTCTTTAAAGAATTTGTGATGGAAAAAGACGGGCGGCACAACAACACCATCAACCTTAAACGCCGAGGTACGGCACCGCTGACCGATGTGATTCGTGTCCATGCCTTGGCGGTAGGATCCAGAGCACGTAATTCGTTTGAACGTCTCGACGATATCATTGAAGCTAAGCTGTTGCCGGAGGGCAATGCGCAGGATCTGAGTGATGCACTGGAATACCTGTCTATTGTCAGGGTTAAGCATCAGGCTAATGATGTAAATCAGAAGCAGGAACCTGACAACAATATAGAGCCCGATAATCTGTCCCGCTTTGAAAGACGAAACTTGAAAGAGGCTTTTCAGGTGCTAAGTGCCGCGCAGAATTTTCTTAAATACCGTTACACCGCAAATACCACTATGGCAGGCATAAAAAAATGAATCAGGGACACCCTTCCCGAAAGGATTGGGTTGAATACTATATGCAACGCTCTACCTCTTGTAACAACGAGAGAGTCTCTGATTTCTATCGTCAAGGGGTGATAAATCCAGAAACCCCGATCGGGCAGGCACCCATGGTTGCGATGGATTTTGAAACTACCGGCTTGTCTTCAGCTGATTCAGAGATTGTTAGTATCGGGCTCGTGCCTTTTGACATCCGGCGCATTTATTGTGGTGAGTCCCGGCATTGGATTGTAAAACCGGAACAGGATATGACGGAGGATTCCATCGTGTTCCATGGTATTACCCATTCAAATGTAGACGCAGCTCCACCGTTGGCAAGCGTTCTTGATCAAGTACTAGATGCCATTGAGGGTAAGTTGGTGGTGGTTCATTATCGCTATATTGAACGGGAATTCTTTAATAAAGCAGTGCAGGCGCTATTACATGAACCGCTTCTGTTTCCCGTGGTTGATACGATGGAGATAGAGTTAAATATCCTAAAGGGGCAGCAGGGATTATTTGATAAACTTTTGAGGAAGCAGCTTGAACCGGTTCGACTGGGCTATTGTCGCAGACGTTATAATCTACCTCATTACGATGCACATAACGCTCTCACGGATGCTGTAGCCACTGCTGAGCTACTACAGGCGCAGATCGCACATCACTTCAATCCAGAGATGCCTGTTAAGGTTTTATGGACATAAAAAAAGCTCGGATAACCGAGCTTTTTGCGAATCTAATTATCAGTTATTTATAACTTTTCTCTGTTCTCAAGCCTAAGACCAGACTCAGACACATCAACAATAGTACGATGGTGAAGGGCAGGCCGGTAGAGATAGCACCGGCTTGCAATGCCTGGATTGATTCAGTGCCACCGATCCAGAGCAACGCTGCAGCAATGGCTCCTTCCGTACTTGCCCAGAAAATTCGCTGGGGTACAGGCGCATCAATTTTACCACCTGAGGTGATGCTGTCGATAACCAGCGAGCCTGAGTCGGACGAGGTGATGAAGAACACCATTACCAGCACTATGGCTATCACAGACAGGACCGACCCCATCGCCAGCTCATCGAACATCTGGAACATGGCCAACGGTACTTTTGTCAGGCCATCTGCCCCTAATGCACCAACTTGATTGACCACCTGATCAATCGCAATGCCACCATACACAGACATCCAGATCACCGTCACGCTGGTAGGTACAAGCAGGACTGCGATGATAAATTCGCGGATGGTACGGCCTTTGGATACACGGGCAATAAACATACCCACAAAAGGAGACCAGGAGATCCACCACGCCCAGTAGAAGACAGTCCAGCCCTGAAACCAAGCCTCGTCTTCACGTCCATGCGGGTTGCTTAATGGAATGATATTTTCCAGGTAGGCGCCAATTGTCTTTGGAATCGTCCCCAGTGAGATAGCCGCTGCAGAAAGCGCTACGAAGATCAGCAACACAAAGGCAATTATCATATTGATGTTACTAAGCAGTTTTACACCGCCTTCGATGCCGCGTACCACCGAAATGATCGCCAGCAGGGTAACGCCAATAATGACCAGTATCTGCAGACCGATACCTGCTTCAATACCAAATACATGATTGATGCCGGCAGCCGCTTGTTGAGCACCAAGGCCCAGAGATGTTGCCAGACCAAACAACGTGGCTAATACGGCGAGTATATCGATGATATGACCGGGCCATCCCCAGGCTCGATCACCTAAAAGCGGGTAAAATATGGAGCGGATGGAGAGTGGCAGGCCTTTGTTGTAGGTAAAAAAAGCGAGGGACAGTGCAACAACGGCATAGATTGCCCAAGGGTGTAAACCCCAGTGGTACATCGTTGCCCCCAACGCCATTTGGGCAGCTTCAGGCGTTCTTGCTTCAACGCCTAAGGGTGTTTCATACCATCCAGTGAAGTATGCAACCGGTTCTGCAACGCCCCAGAACATCAACCCAATCCCCATCCCTGCAGCGAACAGCATCGCTAGCCAGGAGATTGTTGAGTGTTCTGCTTTAGCCTCATCGCCCCCTAGACGAATTTTGCCCCAGGGTGAAACGATCAGAAACAAGCAGAAAAGAACAAAGAAATTTGCTGACCACATAAACAGTACGTCGAAGGTACCGATAATGTTCCACTTTATGCCGTCAAGAAATTCTTTTGCGATTGTTGGGTCTGCTAGCAGCGTTGCTAATAGGAAGATTAACACCAGACCAGCACTGATGCCGAAAACAGGGTTATGGATATCAAACCCCCACTTTTCGACATTGTCCCGACCGATGGTGTAATCCGTGCTCTCTATACTATATTTGTCTTTTTGTTCACTCATTTAGCTCTCTTTTGCCGCGTAATTACTATGGAAATACTTAGCAACACTTCACTTTCGCGTTGCTCCTAAGATATTGATACCTCTATAAGATAGCATTTATCCTGACTAAACAGGGGAGTGCTCAAATATCCTGACACCGTGGCACCATGGCACCATGGCACCGTGGCACCGTGGTTCTCTATCTGGTTTCGGCGTTCAAAAAATCTACGCTGCGGATAGTGAACGACCTGATGTTGAAAGGGTAAAATTAATGGTTTTGTAATGACCCCCTCATCGATATTGCGTTGCATCAGCAAGAATGGACACTTACCTAAACGACATATAGTGACTCTAAATCTTCTGATCCATGGGTAGTGAACAACTTTAGCTTTGACCCGCTGTCTGCTTTCTCTCAAAATAGCTGTTGAATGACTTCCTATGAGAGACAACCATGTGTGAACTGCTTGGCATGAGTGCCAATGTCCCGACCGATATCTGTTTTAGTTTTTCTGGCTTGATGCAGCGTGGTGGTGAGACCGGTCCGCACCGTGACGGTTGGGGAATTGCCTTTTATGAAGGCAAAGGGTTGCGCAGCTTTCACGATCCCGAGCCCAGTTCGCAGTCACGTATTGCTCAGTTGGTGCGCGAACACCCGATCAAGAGTCATGTGGTGATTAGCCATATTCGACAGGCTAACGTCGGTAAGATCTCGCTGGAGAACACTCACCCCTTCAGCCGTGAACTGTGGGGGCAATATTGGACTTTCGCCCATAACGGCCAGCTTGACTCGAAGTTGTTCCAATTGCCGTTAGGCAGTTACCGACCGGTCGGCAGCACCGACAGTGAATACGCGATGTGCTGGTTGCTCGGCACGTTGCGACAGCAGTTCTCCGAGCCACCGGCTA
Organism: Motiliproteus sp.; assembly: GCA_036961355.1. Classification (GTDB taxonomy): domain Bacteria; phylum Pseudomonadota; class Gammaproteobacteria; order Pseudomonadales; family Balneatricaceae; genus Motiliproteus. The sequence goes on from JBALVL010000047.1 coordinate 10,085, forward strand.
CCGCCGAGTTGACTGCGTTTATTCAGCAACAGTGCGATCAGCTACGCGAATTGGGCGTGTTTAATATGCTGCTGAGTGATTCGCAGCATCTGTTTGCTTATTGCAGCAGTAAGCTGAGCTGGATCACCCGACGGGCACCGTTCGGTGAAGCTTCGCTGAAAGACGACGATGTGGTGGTAGATTTCTGTCAGGAGACCCAGCTGGGCGATGTGGTTACTGTGATCGCCACCGATCCACTGACCGATAACGAACAGTGGCAGCAGATGCGAAGCGGCGAAATGTGCTTGTTTGTCGATGGGCTGGTGGTGGAGTGCTGAGATGTCTAAGCCGTTGAGTTCTTAGTCTTCGGGGTACTTATCGCAGCACTCTGCTTTAGTCACGCAGACACTCTGTTTTAGTACCACTGCCCTCTATCTGGATGCTTTAGTAGCCCGCCAACGTGCAGGCTGTTTTCCGACCTCTTGTGGGCTGAACAACATGCCGATTGCTATCAATAATCGTTATTTCCAGATACCGGCTTATCGCTTGGGCGTGGGCAGCTCCACTACGCGACTATCAGAATAACGGTCGTGCCAGGTCAGTTTGTCTTTATTGAATAACATCCACCAATAACCGGCCCCGAGACAGGCCGCCGATAACGCTGCGCAGAAAAAGCGTAATAACGCCTGCATGCCGCTGATCGCTTGTCCCTGTTCGGTCTGGATGCGTATCTTCCAGGCCATCATCCCCAACGTCTGACCGCTGCGGGTCCAAAAAAGCATAAAGAACAGGAAGGTCACCAGAAACAGCGCGCTGTTCATGAGTGCTCCCGATGCCGCTTCGCCGCCATTGAGCAGCACACCGATCGCACCGACCGCCATCCATAACGCCAGAACTATCAAGCTGTCGTAGAATATCGCCGCCAGCCGTTTGAACAGCGGAGCGGGGCGATACTGTGGTGTGGCGGGGGCGTTAGGTTGTTTCATGATTGGTCGTCATCGATTGTCATCAGCTGAAGTGAGGCGGCATTTTAGCCTGAAAGCCTTGCCGCTGCAGCTGTCTGATCAACAGACGATAAAAAGGGCGAACAGCTGTCGCTATTCGCCCCTCTCACGGTGACTACCGATCGATTGCTGTGATGCACTAACCGCGTGCGCGCGCTACCTTGGAGCGATTGGCATGGCCGAGTTGCGCCATGATGTAGTTGCCAGCGTCGATCAGTTTATCCAGGTCAATGCCGGTGTCGATTCCCATGCCGTGCAGCATGTAGATCACATCTTCGGTGGCGACGTTGCCCGATGCGCCTTTGGCGTAGGGGCAACCGCCGAGTCCCGCGACCGAGCTATCGATCACCGCTAGGCCCTCTTCCAGCACCGCTAGCAAGTTCGGTAATGCCTGACCGTAGGTGTCGTGGAAGTGAGCGGCCAGGTTGGCCATCGGAATATCGCGTGCGACCGCCTCCAGCATCTGCTTGGCCTTGATCGGTGTGCCGGTGCCGATGGTGTCGCCGAGTGAGATCTCATAGCAGCCCATCTGGTAAAGCGTGTTGGCAACCTCGGCGACCTTTGACGGCGCGATAGCACCTTCGTAGGGGCAACCCAATACCGTTGAGACATAGCCGCGTACGCGGATCCCTTCCGCCTGTGCGCGTGCCATCACCGCCTCGAACCGTTGCAGGCTTTCGGCCACCGAGCAGTTGATGTTCTTCTGCGAGAAACTCTCGGAAGCTGCACCGAAAACCGCCACCTCTTTGGCCCCAGCTTCGATGGCACCTTCCAGCCCTCTCAGATTTGGCGTCAGGGCCGCGTAAGTCACGCCAGCCTGCGGCACGATACCGGTCATCACCGCCATCGCATCACCCATCTGCGGTACCCACTTGGGTGACACAAAACTGGCCGCCTCGATGTAGCTGATGCCAGCCTGCTCGAGCCGCTTGATCAGCTCAAGTTTGACGGCGGTATCGACCACATCACCCGGCTCATTTTGCAAACCATCACGGGCACCTACCTCGACGATCCGAACCTGCTTGGGCAGTAATGCAGAGAGCTGCATCGTTACACCTCCTCGGTTGTGGCCGGGTCATCGTTAGTGGGCTCTAGCGCCAACAATTCAGCGCCTTCGTCGACCAGATCTCCGGCGCTAAAGAACACTTCGCTGACAGTACCGGCAATCGGCGCGCTGATGGTTTGCTCCATCTTCATCGCTTCGATCACGATCAGTCCTTCACCGGCTTTGACGGCGGTTCCTGCCTCTTTTAATACAGCGACGACGGTACCGGTCATCGGTGCGCACAGCGAACCTTGCTGATCGCTATCGGCATCGCTGTGGACTTCGGTATGACGCTGGCACTCGAACTGCAAGCCATCGTGGAACAGGGTGATATCGTCACCGTGTTGGAATACCGACAGTGCAAAGCGGTGGCCGTTTAGGGTCGCTTCGAGCCGGTCGCCGTTAAGTTCGCCTTTGACCTGATACTCGGAGCCGTCGACCGCAATGGTAAAGTCGCCATCACGTTCGAGTACGGTAACGGCATGGTTATGATCGCCATGTGTCAACTCATAGGGCTGAGCGAACTGGCTGTTGAGACGGAAGCTATTGAGCCGGTTGAACGGTGAGGTCGGATCATCGGGGTTGGCCGATTTGAGCTTGCGCTTGAGCGTTAGATAGCCGGCGGCAAGTGCAATGTAGCGACTCTCGTCAATAGCGTCTTCGACAAACAACTGATCGTGATGGCGTTCGATAAAACCGGTATCTACGTCGAAGCTGGCAAAACTCTCGCTGCCTGCCAGCTTGGCTAGGAAGCCCAAGTTGGTCTTGATGCCGCAGATGCGGTAGTCCTCCAGCGCTTGCTGCATCCGTCGCAGTGCCAGGTCACGGTCTTCATCCCAAACGATCAGCTTGGCGATCATCGGATCGTAATAGTGGCTGACGATATCGCCTTCGATCACGCCGGTATCGACCCGCACATAGCGGCTTTCCGCAGGCGTTCGAAGATAGTTCAGAGTACCGGTGGCCGGCATGAAATCGGCATCTGGATCTTCCGCATAAACACGCACTTCAAGCGAATGGCCGTGTAAGGAGACTTCGCTTTGGTCGATCGGAAGCGACTGGCCAGCGGCGACGCGTAGCTGCCATTCGACCAAGTCCTGCCGGGTGACCAGCTCGGTGACCGGGTGCTCAACCTGTAGCCGTGTGTTCATCTCCATGAAGTAGAAACTGCCGTCTTCGTCGTACAGGAACTCGACCGTACCGGCGCCAACGTAGTCGATCGCCTGCGCGGCTTGGACGGCTGCTTCGCCCATCGCGCGGCGGATATCGGCGGGAATGTTCGGCGCGGGAGCCTCTTCGATCACCTTTTGGTGACGACGCTGCACCGAACAGTCACGATCACCCAGATAGACGCCGTGTCCATGGCTGTCGCAGAATACCTGAATCTCAACATGGCGGGGTTTGGTTAGGTACTTCTCGACCAGCATGTCGCCGTTGTTAAAGCTGCTCTCGCCTTCGCGTTTGGCGGCGTCGAACGCTTCGTCGAACTCTTCATCTTTCCAAACAACGCGCATCCCTTTGCCGCCACCACCGGCGACCGCTTTGAGCAGTACCGGGTAGCGACAGCGTTGTGCTTCGAGTTTGATCAGCGACTTGCTCTGGTCATCACCGTGGTAACCGGGCACCAGTGGTACGCTGGCTGCTTCCATGATGGTCTTAGCAGCACTCTTGGATCCCATTGATTCGATCGCACCGATCGGTGGTCCGATGAAGACCAGTCCGTTATCGGCTAAAGCCTGAGCGAACTCGGCGTTCTCAGACAGGAATCCGTAACCAGGATGAACCGCTTGAGCACCGGTCATCTTGGCCGCTTCGATCACTTTGTCGATACGCAGGTAGCTTTCACGGCTCGGCGCAGGTCCCAGTAGAACCGCCTCGTCGGCCAGTGCGACATGGCGGGCGTTGCGATCGGCCTCGGAATAAACCGCCACACATTTAACCCCCATTCGATGGGCTGTCTGGATGATGCGGCAGGCGATCTCGCCACGGTTGGCAATCAGAATTTTATTAAACATGAGATCGTCCTATTTTTCAGAGTCTGATGGAGAGGGCTGAACCCAGTTTGGCTTGCGCTTCTGCAGGAAGGAGTTAAGTCCTTCCTGGCCCTCGTCGCTGACACGGATGTCGGCGATGCGCTCGGATGTATCGATGATGACGGCGTTGTCGATCGGCTTTTGGCTGACGGCGAAGATCAGCGCTTTGGCGGCACCGATCGCCTGCGGGCTGTTTCCCAGCAGTTTGACGATCAGCTGTTCTTTAACCTCATCGAGTTGCGCATGCTCGGCTACCACTTCGTGAACCAGGCCCCACTGCTGCGCCTGGCTACTGCTGAACGGTTCGGCGGTGAGGAAGTAGCGGCGTGCTTGGCGTTCACCGATCGCTTGATTGACGTAAGGGCTGATCACGGCAGGGATCAACCCGATTCGCACTTCGCTGAGGCAGAACTGACTTTTCTCCAGTGCTACTACCATGTCGCAACAAGCGGCAAGTCCAACTGCGCCGCCGTAGGCCGCACCCTGTACCAGTGCAATGGTGGGTTTGGGCAGGTCGTTGAGTAGTTGCATCAGGCGGGCTAAGCGACCCGCGTCTTTCAGGTTCTCGGCGCGGTCGTTTTCCGCCATCCGCCGCATCCAGTTGAGGTCGGCGCCGGCGGAGAAGTTCTTGCCTTCGGAGCGCAGTACCAGTACGCGAACCTCGGGGCTGGCACTTGCCTGCTCAAGATTGGCGATCAGTGCTTCGATGACGTTGTCATCGAAAGCGTTGTGGACTTCGGGTCGGTTGATGGTCAGGGTGGCAACGCCACGCGGATCGACCGAATACAAAACAGTTTGGCTCATATCGATAGTTCCCCGATTACATCCGGAACACGCCAAAGCGTGTCTCTTCAATCTCTTTGTTAAGCGCTGCTGCCAGACTCATACCGATCACATCACGGGTCTGGGCCGGATCGATCACACCGTCATCCCATAACCGGGCAGAGGCGTAAAACGGGTGTCCCTGCTTCTCGTACATCTCTTTGATCGGTTGCTTAAACGAGGCCTCTTCGTCGGCCGACCAGCTACCGCCGGTGCGTTCGATGCCGTCGCGTTTAATCTGCGCCAATACGCCCGAGGCCTGCTCGCCACCCATTACAGAGATACGCGAGTTGGGCCACATAAACAGAAAGTTGGGATCAAAAGCGCGACCGCACATGCCGTAGTTACCGGCACCAAAACTACCGCCGATCAGCACGGTTAGCTTGGGCACCTTGGCGCAAGAAACCGCCGTGACCATCTTGGCGCCGTGTTTGGCGATCCCTTCGGCTTCGTACTTCTGTCCCACCATGAAACCGGTGATGTTCTGCAGGAACAGCAGGGGGATTTTGCGCTGGCAGCACAGCTCAATAAAGTGGGCGCCTTTTTGGGCCGACTCGCTGTACAGCACGCCGTTGTTGGCGATGATGCCGACCGGGTAGCCGTGGATACGGGCAAAACCGGTTACCAGCGTGGTGCCGTACAGTTTTTTGAATTCGTCAAAGTCAGAATCGTCGACGACGCGGGCGATGATTTCGCGGACATCGAACGGCTTTTTCAGGTCGGTACCGACGATGCCGTAGATCTCTTCGATGGCGTGGCGCGGTGGCAGTGTCGGTTTCACATCGAGCGACAGCTTCTTACGACGATTGAGTCGCGACACGGCCTGACGGGCCAGCTCCAGCGCGTGCTTGTCATTCTGGGCGTAATGATCGACTACGCCGGAGGTGCGGCAATGAACGTCGGCGCCGCCCAGATCTTCGGCAGAAACCACTTCCCCGGTCGCTGCTTTTACCAACGGTGGACCTGCCAGAAAGATAGTGCCTTGCTCTTTGACGATGATCGATTCATCCGCCATCGCGGGCACATAAGCACCACCAGCAGTACAAAGCCCCATTACTACGGCGATTTGCGGAATGCCTTTGGCAGACATGTTGGCTTGATTGAAGAAGATACGGCCGAAGTGTTCACGATCGGGGAACACTTCGTCTTGCTGCGGCAGGTTGGCACCGCCCGAGTCGACCAGATAGATGCAGGGCAGGTGGTTATTCTCAGCGATCGCTTGAGCGCGCAGGTGTTTCTTCACCGTTAGCGGAAAGTAAGTGCCGCCTTTAACGGTGGCATCGTTAGCGACGATCATACATTCCTGACCGCTAACCCGGCCGATACCGGTGATGACACCTGCCGCTGGAATATCGTCGTCGTAGACGCCGTAGGCCGCCAACTGCGACAGTTCAAGAAGGGGTGAACCCTCATCAAGTAACAGGTTGATTCGCTCGCGTGGCAGCAGTTTTCCACGTGCGGTATGGCGTTCTTGGTACTTGGCTCCACCGCCCTGAGCAATTGTAGCTACGGTCGCTTGCAACTCATCAACAGCGCTCTGCATCTGCGTCTGCTTATGGAGAAACTCGTCGCTGCGGACATTGATTTTGGATTCAAGGATAGCCATGGCGGGGTCCTGTTATGTCATCTGTTGCTGGGATCTGCCGGAGCGATCGGTAATCGCTCCAAGGTTGGTCAAAATTAGCACAAGTTTACGTATACGTAAACGTCAACTTGAGAAAAGAGATCGACTATCTATAACGCGGTGGGTTTGGCTATCCAGTGTAGACCTGGATTGGCGTGCGATAACGGAAAAACAGCTGAGTATGAATAGGAAGAGTTTAGTTGTCGGAGGTGTCTGCGTTCTGCTGAAGCTCAAGAAGTGCTTGCTGACAGCGCTGCTCGGTAACGTTGAGTTCAAGCTGACTCTCGGCGATGTCGCGCGCCTGCTGTTCAAGCAGTTTCTTTTTTTGTTGGATGATGCTCAGCAGTTGTTCAAGCTGAATCACGCTCTTGCTGGGAGAGGCATCGTACAGATCGATGGTCTCTTTGATCTCGGCCAGCGATAACCCTAACCGCTTGCCTCGCATTATCAGTCGCAGCCTTACCCTGTCACCTTTGGAATAGATGCGGGTCTGTCCGCGGCGAGCCGGTGCCAAAAGTCCTTGGTCTTCGTAGAAACGGATGCTGCGGGTGGTGATATCGAATTCGCGGGACAAGTCGCTGATCGAGTAAGTCTGTTCCATAGTGACGCCAACAATAAAATCTGAGAGAGATCTGTTTACCTTAACGGTATTTTGACGCAAACGTAAACGTAATTGTCTCCATCAACCATCAAACAAAACGAGTTGTCGGCAATGCAGCAGGGCTGCTGGCGCTTATAGTGGCGAATTATTGTAGAGAACAAATGTAGAGAATTAGGGTGACGAAGTTTACGCGTCTGTCGTCTCTGACTGCAGAGGGACTGCGATAGTGTCTGCTGTTGGTTCGGGGGTGTTACTGTAGAGTTTGAAACTCTCTACGACGGCATCGTGAAGCTTGTTATAAAAAACGTCTATCTGGCTGATAAGGGAGTGACCTTCATTGCTGGCGGGTGATTCCAAAAAGTCCTTCATATTCCAGCCCAGCCGTTTTACCAGCCATAACATTTCGTACTGCATGGTATCGATCTCCCGCAAACTTGCGGCGTTGTCATGTTCGCCCGGATCGAGGTCGCTCATCAGCCAATCGTTGAGGTTGCTATCGCCGATCCCCGAGTTACCCAGAAGGTTGCTGATAGAACGCATGGTGGTGATGACGGAAGGGCCTTCGGGATGTTTCAACTGTGCCAGTAGCACGGTAAATTTTTCCAGGGGCGCGGTTAATCGCTGTAGTTGCGAATTGATCTGGCGAACCCGCTCCAGATTTACTGGTTTCTGTGGCGTATCGGACTCGGCTCTGTCCAGTGCTGCCAGGGACAAAATTCGCATCAACGCGGTATGGATTCGCTCGTTAAAGCTGCCGTGATGGATTTTGAAATAGGGTAGGGCTTCGTAGATCGAGCCTTCGCTGTGGCTAAGTTCATTGGTACAGAGGCTGTGAATCAGGTCGGCACTAGCAACGATCTGGCCCAATAGTCCGAGCTTCTCCGGTGCTTTTCGGGCTGGATAGCCGGTTTGATCGAACCGCTCATGGTGTTCCAGTATGCCGCGTCCAATCGCTGGTGGTAGCCCGCACTCCTCGGCGAAGCGCTGACCGATCACAACATGGCTTTTTAATGCCCGCCAATTCTCTGCACTTAACGGCGTTTGGGTTTGTACTTCTGTCGGTAGGTGGAGCAAACCGATATCGTGAACCAGGCCGCAGATATAGGCCTCACGACAAGCGGCGGGTTTTAACTTCATCTCTTTGGCGATCATCGCTGATGCCCAGCCGTTGAACAGGCTGTGTTGAAATAGGTCGGGCAGTTGCTGGGACATGACCGTCAACTTCTGACGTATTTGTAGCGGTAAATTGCCAGACAGGCAGATATGGCGAAACGGATCGTCAAACTTGTTGTGTTGTTGTAACTGGGCTAACTCGACCGAGCTTTCGAGCATCAGCAGGGTTTGTTGAAAAATTTGTTGGTCGCTTAGCGTCGTTTCCAGGGCAACCTGTTGATCCAACGTTTTCTCTAAACGGTGTTGTTGTAACTGACTCTGAGCCCGGCTATTGATACGGCTGCCTTTGGCGATCAGTAACACCCCGAACTGGTTAAAGATATCTTCGCTGGCGGTGACCGCTTGTGTCTCGTTGACGTCGGTCAGGTGCTGCAGATAGTGGTTGGTCTGGGGAGGAGAATCAGTGCTGGCCATACGCTTCCATGTACTGGGGTGCAAAGAGTAGATCGTAGGCGGATCAGTACGCAGGAGCAATAGCCAGAAAGCCCCGTTCATGAGTAATGTCATGAACGGGGGCGTTTATTGCTGCATTTGTCAGCAATGTATCGGTAATACGGCGCGGTGATGGAGTTTCTGCTGTTCAGCGTGCGCCATGCCAGGTCTGGCCACAAACGGTTATTCAAGCACCTTGGAGAGGGCTTCGATCAGTGCATCACACTCTTGATCGGTTCCGATAGAGATGCGCAAATATTGATTGATTCTGTCGGTGCTGAAATGGCGAACGATAATGCCTTTTTCGCGCAGCTGTCGGGAGATCTGTGTCGCGTCTAGGTGGGGGTGGCGGGCAAAAACGAAGTTGGTTTTTGACGGTAATACGTCAAAACCGAATTGCTTCAACCGCTGGGTTAGTGTTTTGCGAGTGTGAATCACTTTTGCGATGGTCTGATCGAAGTAGTCGCGATCTTCGATGGCGGCGACCGCTGCGGTAATTGCCAAGCGATCCAGCGGGTAAGAGTTAAAGCTGTTTTTGACCCGTTCCAGCCCTTCGACCAGCTGCGGATGGCCGACGGCAAAGCCGACGCGAATGCCGGCCAGCGAACGCGATTTAGACAAGGTTTGGATCACCAGCAGGTTGGAGTAGTGCTCGACCAGCGATATGGCGCTGTCGCCGCCAAAATCGATATACGCCTCATCGACCACCACCACGGATTCAGTATTGGCTTTGAGCAGACGCTCTATCGCGGCTAAGGGCAGCTGTACTCCTGTCGGCGCGTTGGGATTGGGAAAGATTATTCCGCCATTGTTACGGTTGTAATCGTTGGTATCTATCTCAAACATATCGGTGAGCGGGATCTGCTGATAGTCGATGTCGTACAGCTTGCAGTAGGTCGGGTAAAAACTGTAGCTGATGTCGGGAAACAGCAGCGGTTGTTGGTGGTTTAACAACCCTTGGAACGCATGCGCCAGCACTTCGTCTGAACCATTGCCGACAAAAACCTGTTGCACCGGGATTTGATAAAACGCGGCAATCGCTGATTTCAGCTCGGTGGCATTGGGGTCGGGGTAGAGTCGCAGGGTGTCAGATATCGCCTCATGCAGGCGTTGCTTTACCAGCGGCGAAGGGCCGTAGGGATTTTCGTTGGTGTTCAGCTTTATCAGGTTGAGCTCTTTGGGTTGTTCGCCCGGTGTATAGGGCTGTAAACGCTTAACAAGAGGGCTCCAAAAATTACTCATACGAAGATCCAGATACAATTAAAGTTAATGTCAGAATTCTAAGGCTTTAACGGGTTGTTTAACAGCGTTAGCGAAGCACACGCGGCCGGTCAGCGGCTATATCCAGATGCTAGTCGTGCAACGCAGTAAACCGGTAATAACTCATTACATAAATGAGCCGTTGTGGTTGTTTTATGGGGTATGGACCAGCAGACTGTTTTCAACAACCCGCTGGTCTATTCACACATCCTTCTAGCGACTTCTTAATGCCCGCCGTTGTACAAAGCGGCTGCCCCATTGATAGATCGCCAGACCGATGCAGATCAGTGCGCCGCCCTGAATCAGTCGTGGGGTCAGCGGTTCGTCGTTGAGCAGGCTGCCGAGGGTGATGGCGATCACAGGGGTGATCAGGGTGACCAGTGCCACGGTGCTGGCCGACAGCCGTTTGAGGATGTAGAAGTAGGCAACAAACCCCAATAGCGATCCGAACAACCCCAAATAAACAATCGCCCACAGCGAGCGAGAATCGGTATCCAGCACCGGCAGTTGACCGTCGATCAGCAACCAGCTCAGCAGGTACAGTGGTACCGAGCACCAGAGCGCGCCAACCGTTTGCGCCAGCGGGTGGGTGTCGCGGGTCACCCCTTTGACCAGTACGCCGCTGAAGGAAAATAGCAGTACCGCCAGTAGCATCAGCAATAATGCCGGGTATGCCGAGGCAGGAATCACCAGCGAATCGCTCATCACCACACCCAGCCCGGCGACTGATAACACCAGCGCTAACCATTGTAGTGGGCTGAAACCTTGCTCGCGTAACCACAGTTGCGACAGCAGTCCCGACGCCATCGGCGACAGGCCAAAGATCAGCGAGATCAGTCCTGACGGCAGATGGGCTGCCGCCATGTAGGTCGAGAACATCGCGCCGTAGACGCCGATGGTGGCGTACAGGTAACTGCGTAAGGCTGCTCGGTTACAGGGTAGCTCGATGCGCCACAGTTTTAGCAGTAGATGGCCCACCAATGCCGCCAAGGTCATACGTAACATAGCCGCCATCACAGGTGAAACCGATTCGCTGCTCCAGACGATGGCCAGCGGTGTGGTTGACCAGATAACGATAACTGTCAGGTATGCCAATGGGGTGGACATGGTGTTGCCTCCGTTTTGTTGCGGTGATGCAGCTCTGGCTGCATCGGTAATGCCGAACATTTGACCGGGGCACAAAAAAGGCCGCGGTTGGAATGCCGCGGCCTTGGAATAGTCAATGGATCGATCAGTCGCTCGATGCTCCACTGTCCCCGGCCGCGCACAGGCGCACAGCATGGCGTAGCCAGCTAAACATAGCCGCTGGTGCCGGACAGGTATCGATGTGAAAAGCGAGTGATTGAGTCGTCATAATGGCTCGATAATGGGAGTAACGGCGGGGGCTGTCAAACGCTAATTTTGCAACAGCTTACTCGGCGGTATTCGGTTTTCCGCCACCGTCGTTCGGTCTTTGGTGGGTACTGCAGCGCCGATCAGGCGACCGGCCATGATCCCAGCCGCATCTTGCGGTACTGGGTCGGCGACAATCCCATCACCTTTTTAAAGATGCGTGAGAAGTAGTAGGCATCGTCATAACCCAGCGCATAGCTGATCTCGTTGACATTCTGGCTGCCGATATCGAGCAGTTGGCAGGCCCGCTCTATCTTAAGGTTGATGAAGTGATTGATCGCGCTGGTGCCGGTCAGCTCTTTGTAGCGTTTGGCAAAATGGTACTTGGACAGGTTGAGTTGTTGCGCCAGCGTTTCTAGTTCCAGCGGCTGGTGAATGTGGGCCTGCATATAGCTGTGAATGCGTTCTAGATCGAAACCGGATTGGCTCTGATCGCTGCTCCGCAACAACGCCAGATAACTCAGAATTTGCCGTAACTGGTTAGCTGCATGGAAGAAATGTTTTAGCTGGTAACCGCTTTGACGCACCTGCAGCAAAGTTTCAAAGTCAGCAATCAGTTTGGCGTTCTGACCGACTTCAATCACAGGATAGTCCTGATCTAGGGGGAGGTTGTTGAAAAAATCCAACGCTGTGTTGCCGTCGAAATGAACCCAGTAGATGGTCCAGGGATCGGCATCGTCGGCGGCATAAGCGTGCGCCAGACCGCGCGGTAATAGCAGCAGTTGGCCGGCTTTTAGGTAACCGTGGCGCTCACCTACGGTTAGCGATCCGCGCCCCTCGATGCAGTAGATCAACAGATAGTCATCGTGCGAATCGCGGGTCATAGCGTGGCCCAGAGCCTCAACATAGTGACCGATTCCCAGCGGGTAGAGGTCGTGTGCCAGCGGATGCTGACTGAGCTTTCTTAGCAGCGAGCGGGGGATGACGTACCGCGAGCTGTTGGGGGGCAGAGGCCAGCTGGAGGGTTTGCTCATAAGACTATCGTTTTAGAGGTGGGCTTGGATGGGCGATGAATGACAATATAATCCATCATAAGAGCAACTTTATCAATCCTTGCGGCTATCCGGCTGTGATTAAATCGTTAGCAGTCGTATAAAAAACACAGACTGTTGTCTCAGTTGTTATAGGCAGGCAGCAACCAAAAGGTGAATCACATGAGCAAGCAAGTCCCTCTTTTTATCAACGGTGAGTTCGTTCAGAGCCAGACCGACCAGTGGATTCCGGTAACTAACCCCGCCACTCAGGAAGTGATTGCGCAGGTGCCTTGCGCGACCGATGCTGAGATGGAAGCCGCAATTGCCAGTGCAGCGACCGCGTTTGAAACGTGGAAAGAGGTCGCGGTCTCCGAGCGTGCCCGTGTCATGTTGCGCTACCAGGCATTGTTGAAAGAGCATCAGGAAGAGATCGCTACCATCCTGTGCGAAGAGACCGGCAAGACTTTTGAAGATGGCATGGGTGATGTTTGGCGTGGTATCGAAGTGGTTGAGCACGCCTGCAACGTTGCCAGCCTGAGCATGGGCGAGACGGTTGAGAACGTCGCCCGTAAGATCGACAGCTACAGCTACACTCAGCCGTTGGGCGTTTGTGTTGGTATTACGCCGTTCAACTTCCCGGCGATGATCCCGTTGTGGATGTTCCCGATGGCGATCGCTTGCGGTAACACCTTCATCCTCAAGCCGTCCGAGCAAGATCCCAATACACCAACCCGTCTGGTTGAACTGTTCGTTGAGGCGGGTGCACCTGCCGGGGTATTACAAATGGTTCACGGTGGTAAGGATCAGGTTGATACTCTGCTGACACACCCTGAAACGCAGGCGATCTCGTTTGTTGGTTCAGTTGCTGTCGCCGAGCATATCTACAAGACCGGCAGTAACCACCTCAAACGGGTACAGGCGTTTGCTGGTGCAAAGAACCACATGGTGATCATGCCCGACGCGCAGAAGAATCAGTTGATCAACAACCTGGTTGGCGCTTCGGTCGGTGCTGGTGGTCAGCGCTGCATGGCGATCTCGGTTGCGGTATTTGTTGGCGAATCGCGTAAGTGGATCCCTGAGCTTAAAGAGGCGCTGTCCAAGGTTCGTCCGGGTGCGTGGGATGATAAGGAAGCGGGTTACGGTCCGCAGATCAATCCAGCCGCTAAGGATCGTATCCTTGGCTTTATCGAAGCGGGCAAGCGCGAAGGCGCAACCTGCGAGCTGGACGGCTCTAACTGCACCGTCGATGGCTTCCCTGATGGCAACTGGGTCGGCCCAACGCTGTTCAGCAACGTCACGACCGACATGACAATCTACACAGAGGAGATCTTCGGACCGGTTCTGTGCTGTATCGAAGTTGATACGCTGGAAGAGGCGATCGCGCTGGTTAATGCCAATCCTTACGGCAACGGCACCTCGATGTTTACCGCCTCGGGTGCAGCTGCACGTAAGTACCAACACGAGATCAAGGTGGGTCAGGTCGGTATCAACGTACCGGTTCCTGTGCCGCTTCCGTTCTTCTCATTCACCGGCTGGCGCAAGTCGTTCTACGGTGATCAGCATGCTTACGGCAAGCAGGCGATCAGGTTCTACACCGAGACCAAGACAGTAACCGCCCGTTGGTTCGAAGACGACATCGATACCGGTGCTAACATGACGATCAACTTGAAGTGATCTGACTGATAACTCTGACTGATAACAAGGGTGGGATAGCTCCCGCCCCTGTTTTATGCTCTGTTTACATTGACAGCATAGAGAGATTTTATGGACTTTAATCTGACCGAAGATCAGGTGGCCTTTGCCGATTCGGCGCGTGCTTTCTCCGAGCAGGAGTTAGCCCCGAACGCCGGTGAGTGGGATCTGAACCACATCTTCCCTAAAGACGTTATTCAAAAAGCCGGTGAACTCGGCTTTTGTGGCATCTATACCCCCGAATCTGCGGGTGGTATGGGGCTGTCGCGGCTTGACGCGCATGTCATCTTTGAGCAGCTATCGATGGGTTGTACCTCGACCACCGCGTTTATCACCATTCATAACATGGCCACCTGGATGATCGGCGAGTTCGGTAACGAACAGACCGTTGAACAGTGGTGCCCGTCGTTGGTGATGGGTGAACAGCTGGCGTCTTATTGCCTGACCGAACCCAATGCAGGTTCCGATGCTGCTTCGCTGAAGACCAGTGCCAAGCGCGACGGCGATCACTATATCGTTAATGGCAGTAAGTGCTTTATCTCCGGCGCCGGCGAAACGGAGGTGCTGGTAGTGATGGCACGGACCGGTGAAGCGGGTGCCAAAGGGATCTCGGCGTTTGCCATCGATGCCACGCTGGCCGGTATTAGCTACGGTCGAAAAGAGGACAAGATGGGCTGGAACAGCCAACCGACCCGTATGATCACCTTTGAAGACGTTCGCGTTCCCGTCACTGCGTTGCTGGGTAACGAGGGCGACGGCTTCAAGATCGCCATGAAAGGGCTCGACGGTGGCCGTATCAATATCGCCACCTGTTCGATCGGCACCGCACAGCAGGCGCTCGATAGTGCTGTTGCTTACATGCAGGAGCGCAAACAGTTCGGAAAGCAACTGGCGGCCTTTCAGGGATTGCAGTTTAAGCTGGCCGATATGGCCACCGAGCTGGTTGCCGCCCGCCAGATGGTGCGGTTGGCCGCATTCAAACTCGACAACAACGACGCCGACAAAACCACCTATTGCGCCATGGCCAAACGTTTTGCTACCGATGTCGGTTTTCAGGTCTGCGATGCGGCGCTGCAGATCTACGGCGGCAACGGCTACATCAAGGAATACCCGATGGAGCGGCATGTGCGTGATACCCGTGTCCACCAAATTCTGGAAGGCACCAACGAAATTATGCGGGTGGTGGTTGCCCGTCGCTTGCTGACCGATGGCGCCGGTAGCGTTTTATAAGGCGCCGCTCGCGTTTTATCAATCGCGGCTTTATGAGGAAAAAATTGATGAGCTACACCAATCTGAAATTGGAAAAACGCGGTCATACCGCACTGGTGACGTTTGATAACCCACCGGCGCATACTTGGACGCTGGATAGTCTGGCCGCGTTGAAGCAACTGGTCGAAGACCTTAACGCCGATCGTGATATCTACGCTCTGGTGATCACCGGTTCCGGTGACAAGTTCTTCTCCGCCGGTGCCGATCTGAACCTGTTTGCCGACGGCGATTTTGGTACCGCACGTAATATGGCGCGGGCTTTTGGTCAGGGCTTTGAAACACTGAGCCAGTTCCGTGGCGTATCGATCGCAGCGATCAACGGTTTTGCCATGGGTGGTGGTCTGGAGGTGGCGCTGGCTTGTGATATTCGGGTTGCCGAAGAGCAGGCGCAGATGGCGCTGCCGGAAACCAAGGTGGGTTTGTTACCTTGCGCCGGTGGTACCCAAAACCTGCTCAACCTGGTGAGCATGTCCTGGGCCAAACGGCTGATGCTGTGCGGTGAGCGGATCAAAGCGCCAAAAGCTGCCGCGATCGGTTTGATTGACGAGCTGGTACCGCAAGGGGCCGCGTTGGAGAAGGCGTTGCAGATGGCGGAGGGAGTTGCCCAGCAAAGCCCGTCGGCTGTTGCTGCTTGTAAAGAGCTGATCCAGTTGGCGCACCAGAAGAGCAATGCAGAAAACTTGCCGATCGAACGCGAGTTGTTTGTTGACCTGTTCCACACCGCGGATCAAAAAGAGGGCGTAAATGCCTTCCTCGAGAAACGCACACCCGAGTGGACCAACAGCTAACAGTTTCCCCCTCTATTCCTAACTGGTTGTGGCGATGATGGCGGAGCAGGTTATGGAAAAGGATATGGAAAAACAGAATATGGAGATAAAGCGATGAGCGCGGTGATCTTTACCGAACATGCAGCCGAGAACGGCAAGAAAATTATTCAGGCGACCCTCAACTCGCCCAAGAGTCTCAACGCGTTGACGCTGGAGATGATCCGGCTATTGGCACCCAAATTACCCGAGTGGCAAGCCGATGATTCGGTCGCGGCTGTGATCCTCGATGGCAGTGGTGACAAGGCGTTCTGTGCCGGTGGTGATATCGTCAACCTGTATAAGGGGATGACCGGTGAGAGTGTCACCGGCGAGGCCAACTTCTGCGAGACATTCTTTGTTGAAGAGTATCAACTCGATCACGCCATCCACTGTTTCAGCAAACCGCTGATCGTATGGGGCGGCGGCATCGTCATGGGTGGCGGTTTGGGATTGATGGCCGGGGCTAACTACCGTGTTGTTACTGAAACCTCTCGTATCGCTATGCCCGAAGTCAGCATCGGCCTGTACCCGGATGTCGGCGGTAGCTGGTTCCTCAACCGCATGCCGGGTCGTGTCGGTTTGTTCCTGGGATTAACCGCTGCTTCGATGAATGCTGCCGACTGCCGTTATGTTGGTCTGGCCGATCGTTTTGTCCAGAGCGATAAGCGGGCGCTGCTGCTGGAACTGCTGCAAGCGGTGGCGTGGGGCAACGGTCTTGGTGACCTGCACCACGGCGTCAATACGGTATTACGGCAGTTGGAGAAGGACTCTCTCGCCGCGCTACCCTGCCTGCAACCAGAGTCGCAGGTGCTGAAGCACTTCGACACCATCAACGGCCTGATGGATCACTATGAACTCAGCGATATCGTCGCTGGAGTGCTGGCTCTGGAAACCGAAGATCGTTGGTTGCTACGCGCTCAGGGTGCGTTGAAGGCGGGCAGCCCGGCTGCGATGGCACTGATTTTTTCCCAGATCCAACGTAGTCGTCACCTGTCGTTGAAACAGGTGTTCCAGGCCGAACTGGATCTGTCGGTTAACTGCACCACCGCCGGTGAATTTGCCGAAGGGGTACGGGCGCTGCTGATTGACAAAGAAGGCAAGCCGAACTGGCGATTTAAGTCGTTGGCCGAGGTTGATGGCGGTTGGATCGAGGCGTTGTTTGAGTCGCCTTGGCCTGCCGATGCACACCCGCTGGCGGCGTTGTAGATCGTCCGGAAAGAACTCACAGAGGGGCAGCCGTGAGCGCTGCCACTCAATGTTAAAACAAGAATAAGGGTGATGACTATGTCTGACACAACGTCTAACACAACAGGTTCAAAAATTGCATTTGTAGGTTTGGGAAACATGGGTGGGCCGATGGCCGCCAATCTGGTCAAAGCCGGTCATGAGGTTCATGTCTTTGATCTGTCCGAAGCGGCGTTGACGCATGCGGTTGATGCCGGTGCGGTCTCCTCGCCCAGCGCCAGTGAAGCGGCCGATGGTGCTGACTTTATGATCACCATGCTACCCGCTGGCATGCACGTGAAATCGGTGTTGGTAACGCGTGACGCGCTACTCGATAAGATCAGCAAATCCTGTCTGGTAATCGATTGCAGCACTATCGACGCCGCCAGTGCCCGCGAGCTGGGAAAAGAAGCCACCGATCGCGGCATCGAGTTTGTCGATGCGCCGGTTTCGGGTGGTACCGCCGGTGCAGCAGCCGGTACGCTGGCGTTTATGGTCGGTGGTAGCGTCGACGGTTTCGCCAAGGCGCAGCCGATCTTGGAGTGTATGGGCAAGAACATTTTCCACGCGGGTGGTGCTGGTGCCGGACAGGTAGCCAAGGCGTGTAACAACATGTTGTTGGCGATACACATGGCGGGAACCGCCGAAGCGCTGAACATGGGGGTGAACAACGGCCTCGATCCTGCGGTGTTGTCTGAAATTATGCTCAAGAGCTCGGGCCGTAACTGGTCGCTGGAAGTGTACAACCCGGTACCCGGTGTGCAGGACGGCGTGCCTTCGTCGAACGACTATCAGGGCGGCTTTATGACCGATCTGATGTGTAAGGACTTGGGCTTGGCGATGGATACCAGTCAGGCCAGCCGTTCACCGGTACCGATGGGTTCAGCCGCACGTGGCCTGTTTAACCTGCACCAGTCGCAAGGCAATGGTGTGTTGGACTTCTCCAGCGTTTATAAGCTGTACCAGCAAAAGAGTTAAAGGCGTTATTGGAATAGGCGTCGCTTACCACTAAAGCCTCCTGTCGGGGGCTTTTCAGGTTTGCTAAGTTTACGTTTACGTAATATGGAGTTTTAGCTATGGCCGAGTTAGCGATATCCGACTTGCCGTTGATCGACAAGATCGAAGAGTTATTGCAGGACTATCCCGTGCAGTTGGAGTTACCGGTGCAGTGGGGTGATATGGATTCTTTTGCACATGTGAATAATCGGGTTTATCTGAAATGGATCGAATCCTGTCGGATCGCTTGCTTCGAGCAGATCGGTGCGATCGATTACATGAAACAGCATCAAATCGGTCCGATTTTGGGTGAGGTTACTTGCCGTTATCGCATTCCGCTGGAGTATCCGGATCGAATCAGAATCGGTTGTCGGGTTGTTGATCTTAAGGCAGGTCGCTTTACCATCGAGCACCGAATCGTCAGTCACCAGCACCAAAAGGTCGCGTGTGAAGGCAGTGATTCGATCGTCTTTATCGATTATGCCAACGGTGGCAAGGTGGCGATTCCGGATCCGGTGTTAACCGGAATTAGCCAGTTGGAGCGTCAGCAATAAAAGCACGCGGATAAAACAGAACGATTACCAGTTACCGCAGTATTGTTATCACAATCTATAAGAATAAGAGGATTGCAGTATGGGTTATCAAGAAGAGTACAGTGCCTCCCTGTCCGACAAGGAGGTGTTCTGGGGCTGCCAGGCCGACGCAATCAGTTGGTACAAGAAGCCAACCCAGATTCTGACCGAAGCCGACTACGGCACCCACCGCTGGTTTGCCGACGGTGAACTCAATACTTGCTATCTGGCACTCGATTACCACGTCGACAACGGTCGCGGTGATCAGGTAGCGCTCTATTACGACTCTCCCGGCACCGACACCAAGCGCGCGATCAGCTACAGCGAATTGCTGGCTGATGTGAAACGTTACGCCGGTGCACTCAAAGCCCAGGGAATCGACAAGGGTGATCGGGTGGTGATCTATATGCCGATGGTGCCCGAAGCGGCGGTTGCGATGCTGGCCTGTGCTCGTCTCGGTGCGATCCACTCCGTGGTGTTCGGCGGTTTTGCCCCGAACGAGTTAGCGATCCGCATCGACGATGCCGAACCGAAGATGGTGATCACCGCCTCCTGCGGCATCGAATTCGACCGGGTGATCGAATACAAACCGCTGGTTGACCAAGCGTTCGAACTGTCGGCGCATAAACCCGAGCACTGCGTGGTGCTACAGCGGACGATGGCGAAAGCGGCGATGACCGCCGGTCGTGATCTCGACTGGCAGCAGTTTCAACAAGGGGTGGAGGATGCCGACTGTGTGTCGGTTGAGTCGACCCACCCGCTGTATATCCTCTACACCTCTGGCACTACCGGTAAACCAAAGGGCATCGTGCGTGATCACGGTAGCCACGCGGTGGCGTTGATGTACGCGCTACGCAACATCTACGGCATGAAAGCGGGAGACGTCTGGTGGGGTGCCTCAGATATCGGCTGGGTAGTTGGCCACAGCTTTATCGTCTACGGTCCGCTGATGGGCGGTTGCAGCGCTATCTTCTACGAAGGAAAACCGATTCGTAGCCCTGATGCTGGAGCGTTCTGGCGAGTGATCGAAGAGTACAAAGTTAATTCGATGTTCGCCGCGCCGACCGCCTTCCGTGCCATTCGTAAAGAGGACCCGGAAGCCGAGCTGAGTAAGGGCTACGATCTGTCGAGCCTGCGCTGGTTGTTCGTTGCTGGCGAGAAACTCGACTCCTCCACCTACAGCTGGCTCGACGGCGTACTCGGTGTGCCGGTGATTGATCACTGGTGGCAGACCGAAACCGGTTGGCCGATGACAGCACCGTTGATGGGTGTTGAGCCGGTACCGACCCGACTGGGATCCACCTGTGTGCCGGTGCCCGGATACGACATCCAGGTGGTCGACCATGAAGGCAACGAACTGGCCGCCGACGAGCACGGTAACATCGTCGCTCGCCTGCCGATGCCGCCGGGTGTCGCTCAGACCATCTGGCAGAATCCGCAGCGCTTCAAGGAATCCTACCTGACTACATTCCCCGGTTACTACCATACCGGCGACGGCGGCTTTAAAGATAAAGACGGTTACGTCTACATCACCGGCCGTACCGACGATGTCATCAACGTCTCCGGCCATCGCCTGAGTACGGGTGAGATGGAGGAGGTGATCGCCAAAAACCCCGCTGTTGCCGAGTGCGCCGTGATCGCCGCCGCCGACGAGATGAAAGGCCATGTGCCGGTTGGTCTGGTGGTACTCAAGCAGGGTGTCGAGACCGACGATGCCGTGATCGAGCAAGAGCTGGTAGCGATGGTTCGCGCCGAAGTTGGACCGCTGGCCTGCTTCCGCAAAGCCGTTGTCGTTCAGCGTCTACCCAAAACCCGCTCGGGTAAAATCCTGCGAGCGATATTGCGCAAGATCGCCGACGACGAAGATTTCGCCATGCCATCGACGATCGATGATGAGACGATTTTGCCGGAGATCACCGAGACGATGGTGGGGGCAGGGTTAGGGGCCAAGTAGGATTCCGCTGATTAATTCTGAATTGTAAACGGCTCCTTAGGGAGCCGTTTTTTGATTAGTAGCGTTGACGTTGGCTTTTATAGGAGCCTGCCAGTAGGCGATCTTTTTTCAGTTTTTTCTAAATCCCAGAGTAACCGGATAGTTCTATTTCGCCCGTCGGGGGGTGCATTATTTGTCAAACGACACAAAGAACGAAGCAAGACCGCTCTTAGCCATCCATGGCTTCGCGGCATTCGAGCATCCCTGTTCATCAAATGTCTGATCCCCACGACTTGTCGGCTACGCCGATTCTCTGCGCTTACTACCCGTTGATGGCCGCATCGGAAACTCGGCGGCTGAGCCACCTCAGACAGCCGCGGCTCTACTCCATCGCCAGGCAGCAATGCTCGCCTGCGCCGAAGGGCTGAGGCGAGGGTGTTTGCAGCTGTTTCAGCGATACTTGCTCCCATTGGGTTCAATCGCATAATCGCTTGTTAGCGCATCGGGGGCGCGTACTGCATTCCGCCGTTTTTCCATAAAGCGTTGTGACCACGGGGTATTTTAAAGATTGACTCGGAGCCGACATTTCGTTCAAAGGACTCACTGTAGTTACCAACTTGTCGGACGATTTGAAATGCCCAATCATCTTGTAAAAACAAGTCTTTTCCTAACGGCCGGACAGAACCCACAAACAGTTGAATGGCAGGGTGCAGGTCGTTTTTTCTATTATCGATATTCGTTGATGTCAGCCCTAGTTCTTCTGCATTGACCATCGCTGACTGTGACCAGCGTACAATGTCTAGCCATTGGTCGTCGCCTTGACGTACATAAGGTGCCAAAGGCTCAAGAGTGATTGTTTCCGGAAGAATCACGACGCTTTCGGGGTTTTTGAGTGTTAGTTTGAAGTAATAGAGTTGAGATTGATCGGAGGTGACTAGATCGCACTCACCTTCATTGAACGCATTTGTTAAGTCTTTCGTGGTATTAAATACCTTTTCTGAATAGCTAATGCGGTGCTTTTGAAAATAACTAATGAGATTGTATTTAGATGATGTGTTTTGTTGAAGGCAGGCTGTAGCACCATCAAGATCGTCAATGCTATTAGCGCCAAGGTTTTTCGAAACCATGACTCCTTGCCCGTCATAATAGGTTACAGCGGTAGCATTCAGTCCTAGTCTGGTATCGCGTGTTTGAGTCAGACTAGAGTTCCGTGAAAGAAGATCAATTTCACCCGACTGGAGCGCGGTGAAACGTTTTTTTGCTCTCAGCGGGATATACCTGACTTGTTCTGAATTACCAAGGACGGCTGCAGCGGTTGCTCTGCAAACATCAACATCTAAGCCGACCCATTTGCCTGTTTTATCTTTTGCGGAAAAACCTGGAAGGCCTGTGCTGACTCCACAATTTAAATGCCCACGTTTTTTTACTGTTTCTAAAGTACTGTCAGTATAGTTGCGGCCGTTTTGCGAAGATGCACAGCCTGTGATGATGGTCATCGCCATTAATAATACAAATATTTTCATACCGCTCTTCCTTGATTAAAATTTACCAGATCTCCATTGATCTACCACTGTAACATCTGACTGTTTTCAGACAAGTTATTAATAATATTGAATAATATTATTTTCAAATCTGACGTAGCTATCCCTGCCTCACTGTCAGTTTCGGCGTTCAGCATCAACCAAACCTGAGTTTTAAAGTTGACTGACAACTTTGATTGGGTGCCCATCCCCCTGGGCTATTGATGGTTAAGATAACCTACAGGAGGGCTCTATCCCCCTTATGACGCAGCCGAGCATTGCTGCTTGGCGAAGGCGTAGATGGGGGTAGGTGTCGAGCTCCTCGACTCTGTGATTGAGCAGGGGTTGGTGGCGGTGGTTCATGCTGAAGTCGGGTCGCGGGCCTGCCCCCCGTGTCAGGATAGTTGTCGTCTCTGTTAAATCGTTGAATCTTTAGACGG
>JBALVL010000048.1:0-32754 GCA_036961355.1 Motiliproteus sp.
GGTAGACACTTAGCCTAGCGTCTCGCTGGGAAGGAGGGGTCCATACATTGTGTCGATAAGCGCCTGTTTCCGACGCTCATCCTCACCCGCCTAAGCGTCCGGTTGGGCTGTCGACGACATCAATTCAAACCCAAACGTCGGGTTTAGGCCATATCACGACAGCTGGGTTGCTAGCCATCATCTTAATTATCGCTCTTCCATGAAGTCATTTGTGACTTTGGCGGTTTCAAACCATTCATCCCAGTCCTGCCGCTTCGAGCCAGCCTTAACAATGACGATATTCTTGTCACGCACATAAATATCGACAGGGTCTCCGATCGAAACATCGAGCGCGGTTAGGTGTTCTTGAGTGAGTCCGACCTCACCGTTTTCTCCGATAGTAGTAACCATGATCTAGCCCAGTTGATTGTTAATCTCATACTAGCATCGTAGCAATGACTAACAGTCAGCATAGGGCCAACTCCTGTCATTAACAGTCGCCCATGACTGCAAAATAAGCGTCTGCTTCCGTATTTTTGTTAACAGGGAGGTTTGCCGTGTTCGCACGGCCCTAAGTGGTCGCTAAGTGTCGACAAGAGCCCCTGAGGGTTGTGCATCCAGCGGGTCAAAGTACGGCCCTTAGCCGACATTCATGGCCTGCAAACACTACAACCTTTCTAGACCGCCAGAACACGTAAGCTGACACTGACTTGACTGCTCAGGGTCCTTGAAACGGTAGAGTTTTCGAGATATTACCTGTTAACACGCTCGATTAAAGATCCTGCAAGCAAAAGTCATCGAACTGCGGCTGAGGCTGGGCATAGGCCTGGCACAGTGCCTCAACCAATATCGCCGAGCGGTCGTTGATCCCCTGTGATAGATACAACCCAACTTGCCGGTACACCTGTTGTTGAAACAGTTTGGCGTCACCTGATTCGCCATGCAGGTTGTCGCTGCTGGTGCGAAAACGGTAACCACAGGCTCTGGCAAGAATCCATTCTAGCGCTTGCGGCTTCACTTCAACCTGTTCGAACGCGGCCTGCTGCTCGGCACTGCGCCCATCCGGCTCATACCAATAGCCGAAATCCTCCAGTAACCGGCGTTCGGGACCGGCAACCAGCCAGTGAGCTATTTCATGCAGTGAGCTAGCAAAAAAACCGTGGGCGAACAGGATGCGGTGGTGAGGATGGTAGCGATCGGCGGGCAGATAGATCGGTTCGTCCTCACCGCGCACTAGTTCGGTATTGACGCGCTCCACAAACAAGCTGTTGAACAGCGCGACCAGTTCATCACAATCATGAATTTGTACCGATATTTTATTGTCGAGCACGTCCATCTCCCTTCTCTAATTGGTTACCAGACTCTTCATTGGCGCGAGCTTGAGCGATTCCCATATCTTTATCACGTAACTCCATCAGGGTCTTCACTTCTGCTTCGTACTGCGTAATCGTCATACCGTCCTTTAAGTCTTCAAGCAGGCTCTTCATCGCCTCATCGAAGGCTTCTTGAGCTTGCAAGATATAAACACCTTCAACAGTTTTCTTGCGCTTGGCTTTCATCGCAAATGCCAAGTCGATGTATGTATCTAAACTGTCGCGATTCTTGTGATCAGTCCACTGTTGTATTAGCAGCTTCCAGTGCTCGCTATCTAATAGATTTTGCCGAAACTGATCTTTGTTTGTGAGCTGGTGTTGCTCGATCAGTGTGACAAAGAGCTTGGTGATAAATCTGTGCCGGAACATGTGAGCGCAGGCTTGTGCTGAGATCCCCGCGGCTTTTCGCAGTGTGCCGATTTCGTTTGATAGCGTCGTTTCAGACAGCGGCTTGCCTGTTTTTGCGCTCACGAAGACGAAACCATGATCGTTCTTCAAGCCGATCGTATTTTTGATAATAGGGCGACGGTACACCTTGATGTATTTCTTAATGGCTTGCAAAAAGTTCAACGTGACCGGTACGAAGCGCTCGGCGTCTTGTTCTCTTTTGAGCGTGCAAAGGCGGAGCATGGGGCTCGATTCCCGAGAGGCTCGCTCAACGTCATCAACCCGCAAAAGTGCTAGTTCTCCACGGCGCGCACCCGTATTTTCAAGTGCCGCAATAAAGCAAAGACGTCGCTGGTATATGAACTTGGCTGATTTTGCGCTCGTTGGATTCTTCTCGCAGGCTTCGTCTTTTATTTTTGAGGCAGCTCTCTTTAATTTTTCGATGTCCGCGTCAGGAATGGGGTTACGCGTTTTAAGCCTTTCGCCGCCAGAGAGGGAATGGTGGTGCCAGTAGGTGGTGTAACTACTCCGGCCTCCTTTTTTCTTGGTTTTGATTTCCATATCTTTTCTGTGACCACGAATCGAGCCGGTGGCTGAGACAAAATTTTCGTCTCCGTGGAATACTCCGACAAAATACAAAAAGTCCAACCATGTCCGGCCAATGGTGTTAACTGTGTTTTCATTTCGCTTGCGCTGTTCAGGATTGTAAGGAGCTGGCTCTGTCCGAATTTCGTGTATCAGTTTCGTAAACAGGTCGTCGTTCATGTGATAGAAGTCAGCATCACTGCGACGACCAGACTTGCTGTACTTCCAAACAAGACGGATAAGGATGGAGAGGTGGCTGGCATAGAGTCCCATGGTGCCTCCTTTCGCACCCCGCCGAGAAAGTCCGTTTCTCCCGCTCCTGCCTTTCCTGTCCAGCAGCGATAGCATGTACAGGTTGGCGATCAAACAAGGCGCACGGTTCGGCCATGTAATGAACGGCATGTTGGAGCTGTCCTTGGTCGCCATATTGCCGTGAGCATAGTACCCGTAAAGCTGAAACTCGGCGGGCATAAGCGAGTACGTTTGAGCGTTAGTCCTCGCCATCTCTAAAACTCTCCAGTTCAATTACGTTGGTGGGGGCCTGTAGTTGATCAAACGGTGGCGAATTTAGGCTTACAATAGCCCTGAGCTTTGTCATATTCTCGTCAGCGCGTTTATCACGAACAGCCGGACTTGGTGCTTCTTTAATCTCTTTCATGCCCCACAGCGCAGCAGAAAGCCCCTGAAGCAGAACAAGGTTGGTCTTTTTATGGAATTCCAGCTCCTGCTCTAACTCTTCAACCTTTTTATTCAATCCGGTTTTCGTGCGCTTATTGGCTCCTTTGCCTCGCTCCTTAAACGCTTCAATGGCATCCAGAGCGCCTTTGCGCAAATCCTCAAGACCTTTGTAGCCGCGATCAAAGAGTTCATGCGCATATTTTTCGAGTGTGTTCTTCGACATGGAGCGAGTGGTACGCTTTCCTTGTGCATCCTTAAACTCTAATTCCAGTTTGGCGGTTGCCTCCTGGCTTTTGAGCGCAGATAGTAACGCATCGTTATCTGCGAAACGCTGGGGTTCAGAGCAAATCAGGCGTAGCAGATCACGCAGAGCATAGGCGCCTTTTTGATTTCGTTCCGTCCGAGGATCGGGCTTCTTAGGCATCGTTGCCTGCCTCCTGATGTACCACTTTACACATCACCCGCATCCGCTTTCCGCTCGCGTCTTCAAAGAATTCAGGCTCGATTTCTACTGCACCCTCCTCTAGTAAGTCTTCGATCATGGCTTCTAGGTCGGCAGTTTCTAACAGGAATACGTTTTTTACGCCGAACCGGTCGTGGATCAGTTCGGCGAGGGCTTGATAGCCGGTATCGCCCTCTGCCAGCTTGGAGAGGTTTTCCGCACTCCATTGCGCGGTAGTCCCTCGCAATACCGCGCCGGGCGTTGATTCGGTGATGTAGTGCCAAACATGCTCCAGATCTGTATGACCCAACATCCAGCGCAGTGTATCGACCCCGCCAAACGCGGAGCTGTGGAAAAACAACATGGCGAAAAATCGGCGCAATAAGTGTTGCCGAATGTAATAGCGCTTGCCTAGATCGTTACCGGCTCCCTCAAAGTAATCACAAAACAGATCGAAATTGTCGTTGTAACGATGCGGGCCTGCGTATAACGCCATCTCTCCCTTAATCTGGGCGGTGGAAAATAGCGGGCCGAGCTCGTCGATCACCCCGATTCTCTTCAAGATCCTCTGCATCCGCCATAGCTGCTTGATCATTTTTACCGCAATCGGGTCAATCGGTCGTGCTTCCTGGTCGCGCAAGCCAAACACACCGCTTGTGCTTTTCTCTTTTTCAAAGAGTAGCCATGACTCGCTCTTATCTAGACAGGTGTCCACGCATAGGGCTAGCATTTCTCCTTGCCTGCGTGCCATCAGTGCTCCGAGAACCACTTGAGCGCAGCCAACATAAACGGCCATGAGCTCCAGTAGTCCTCTGTTATCGCGCAGTTTCTGGTAATAATGCTTCGTTGAGCCTTTAGTAGGCTGCCATCCACGTGCTCCGGGCTTTAAAATTACGGATAACCCTAATTCAGTAACTCCCAGTTCTGTAAGCTTGGGATCAATTGCGCAGTCGAACTGCGCTTGGGTCAGATTTACTAGGCGTGCGCCATGATTGCCCGCTCGATGGGCGGCCTTGACCGCGAGTGAGAGTCGACAGTAGCTGTCGACCAATGCTTTCCCGTATTTGAGGTGAAATTCGATCGCATTCCTGAGTGCATCAAAAACGACTTGCGAGGGCAGGGTTAAGAAACGCCCAAGCTTGGATACCTGAGGAGTGAACGACTGAATCGTACGGAAACTCTCGATGGATGGAGCGGGGATACTCAAAATATGCAACGAACTGAGGCAGTACAGGGCTTTGACGTATTTGCTGTGATGCTGCTCACACAGCTTGTTATTGCTGCCGTGGCGATTTATCGCGACGCCTGGTCGCTCTCGGCCTACATGCGTTTGAGACTTTGGGCAGTAAAGAATATCAGGTGAAGGCTTTCGAGTAGACTTGGCATTCAATGTATTGGCGTAAATCTCTGCTGCAAGCTTGGTGCAGTTAACTTTTCCAAGTGATGACTGGGGATAGCAACCCTCTGAAAACAACCACGCACGGACGCGGGGGATTAGGCTTACGTCAATAGAAAGCGTATTGCTATCCTCCTGCTCAGGCATCAAAACCTGAAGATGTGGGTGCTGCTCTAGCAGCGCGTCTAGTTGCTTAGGGTCTGAATTCTGCACCTTCCGAAGTAGATAAGTACTCAGACGCTCCTCCCAATCAAATAACGAAGTATTAATTCTTGCAGAGGACGCAAGTTTGGTCAGCAGCGCTTTTAACTCGTCGGTTGAGATACCGGCCAGCCCGGTCTTGGCTAACGTGAATTGCTCGGCGTGAAGCAAAAAATGATCGATTAGGTTAAGAGTTTTGTGAAAACATCCTTTTTGTGTGTGGAGAGCGTTAGCCCCCGATTCTTTTTTTCGCTCAGTTGCAATGACCAGCCAGTACCGAAAGCCATTTAGCAAATCGCGATGCCGCTCTTCTAGCAAAGAGCTGCCGTCTTCTAGTTGAACATCCCAACTGAGTTCTTTGGGGGTCCTATAGCCAAAGCTGTATATCCATGTCGGAGCGTCGAAATCATTCAGTAGCCACTCCGCTTGGCGGTATTTTTCAACTGGATCGATGTAGAACGCTTCGAGAAAAGCAAGCTCACTAGGAAGCTGCATAGATCAACTCCTCCATGATTAGCTCATCGGCATGCTCATTGGCTTGACGCAAATAGCGACAAAGATCTGGATCTTGTTCGCTTTGGATCTGTGCTGCAATCAAACGCGAAGCTTTTGCCCAAAAGCGTGCTTTCGCGTTGATCTTTTCAGGTATGGCGGATGCGCTGACGGCTCGCTCGAGTGAAATCAGCGCAGTCAAAACCCCGGTATCGATACCTACATAAACCTCGCAAACTTCGCTGTTATCTTTGCTTCCGCCAGATCTTTTTCTATGGTCAGGTATCCCCTTGAGCGCATGGTTTTGAAGAAACTCATGTAACTCAGCCATCGATTCAAACTGTGTCGCTTCGAGGAGGTAAGGACTGTCTTTCATCGCGTGACAAACGAATCCTTTTTGGAAAATTCTGACCCAGCGGGTTTGAAAGAAAGCTAGCAACGGCTCTGGCAGGTAGTGAGACAGCAGGTTGGGGTTGTATTTAGCATGACCTAAGGCTTCGGCCATTTTTTCAACTGATCCGGTTTCTATGTAAATCTCAACGCCGCAAGAACTCCTTATCCTGCCGAGAGACACACGAAGCAAGAAATTTTTCAGTGCATCTTTGCCCATCTCAGTATGTGGTTGGAACTCGTTGATGAGTCGCTCAAATTTTTTTGAGCGATTATTAAAAAATGATGTACACCACTTTGGGGTCGTGGCTCTTTTAGGCTTTCCGAACCCTTTATCGCATGTGAGAAATAAGCAGCGCCAGGCATCACTACGTTTGGCTTTCAGATAGGCACGTAGTGGGGCGGTGATTTCGATTACTTGTTTGACCCACTCTGCTGATTGCTCGGTTAGATCGACCTTCTGTTCAGACCGGACCTTCCCTTGGCGGTCTTTATAGCCGATCAGTTGATACCCACCATCTGTCTTGAGAAAACCTGATAGCTGGCCTTGCTTGTTATACAGTTCCAGCTCTTCGAGAAAAATGCGGGTAATCTTAGGTTGCTCGGCAACAAGTAATGACTGATAAGGAAAGAGGCTGTTTGCAGTGGGAAGTCCTAGTAGCTTAGCGACAAGTGGTCTAGGAGTAATACTTGGCTGACCAAACCGTGATCTTAGATAGTTCTCATCTCGCACAAAGCCATCACGTTCAAAGGTTGCACAAATATTGGCTAAGCCAATGTCTTCAAGGTGCTTAGTACCCGTGCCTCCATCAATTGGGTTACCATTTTGAGCAAGAGTTTTTCTTCGTTGGCACCGGCTATAAAGGTCTTGAGCTTGCACCTCCGCCCAATCTTTGACGGTCTTTATGTCAGCCGAGATCTGCTTGAAAAGAATGTTGATCGCTTGATCGTCAGTCACCTTCAGCGGAACGTCTGTTATCAGCTTTTCGGAAACTTCAACAGTCCCGTCTTCGGTCTTCCTGATTTTAGTTTTTGCACCGGGTGTGGCCTTTGCCTCTGGTTTTGGAAGAGCCTCGAACGGCTGTGTCCATACCCCTGACTCAACAAACACTTCGTTGATATTGGCAATGAATTTGCCCCATATTCTTCGTGCTTGGTTTAGATCCTGTTTTTTTGCGTGAGTAGTAAGAAAGTAATGCCTCATGAATGCAAGGAAAAATTGGTGCAGCTTCACTGGATGTCGAAAGGTAGAAGCAGGCCAATGCTCATAATGCTCGCTCAGATAGTCCGCCATAACATTAATTGTGGTCATTTTAGCGGTTGCCCTTTTAGCATGGAACTTTCCCCAGGCATTATGAAACTCGGTCGTGAACTCCTTGCCGTGCGAATGATAGAGGGGAGCCAAGCGCAAATATCCGACCTTGTTCTTCCGCGTATAGATACTCCAGCCGCCCCAATATTGAACCGCATCGGGATCTAGCTCATGGCGCTGCCAGTCGTCTGAACACTCGTTAAAAAAATCTGTAGACCACTGCAGATCCTTAAGTGCAGGAATGGAAGTATTTC
This sequence comes from Motiliproteus sp., assembly GCA_036961355.1. GTDB lineage: Bacteria > Pseudomonadota > Gammaproteobacteria > Pseudomonadales > Balneatricaceae > Motiliproteus. The sequence goes on from JBALVL010000048.1 coordinate 7,490, forward strand.
GGATGTAATTGAATCCCTGAATGAACGTGTACGCATGATACCGGCGACACCAGATAGAAACGTCAACAAAATCATCGGAATGCAGAGCCCCAATGAATCCCCTTACGGTGGATCGGATGCAAGAGTCGAAGTGAAGATCTATGTGTCGAATCTGCTGGCCTGTGATATGGCAGTAGCACTCAAACAGTTTGACTGTAGTCTCAGGGGTAGTCTGCTTTTCTAGGCTCGATAGAGCATTTTTTAGCAGTGATACGACATCGTTACTTAGAGCTTGATAAGGGTAGTTCGATAGATACTGGCTACTTTTGATGATCGTCATGCTTATTTAGTCTCTAATATCTATCCTAATGCTATGTTTTATAGCACATAATATACATTTTGATTATATTTATAAGATGGCGAAATTCACGAGATTAGCCACTGGTGTATCGCTGGAGCTGAACGCCGGTTGCTGGAGGATTTCGGTTATTGGTATCGCCCCGATGGTCGTACCGCTGAGCAGCAGGCTGAATTCGAACGGGTAGAGGTGAAACCGCAGGCGTTAGAGTGGATGCTTGCGCGAGCCTGCGGTTTTCATTTTAGGATCAGCTGCGATAACCTAAATGGCGAAGCCAGCGATCCGGCCGCTTTTAAAGATCGGGTCTACCTGCAGGTATTGGATTATCTACAGCAAGGTGTATCAGAGAGGCCGGGCTTGTTATTGGCCGCTCTGTGTCGTTTTTACGATCAACCGATTCTAGCCACTGAACTGTTTCAGCGGCTGGATCTGGATTGGTAATGCGGCCCTGGTATTGCCGTTTTAGTTAGTCCGGTGCCTCATTGTCCTTGCCTATTCTTTAACCCTGACTCTTTAGCTCTGTAGCAGTAGTTTTTGCAATGCTGTCGCTAACTCGGCTGTCGGGGTGTTGTGATGCAAAGCCTCTATCATCTGACCGTTACGGTCGATCAGGTAGATCCTGGCGCTGTGGTCGACGCTGTATTTCATCGCCGAGTTGGGCATATCGACCTTTCGGTAGAAAGCGCCATAAGCTTTCACTACGGGATCAATTTCAGGTTTGCTAGCGGTCAGGCCGAGCAGCGATGGGTGAAAGTAGCGGCTGTACTGGTCCAGTCGATCTGGGGTGTCTCGGTCAGGATCAACACTGATAAACATTGGTTGTAACTGTTGCTGTTCGGCTTCGCTCAATCGATTAAGAGCGGCACCGAGGTTGGCAAGTCCGGTCGGGCAGATATCGGGACAGTAGGTGTAGCCAAACATCACGATAACCCCCTGGCCTTTATAGTCGGACAGTGAAACAGGGCCATTCAGGCTGTTGAGGGTGAAATCACCACCTAGCTGTCGGGTTGCCAACTCTGCGCTAGGGTTGTTTGTCAGTAGCTGAGACAGGTACAAGCCGGCACTCAGCGCCACCAGCAGTACCAGTGTTATCAGGGCAATACGTTCCAATTGGTTCAGTTTTTTAGCCATTATCGTGCCTCGAAATCGAACCAGCTACCGCTCATTCCGCCGGTCTCGGTGATTAGAATCTGTGCCCGCCACAGCATGGTGCCGGTGGTGCATGCTGGTAGTTGGATATCGGTTCGGTAGCTACCATCGCTTTGTAATTGCAACGTGGCGTTATTCTCGCCCATATACATCTCGACACCTTGCAGTTTGACTGTCACTTGCGAAGGGTTGAATCCCTCCAGCCAGACCTGTAATGGTAGAGGCTGGTGCGAGCTGAGTTCTTCGGAATCGATGCTGAAGCGGATGGAGTGTGCGCCATCACTGGCCAGGCAACTTTGTTGGGGCAGTTGGCAGCCTGCTTGTGGGGCAAACAGCGGGCTGTTATTTTGCTGCGCCAGCCAGTTTTGCCCAAACCAGAGACTTATAGCTAGCAGCAGACCGCAGCCTACAACGATCCCGAGCATCAGTGGCTTGCTGGTGGTCTTTGATGGCGGGATTTGGGGTGACTGTGTATCTGTGCTGTTCTTGATCATTGTGTCTTTGTCTCGATCAAATTTAACGTAGTTAAGCTGTTAACAGGCTTGCGTGGTGCTTAGTCGATCAGTGCATGATCGGTTCGGAACGAATGCGCTTCATAGGTTCCCAGGATCCGTACATCCTGAGCGAAAAAATCCAGTTCTTGCAGAGCCAGTTGCATCGGCTTTTGATCAGGGTGTGCTGCGACATCTAGATGAAAGCTACAGTTTTTCATGGTGCCGCCAGCCATATAGCTTTCGAGTTTGATCATATTGACGTTGTTGGTGGCAAACCCCCCCATACATTTGTATAACGCGGCGGGAATATTGCGACCGGTGAACATCATAGAAGTGATGTAGCGTTTCTTCGGCTGGTATGAAGGCATCGAATGGGTCTTTGACAGGATCAGAAAACGGGTCGTGTTACCATCAATGTCCTGCAAATTTCGCTTGAGAATCTCCAATTGATAGAGTTCGGCTGCTAGCGAAGAGGCGATGGCGCCTTGAGTTAGATCGGTGCTGTGCTGAAGCGCAGCGGCGGCACCTGCGGTGTCAAATTCAGCCACGGGCTCCAGCTGTAGCTGTCTCAGGTGGTCGGCGCACTGCGCCAGAGCTTGCGGATGCGAGCCCACTTGGCGTAGTTGGTTAATTGAGCTTCCTTTCGGAGCGAGCAGACAGTGGCTGATCGGTTCAAAGTGCTCACCGATGATATGTAAACGGGTTTTGGGTAGCTGTCGGTAGATCTCTTCGACCCGTCCCGCGGTTGAGTTCTCCAGCGGGATCATCGCCAGTTTAGCTTCGCCTTTTTCGACTTTCTCGATAGCTTCGACAAAGGTGTTGCAGGCCAGCGCGGTCATCTCTGGGTAGACGTGACGACAGGATAGATGGGAGTAAGCGCCGGGAAGGCCTTGATAGGCGATGATGTCGTTGTACATGGTAAGGGTCGCTGCTGTCGGTGGTCGTTGAGTTTACTTGCTGAATTTGTTAGCTGAATTTAGTTCTAGAATTTGGTTGTTGAGTTTGACTATGGTGCTAGGCGATCGCAGCGATTTATTATGGAAAGCTAATATAACAGAGGAAAGTGCTCCCTGCTCGCCACAATTGCTATAAAAAAGGCCCCTGTTTTTGCAGGAGCCTCTTCTCATTTATCCGTTATCGATTTCCCCTGACCGGTCAGTCCTCTTTGGGAGTTGATGGGCCCTTGCGGTGAAGTTTAGCTCGGGGCTTGCCCTCGCCGGCTTCGGCGAAACGCGGTTTGGCGCGAGGCTTGTCGTTACCCTCTTTGCTCTCTTTGCTCTCGCTGGGCTCGTTGCTTTCGCCAATCCGGTGAAGACGCATCGGCTTGCCGCAAATCTTGAGATTCTGGAAGTGTTTCAGCAGTTCGGTGGGCAGGCCTTCGGGCAGCTCTACAGTGGAGTAGTCGTCATGCAGTTTGACGTGTCCGATGAAGCGGCTGCTGAGGTCGGCTTCGTTGGCGATGGTGCCGACGATATGCTTTGGCTCGATACCGTCGTCACGGCCAACGCCGATACGGTAGCGTTCCCAGGTCACTTCGGCATTGCCACGGTCTTTATCGCGAGGACGTCGTTTGTTGGTATCGCGATTGCCGTCACGGTTTCCGTCGCGATTTCCACCAGCGCTTCTATCACTAGTCCGATCACGCGAGCTATCGCGATCATTACGGTTCTGTTCGCGAGGCTTACGCTCACGGGCAGGAACCTCAGGTGGCAGTTGCAGCGGCTTTTCTTTCTGTGCCAGGTAGAGTAGGGCGGCAGTTAGCTCACCCGGCTCCAGATTCAGTTCGTCCTTGAGTTGGTTGCTCAACTCACGGTAATAAGCAAGATCTTCCTTTGAGAACACCTGTTCCAGCTGGCTGCGGAAGTTGCCGACCCGCTTCTCGGTGATCAGGTCGCGGCTTGGCAGGTCCATGGGTTGAATCGGCTGGGAGGTGGCTTTTTCAATCGCCCGCAACAGTCGCTTCTCACGATAGGAGACAAATAGGATCGCCTTACCTTGACGGCCAGCGCGGCCGGTACGGCCGATCCGGTGAACGTAAGCCTCGGTGTCATAAGGGATGTCGTAGTTAACAACCAGGCTGATTCGCTCAACATCCAGACCCCGGGCAGCAACATCGGTTGCGACCAGAATATCGAGAGTGCCTTTTTTGAGTCGATCGACGGTGCGTTCACGCAATTGCTGATTCATGTCGCCGTTGAGAGCTGAAGCACTGTAGCCGCGAGCTTCGAGCTTTTCGGCCAGCTCTACCGTGGCGTTCTTGGTACGAGCAAAGATGATGACGCCGTCGTAATCTTCGGTCTCGAGCATCCGTGACAGGGCATCAAGCTTGTTAACGCCCTGAATCATCCAGCAACGCTGCTCAATATTGGAGACGGTTGAGGTCTTGGAGGCGATTTTGATCTGCTGAGGATCGCGCATGTACTTGGTGGTGATGCGGCGGATCTCGTTAGGCATAGTGGCCGAGAACAGTGCGGTTTGCCGCTCTGCTGGCGTTTTCGCCATGATGGTCTCGACCGCTTCGATGAAGCCCATGCGAAGCATCTCGTCGGCTTCGTCGAGTACCAGTGCTTGCAGGCGATCAATCTTGAGGGTGCCGCGTTCCAGATGATCCATGACCCGGCCTGGGGTGCCTACCACAACCTGAGGACCGCGTTTGAGTTGGCGCAGTTGGATGCTGTAGCTCTGTCCGCCGTAGATCGGCATGACATGGAAGCCGGATAGGTGACGCGCATACACTTGGAAGGCTTCCGCGACCTGCACTGCCAGTTCACGGGTCGGGCACAATACCAGTACCTGAGGGTGGTTGGCTTTAAGATCGATGCGGCTCAACAACGGCAGTGCGAACGCTGCAGTTTTACCGGTTCCGGTTTGTGCCATGCCGAGAACGTCCTTACCTTCGAGCAGTAGCGGGATACAGCGAGCCTGGATCGGCGACGGTGTTTCGTAGCCAAGCTCGGTGACAGCGCGCAAGAGGGAGTCGTCAAGCGCGAGCTCAGCGAAGGTAGGGGTAGGGTCAGACATGTAAGGCAACCAAGGTAATAAATAATAAAAGGAGCGGTATTATACGCCTAAGGTCGTTAAAAAGCTTGATTAATGACACTGTTTTCGGATAAGGAAGCATTTTTTTATCGTTTGCTGTCCATTGGTCGTCTATCGACACCACATAAGCTTAAAAAGCCGAAATAAAAAGAAAAAGTATAGGACATAGAATAACTGGTCGCTTGCTTGTCAGAATGCGATCTCACGTCTATGTTGATTTTAGCTAGGGTTACTCATACGGCCGTTTTAATGTGGCTGTATTCGAGCGCAGTTGGCGAATTGTTAATCAAAGACTGAAGGGTGAACATTATGCGTTTTGATAAAACAGTAATAGCAACAGCGGTCACTATGGCGTTTGTTTCGTCGCCGCTGATGGCAGCCATTGATGGAAAATTGTCGGGTCATATTAACCGAGCGGTGATGTTTTTTGATGACGGAGAGACCTCGCAAACACGCCATGTGGATAATGACTCATCGTCAACCCGGGTGCGTTTTAACGGTGCAACGACGGTCGACACAACCACCGTTGGTATCAATATGGAGTTTCAAGCCGAGTCGAACAGCACGGCCGATGTAAATCAGGATAGAGGCGACAATGATTTTGAATTTGGCGAGCGGATACTCGAATTCACCGTGAGCGATAACTGGGGCAAGATCTCGGTCGGGCAGGGTTCTACCGCGTCGGATGGCACCTCAGAGAAAGATATGTCGGGGACGACCCTGGTGGGTTATTCGGACACCAACATTAGCGGCGGCGGCTTGTTGTTTCGAGAGTCGGGAGACAAAGCCGAAGTCCCGGGGTCCGGCATTACAGTGGGTGGTGTGTTCACCAACATGGATGGCAACAGCCGCAAGGACCGATTTCGTTATGATACGCCGAGCATGGCGGGTTTTTCGCTAGGTCTTAGCCATGCCGATTCAGGTGACAGCGATCTTGGCCTGCATTACGGAGCGAATTACTCCGGCATGAAGCTCGCCGCCGGGCTCGGGTATGTGGATTACGATAGCGGTGACAATGATAGCCAACTGGCTGGATCGGTTTCGGTGGCGCTGGATGGTGGTTTGAATGTTACTGCTGCCGGCGGTAGCCGAGATGCCAAAAGCGGTTCGGATGCCGATTTTGGTTACCTCAAAGTCGGTTATAGGATGGGTGATAACGCCTTCTCAGTCGACTACCACCTCAGTGATGAGGCCGAAGCGGGGCATGAAGGTACGTCGTATGGCGTGCAGTATGTACGAGACATAAAAGCCTTCTCCACCGAGGCTTATGCAGGAGTGCGCAACTATGAGCTCAAAGATAACAGCGGAGCCGCCAACTATGAGGATGTTGCGGTTGCGCTTATTGGTGCGCGGGTAAAATTTTAACAGGTAGCGTTAATGATCAGAGTAAACATCATGGAACGACTTAAGATGAAGAAGGCTGGCTCGCTTGCTGGGGCTACCCTGTTATTAGCCGGATGGTTGTTGGTCGGCTGTTCGGGTGCTCAACCGATGGCTTATCAGGATCAGAATGAGATACCCGAAGGACCGGGTTTGTTCACTGGCGAAAGCGGTGAGGTATCATTTGTTCTTGGTGACTCGGCTGAGGAGCCAACATCGGCCGAGTAGTGTTGTTCTGAAGACCAAAAAAACGGGCATCATTGATGCCCGTTTTCTTTTTCTGGCTGTCGTGATTTAGCTATCTGTTTATCTTCTTATTCAACGTCTGGTTTAACGCTTCGTTTTCACTTCTGGTTGTAGCTGCTAGTTAGGACTACAGATTACTCTCGGCGTATTCTGCCAGTGCACTGCGGACTACGCTCTCAAGGTGAATGGTGGCAGAGCCTTCATAGTCTTTGAAGCGTTCGACGATGTAAGTCAGCCCTGAGGTTAATGGTGTCAGGTAGTTAGAATCGATCTGGGCCAGGTTGCCGAGGCAGATCATCTTGGTCCCTTTGCCGCAACGGGTCAGGATTGTCTTGAGCTGTGACGGGGTCAGGTTTTGCGCCTCGTCGATCAGTACCAATGCTTCCTGGATGCTACGGCCACGGATAAAGTTCAGCGATTTGAACTGGATGTTGGCCTTTTCGATGGTGTACTTGATGCTGCTGCCAGGCTGTTCGTCACCTTCGTGCATCGCCTCCATATTATCCTGAATGGCGCTTAGCCAAGGTGTCATCTTCTCCTCTTCGGTACCGGGCAAAAAACCGATATCTTCGGCTACCGGCGGGGTACTGCGGGTGACGATGATCTTGTTATAACGTTTCTGTTCGATCACTTGCTCCAGACAGGCGGCCAGCGCTAGCAGCGTTTTACCCGAACCCGCCGCGCCGTTGATGATGCACAGATCGATGTTGGGATCGGTCAGGGCATCGATGGCCAAACTTTGTGGCAGGTCGAGCGGCTTGATACCCCAGTTTTCTTGGTCCATTAAGAAGCGTTGGTTGATATCGAGCAGGCTGACATCGGTATCGGTGATCTGCTCAACCCGGCCAGCAAAGCCGTCGTCATCGTAAATGTATTCATTGAGGTAGGTGTCGGGCAACAGCTTACGCGAGACTCGATGATAGGTGTGGCCGTCGTGCTGCTCGGTCTTGACATCGTTGACCTGATCCCAGAAATTGCCGTCGAATTTATGATAACCGGCGGTGAGCAGATCAAGATCAGAGATCAACTGATCGGTTCGGTAATCTTCGACCCGCTTAAGTCCGGCGCCCAACGCTTTGAGCCGCATATTGATATCTTTGGTGACCAGTATGACCTGCCGATCTTGATAGATCGATTGCAGGTGGAGCGCGGCATTGATGATATGGTTGTCGTTATTATTGTGGTCGGGCAAAAAACCTTTTCGCATCGACAGTTCATGATCGGGGAAGATAGACAGCTTGCCGAGTTTTGTCTCCGGATCGGGTGTGGGTAGGGTGATTTTAACACCACCAGAGATATCCTCAGGTGTCTTGGCCTTACTGAGAATACGATCGATGGCGCGGATGGCGATACGGGCTTCCTGAGCCACGTTTTTCTTACGGTCTTTGATGCTGTCGAGTTCTTCTAGCACCGTCATTGGGATGGATATATCTTGTTCTTTGAATTCGGTCAGGCAGTTGGGATCGTGCAGCAGAACGTTAGTATCTAAAATATACAACTTGGATGAGCGCATCTATTAGGTCTCCTTCATGCGAGAATCCGGCCCTGATACTAAAGGTAGCTCATGGACATCCTTAACTTCCCCATGGGTTTCCTTAACCAAGGTTCAGATCTATCGTACCTGCATTAACCGGAGTTGACGACCTCCAAAATCGGGAATTATTAATGGCTATTTTTCGATCAATTGTGGTGCTTACTGGCGCCGGTATCTCTGCTGAATCTGGATTGCGAACCTTTCGTGCCAGCGACGGTTTATGGGAGGACCACCGGATCGAAGATGTCGCGACGCCCGAAGGTTTTGCCCGCGATCCCGCGCTGGTACATCATTTTTACAATCAGCGCCGTCGCCAGTTGCTCAACCCGGTTACCCAGCCAAACCCCGGACATCATGCGTTGGCATTATTGGAGCAACAGCTAGAGGGTGAATATTTATTGGTGACCCAGAACGTCGACAATTTACATGAACAAGCCGGCTCCGACCGGATGATCCACATGCACGGTGAACTGATGAAATCACGCTGTATTGCGACCGAGCAGGTGCGTGCAGTCACAGGTGATATGAGCCCCGATAGCCGTTGCTCGTGTTGTGGTCAGCCGGGGCGGTTACGTCCCGATATTGTTTGGTTTGGCGAAATGCCGATGGCGATGGCACGGATCTACGACGCACTGGAAAACTGCGACCTGTTTATCTCCATCGGTACGTCCGGCAGCGTCTATCCAGCCAACGGGTTTGTCCAAGTGGCGCAGTTAGCTGGCGCGCATACAGTGGAGTTGAATCTGGAGCCTTCAAAGCAAGAATCGGCATTCTCCGAGCAGGTCTACGGTCCGGCCAGTGAGGTGATACCGACCTTTGTCGAGCAACTGTTTGCCACATCGCGGGTTGGTCGCCGCAGTAGCGAGAATTTGGGATGATGAGAGCGGTAACGTTCGGCCGGAGTCTTGGTTCGGTTTTGATCAATCGTAATGTCACTCTACTGGCGCTGTGTCAGGCGTTGCTGGTCACCGGCAATGTGTTACTGGTTTCGGTCACCGCTTTGATCGGTACGTCGTTGGCGGCCGATCCGTTACTGGCTACCCTGCCGGTGGCGGTCCAGTTTGGTGGCATGATGCTGGCCACGCTGCCGGTGTCGTTATTGATGAAGCGAATCGGCCGGCGTAATGGATTCGTGTTGGGTAACCTGATCGGCATCGGTGGTGCTTTGTTGTGCTTAAGTGCCTTGCATTACCGTTCGCTGACGCTGTTTTGTATCGGTACCGGCTTTATCGGGGCTTGTATCGGCATCAGTCAGTTATACCGTTTTGCAGCAGTTGATGCTTGCGACGGTGATGCCAAAAATAGAGCGATTGGGCTGGTGATGACCGGTGGTATTGCTGCGGCACTGTTAGGCCCCAATTTAGCGATTTGGAGCCGTGAGTGGTTGCCGGAGACGCTCTATGGCGGCAGTTTTATCGGCCTGATCGGCTTGTATCTGTTAGTGCTGACAGCGCTGCGCTGGATACGAATACCGGCCGCCTCGGCTGAAGAGATCAGCGGTGAACAACGGCCACTGGCGCAGATTATGGCGCAGCCAGTATTCATGGTGGCCATTATTGGCGCTGTGGTCTCGTACGCGGTGATGGCGTTGATCATGAATGCCACACCACTGGCGATGACCGGCTGTGGTTTTGATTTTCCGACCACCGCCGGTGTTATTCAGTGGCACGTGCTGGGAATGTTCGCGCCCTCTTTTCTGACTGGTCGGATGATCAGCCGCTATGGCACCAGCCATGTGATGTTCTGCGGCGCTGCGTTGATGCTGGGCTGTATCGTGATCAACCTACTGGGTATTAGCGAGTGGCATTTCTCGGCAGCACTGTTGCTGTTGGGTGTCGGCTGGAATCTGCTGTTCATCGGTTCTACCAGTCTGCTAACCGAAGCCTACTTACCGGCAGAGAAGGCGAGGGTGCAAGGGGTCAATGATATGCTGGTATCGATGTCTGTCATGCTGGCGAGTTTTTTCTCCGGTGTGCTGCAAAACCTGTTTGGCTGGGCAACCGTCAATCAAGCGATGCTGCCGCTGGTTCTGGTCGCTACAATCGCCATCTTGCTATTCAACCGATACCAGTTACGGCAGCCGGTAGAGACCCTTTCTGATTAACCTCACCGGTGGAGACCATAGCCCTCAGTCGATCTATTTTAGGGTTGTCACTGTTCTGTCATAACATTCGAGCTATGCTGTAAGGGCATGTTTGTTTTTCATTCTGATTTACAAGCAGTTGTTAGTAAAAGGGTTATGTTGTTTAACTAGCGTTTATGCCAAACGGGATCGGTCTGTCATCACCGAGCAGTGATATCTGATAATCGTTAACTGTTCGTTTAGCAACCGACCTGTGTTCCACTCTGTGCTTTTAACCCGTGTTATTGGAGAGCTTATGGATTCATACGTTGGCGTTACTACCAGTGTTACCCCGATCAACGAACTCAATACGCTATCTCAGTATGAGATAGCCCGCCTACAAGACACCAGCAATACCGGTCTGTACCAGCTGTTCAGAAAATGTGCGTTGGCGGTTCTGAACTGTGGCAGCGATATGGACGATACCCGCGAGGTACTGGAGCGGTTTCATAACTTTGATATCAAGATCAGTCAGAAACACCGGGGAATTCAGCTCGACCTGCTCAACGCCCCTGAGTCAGCGTTTGTCGACGGCAAAATCATGGTCGGTATCCGTGAAAATCTGTTTGCGGTGTTGCGCGATATACTCTATGTCGGCGACGAACTGGACCTGAACTACAGTCGCCTGAAACCGTCGCAGGCAATCACCAATGAGGTGTTCCATATTCTGCGCCATGCCCACGCTGTTAAGCCGCGTACTAAGCCAAACTTGATAGTTTGCTGGGGCGGCCACTCTATCGGTCGTGAGGAATATCTGTATACCAAATCGGTGGGTTATGAGCTGGGGCTGCGCGGTTACGATATCTGTACCGGTTGCGGTCCGGGTGCGATGAAAGGGCCGATGAAAGGGGCGACGATCGCCCATGCCAAACAGCGTATCGATCACGGTCGCTACGTCGGTATCTCCGAACCGGGAATTATTGCTGCAGAATCGCCGAACCCGATTGTCAACGAACTGATAATCATGCCCGATATCGAGAAGCGGCTGGAGTCGTTTGTCCGGCTAGGGCATGGTGTGGTGGTCTTTCCCGGCGGCGCGGGTACTGCTGAGGAGATCCTGTTTATCCTTGGGGTGTTGATGGATGATCACAATCGCGATATTCCGTTTCCATTGATCTTCACGGGCCCGGAATCGGCCAAAGAGTATTTTGACAGCATCGATCGCTTTATTCGTCACTGCCTAGGTGATGAAGTTGCTGCCTTTTACCGCATCATCATCGATAATCCGGAAGAAGTGGCCCGACAGATGAAGAAGGGGATTTCACAGGTGACCCGTCATCGTCGGCGCACCAATGAGGCGTTCCATTTTAACTGGCCGCTATATATCGATCATGAGCTGTTCCAGCAGCCGTTCGAGCCAACCCATGACAATATGGCGCAGCTTGATCTGCACCGAGACCAGCCACTGCATCAATTGGCGGCTAATCTCAGGCGAGGCTTGTCCGGTATTGTCGCCGGTAATGTCAAAGAGAGCGGCATCCGGGAAATTGAGCAGCTCGGCCCGTTTGAGCTGAGTGGCGATGCCGACTTGATGCAGGCGCTGGATAAGCTATTACAACAGTTTGTTGAACAACGGAGGATGAAGCTGAACTTCTCCAATTATCGGCCTTGCTACAAAATCTGCCATTGATTCTGTAGCGATCAACTGACAATAAAAAGCCTGCTAATCGGTTCCGCTACAGGAACTTGAAGCAGGCTTTTTTATTGTTGTGATCTGAAGGCTCACAAGCTGTTATCGGCCCTGGCAGTAATTCTATGGACCAAGGTGTTTAATCGGTGATTACACGGTGAAACGGCCTGTAATCTGCTGGAACTGTCGTGAGAGGTCGGCGACTTCTGAGCTGACGCTTTCGATTGCGGCGGAGTTCTCTACAGTCACTTCGGTCGATTGGCTGATCGCTACTATATTCTGGTTTATCTCTTCGGCGACCGAAGATTGCTCTTCGGCAGCACTGGCGATCTGGATATTCATATCACTGATCAAAGAGATAGCCTGTTCGATGCTGGCCAGCGCTTCGCCTGTTTCAGCGGCTTTGTCGACGCTCTGCTTCGCTTGCGATCGTCCGGACTCCATCACCGACACGGCATCGGTTGCCCCTGATTGCAGCTTTTCGATCATCTGCTGAATCTCCTCGGTAGACTCTTGCGTTCGTTTCGCCAAGCTGCGGACTTCGTCGGCAACCACTGCAAAGCCGCGACCCTGCTCGCCAGCCCTGGCTGCTTCAATGGCGGCGTTGAGGGCCAGTAGGTTGGTCTGCTCGGCGATGCCACGAATGACATCGAGAATGCCTCCGATGCTATTGCTGTCTTGCGCCAAGGCTTCGATGACGGACGAGGCCCGTTCTACCTCTTCCGCCAGCGTATTAATCGATGTGATCGTCTCGGAAACAACAGCATGACCTGCGCGGGCTTGCTGGTCTGCTTCACGGGCCGAATCAGCACCGTTTTGCGCATGTTGTGCCACTTCATGTACCGTGGCTGTCATCTCATTGATCGCTGCGGCCACTTGCTCCGTCTGTGATTGCTGGTCATAAACGGTCGCCCGCGCTTTAGAACTGGTATCGGCGAGATGATGAGCAGCATCAGATGCTTGCTGAGCAGCCGTGGTGAGCGTGGAGATGATGTCGATCATATTATTTTGCAGTTGACGAGAGCTGTTGGCCAGTTTGCCAATCTCATCAGCACTGTTGTGGTCGATCGATTGTGAAAAGTCGCCTGCAGCCAGTTGATTGAGGTTGTTGGTCAGAGATTGTAGCGGTAGAACGACCCACCTGCTCGATAGCACCATAAAGACGCAGATCGATAAAATGACACCGATGGCGATCAGAATCAGTGTGCTGGTGATGACTTTTTGGGAGTTATTCAGTGCCTCTTTGGAGCCGAGTGCCATCAATCGGCTCATCTCTGTTGCTGCTTCTGCCAAGAGCTTAGTGGGTGCCCGATCGATACCTGATACCGCTTTATCCCCAACGGCTGATTCCAAGTTGGCTTTGGTGAAAGCGTCAAAACCTTTGCGGTAAGCTGCTCCCATCTCTTGGTGTTTGGCGACAAATTGTTGCACCAAAGACAATCCCGGAGAATCTTTAAAGTGAAGATCAGTTTTTGCCTGCTCGATTAACTGCGCTACTAATGCAGTTGTATCCTGTTGGATTTTTGCTTCTTGTTTTTGAAATCCAGCCCAGTATTTGTCGAGTTTCTCCGGATTTGAGCCGCGCAGCAGGACATTTTTCCACTCCTGAACCTGCACCTTAAAGTCACCTTGAATCTGCAGTATGCTGCTTTGGTTTTTAGCGTCGTTGTTGATGATCCACTGATACTCATGAATTTGATCCCAGAGGCTGCTAATACTCCAGATAACCACGGCCAGAAGAATCGCCATGGCTGCCATGAGCAATCCGGAGAGTTTGGCGCGAATTGAGTTCATGATTTGTTTCTCTTGATTAAGGTTGTTATTAGAAAAAATTATTTATGCAACAGCCGGCTGTCACGAGGCCGGGCAGCAGGGGGACGTATTCTGGCTTGATGTGCACTTAGGGTTTATCGCGCATCGATGCTGCGTGGTATCGATAGTTTTGGTACGCATGGGGATAGGGTATGTCATGGACTGTTCCACTGCTTCATCACCGCTGAAGAGAAGGTTTGTGGGGTGCTCTACTGAAGAGTACTTAAGTTAATCGACGTTTGCCTATTGCTTGTTTTGATATATGTCATCTTTTATGCGGTTAAAAAAAGAGAGTGGTTAGATTATAATGGCAGGCTGTTTTAGCCTATGCTTGCGAGTTGATTGATGTCTGAGTTGATTGAAAAACCTGAGCGCCCAAAAGGGCATGAGTGCTGCGGTGGCGGTTGCTGTCCCTGTATCTGGGATCACTATTACGATGCGCTGGGTCGCTGGGAAGAGCAGCAGGAACGGTTGCAGCAGGCTCAGCCAGATCAGTCGCAAGCGCCATCATCTGTAGCAAGCCAGTCAAAAGCAGTTTAGCGATCGAAAGCAAAACTGAACCGTTACCGTCGATCTGTTTTTATCTCTTTCTCTAATTGTACCTGCCATCTTTTTTTGACTTAGCGCTCACCATAGGAAGAGCACTAGGGCGGTAGCATGACCCAATTCTCTGCTTGATTCCGCCACATTGCCGGTGTCTGGAAAAAGGGTCTTGCTGTCTTGTGAGCGCCCAGATTGCTTTATCGCAACTGTGTTGCAGCCGTGGCTGCCGGTTAGAAGCGGAACAGGATACCGGCGTTTAATTGGTACTGGAGCAGTAGCTGGCCTGCGACTTTGATGTTGCAGGCGCCGTCGCAGCTGATCACCGTCGTGTTGCTCATCAAGCTGCCATAACCGCGCATCTCGGTACGCAGCCCCAGATTTTCCGTTAGCATCCAGTTTAGCCCAAGCGCCAGGTTCATCGATGGCTTGACCTGATCGTTGCCATTCTCCACCTTTGGATCGATCCAGGTCAGACCGATGCCACCGGCAACATAGGGGGATAGATCGGAGCTGCCATTAAAGAAGTAGTTGCCGCCAAAGTGCAGATAGTGAAAATCGATATCCAGCAACGGGGTTGAAGTCAGTCCATCATCACTACTCAGAGACGAACTCTGACGGCTGTATAACAGTTCGTACTGCTTATCGCGTTCGCTATCGAAGGCCAAGATAAGAGCGAGTGAATTTGATCCGTCAACACTCCACTGATCACCGCTGTCACTGTCTTCAAATTGACCACCGCCGGTATAGCCCAGCAGTGGAATCAGATCAACAGCCAAGGCCGGTACGGGTGCCATCAGTAACAGTAACGCTGATATCAGAGTGGCTAGCTTACGGTCAAAATGGCCCGTGTGTAGGCGGGTGGGCTTAGGCATGAGAGATCCTCGGGGGTTGGTTTATGCGCAGTTTGGATCATTTATGTTGGTAGGGTTAAGTTGATACCGGCTGGTCATGGCTCGCGTTTATTGATTTATACGGGTCAACTCTAAAGGTCATTGTTATCTATCCGATTTTTTTTAGTAGGAAAAGTCAGTCTAATGAGGATGCTATATTATTGATATACAGTAAATTAGATGTGTAGTGCTTGTTCTGCAATGATTCTTATCTTTTAAAGGTAGTTCTCATTAGTTGATACATGTCTGTACTTATAGCAATGTCTTTCTGCTGTTGATATTTCTCATACAGATGTTACACACTCGTTATATAGCCACTTTTTTTCGAGTGGATCTGACTGCGTGTATATGGGGGGCATAGATAATTTATTGGCAAGCAATACGTATGTCTTCGACATTCAACGATTAAATTCTGCAAACACTTTATTCTCACCCTATCTACTCTGATCTCTTATCCTTGCAGGGCTGTTGTAGTGCGATCTGGAGAGCCAAACACTACAGTTAGCTAAAGCGACTGCGCGGCCAGTGGTGCCGCGCCAGACTGCTGCATCATCGGTATCAGACTGAAGAGATGGTTGCGGTTTCGATAGATATAGAGCCGTGGCGGCCGTGATTCGATCTGCCAGCGATCCGGATTTTCAATCAGTGTCAGTAACAGCGCTTTCGCGTCAGGTACCTTCGTCTCTGGCGTTTGTTCCTTTGCCGGATCGGCCTGTATGTTGTCCGGGCTATCGCTGCGTAACTGCTCAAATTGTTGATTGGCCAATAGCCGACAGACCGTATGAAGATCCCAGAATGCAGGCGCGGTTGTAAGGGGCTGCAGCGGACCGAGAAAGGCCGGGGAGACCACTGCACGTTCTTTGGCGAAAAACTTGCGGATATGGGTGTCGCGCCGCAACCCCGCCAATGCATTGTCGCGAGCGTTTCCATCAAATTGCTGCTGCTGAAGCAGGTCTATCATCCGTTGCAGGTCAAATTGACAAGCCTTGATGAACTGCCATGCCGGCGCGATGCTGGCACGTGATCCGATACTGTACTTGGTCGCCTGTTGGCCGTGTCGCACCTGTTGATTGAGTAGGGTGATCGTGAGGTAGGTGGTTTGGAAATCGATCAGTGTGTCCGGTCGCCGGACAAAGCAGTAGGGACGTTCCCGACGGCAGAACTCGATCCATTGCTGGCGACTGCTGAGACTGTCAATAATACGGATGATCATCGGGGAGGGGAGGCCGGTGGTGGTTGAATAAGGCTCTATGTTACTGCCTGATGCCGTTATAATCAGCTCCTTTCGGCTCAAACCTACAAGGCTATGACTATGAAGTTGCTCAACCGCTCGGCGGTGCTGTTACAACCGCTACAACCCTATCTTGATTGGATCAACGCTTTGCCGCTGGAGGTGAGTGAGTTAGAGCAACCGCTGGCCACCGGAGCACTGAATGACGAAGGGCGAGTTTATCTGGTTGATGAGTTTGAGACTCCGGCGGAGGCTGATGAAGCGCTGGCGGGTTGTTGGCAGCAGCTGTTTGAAAACGAGCTGGGTGCCTGGGATGAGTTGGCTGTGCATTGGCCTGAACCGCTGTCACAGCAGCAGCTAAGTCTGTGGTTCGAGATTAAAGCGGTGCCGCTGGCGTTTGATAGTTCGAACAAATCATTAATGATGGCGCAGCTCTAGGGCCATTGTTGGCCGGTTGAAAAACCGTTTTGCAACACGCATTGCAACAACAGGAGGTGCCGGCAACGCCACGTTTTCATTGCAAGCCATGCTGACCATCCGTGGTGCCAAGGGATTTGATCACCGGACTCGGGAAAAGGGGATGATTTATACCCACTTAGAGGTATTTTTGACCGATTTTCAAGATATAGCCACAAGTACAGTTTTCTTATACCTAGGTCTAATGCTATAACCCGTCCTTCCATTTTTTTGATAGCCGGTGATTTCGTATGTCAGCTTCTTCATCAGCAGCGTCTAGCGCTGCGCCGCAGTCATCTCTTTCGATCCAGCCGAGCCCTGTCTTCGCCGCGGGTCAGTCGCTGTCTGGTAGCAGTATCGAAGCGAATGGCTTAGTTGTTCATCCCCAGCGTGATGAGCTCTATAACGAGCTGCATAGTCGCCCCTCTTACACCTTCGCCGCGCCAACACAGATGACCCATATCGCTATTCAACATGGTGGGGGTATGAAGCAGCAAGAGATAGCGCTGCTGGGAGCACTGTGTGACCGTTACCAAGTCACCGCACCGACCGCGACCATGCCCTGTTTTCAGCAGGACTTTGGCCTTTTTGAGCTGCGCTGGGAGCGTCACAGCGAGTTTTCCGGTTACACTTTTATTCGCAAAGGGGTGATCGAACATTCGCCGTTTAAGGTTAATGCGATCGATCTGGTTCCGTCGGAGTGGTTAAGCCAGCTTCCGGGCAAAGTCGTCGCTGCATTCCACTTGCTGCTTGAGGATGCGATAGGAACCGCAGAACCTCCGGTTGAGGTTGTTGCCAGTTATTTTGAAAATTTGCGATTGGTCGGATCCCAACCGGCTAATGGTAAAGCTTCGGTCTGGACCACGTTCAGGCTGCATAGCGACGGTTTTGGCCGTTTTATGCTCTACAACCGAGGGTTGAGTGAGAGCCAGTTGGGGCGGATGGTACAGCGTTTCATCGAGCTGGAAACTTACCGTTTGATGGCCGCACTGGGGTTACCGCTGGCGCGGGAGATCAGTCCGCAGTTGAATGAGCTTGATCAGCAGCTCAAAGAGGTCACCGAGGCGATCGCAATGATGGACGGTCCTGACAATGAACGTCAGCTGCTGGATACGTTATCGGCGATGGCAGCTAAAGTGGAGGCGTTCCGGGCTCGTAGTAATTATCGCTTCTCAGCGACGACTGCCTACCATCAGGTGGTGCAGCAACGGCTGGAGGTGTTGCGCGAGCGTGAGCGTGAAGTAGCGGGACATCTAACCCTGAATGAATTTTTGATACGGCGTTTGGGCCCGGCAGTCCGCACCTGTGAAGTCACCAGTTCGATGCTTGATGACCTATCGACCCGGATCGACCGCGCCAGCCGCTTATTACGCACGCGGGTACAATTGACGGTTGAGGAACAGAATCAGGAGTTGATGAGTTCGCTTAACCACCGCGGCAAAGTACAATTGATGATGCAGCAAACGGTTGAAGGGTTGTCGGTAGTGGCGATCAGCTACTATCTGATCAGCATCTGTCAGCTTGGCTTTGAAATGCTCTATGACCTTGGCGTACCGATCAACAAAGAGCTATCGACCGGAATATCGATCCCGCTGGTGATGGTGGCTGTCTGGGTGACAACACGCAGGATCCATCGACATTTTAACCGGTTGGGAAACAAACCGTAGTGGTATCATCTCTTCTGCAGAGACGGATTTATTAACAGTTATAGCCTTCAGTCCAGGCCATCCAATCTAGATAACCCCATCAGGGGCAACCCGATCATGGATGATCGGGTTGATGTAACGACAGGCGACATTATGCAATCCACCATTGAACAAAAACTGAACCAGAGTTTTGAACTGTCCCACCTTGCGATCGAAAACGAGAGTCATATGCACAGTGGCCCTGCCACGGATAGCCACTTCAAAGTAACCTTGGTATCCGATGACTTTAGCGGCAAGCGACCGGTTGCACGTCATCAGATGGTTTATGCGGTGTTGGCCGATGAGCTGGCGGGTGCTATTCATGCTTTGGCTGTTCATCCGTACACCGTCGAGGAGTGGCAGCAACGCAATGGTCAGGTGCCTCAATCTGCTCCGTGTAAAGGTAGCTCGGTTAAGTAACTTGGCTAGTGTTGGTGCTAGCCAACTGCCTCGTCACTGCTATTAACAAAGCATTTCTAGTTATCTCTGTTCAGAAGATTACCGACCGGAGTAGGATTCTGATTACGTAAGTCGCTATAGGAAATACGCGTGACCGCAGAGCCAGCAATGATTTTTGTGACCGGCAAGGGTGGCACCGGTAAGTCGACCATTGCAGCAGCATTGGCACTACAACAGGCACGACAGGGCAAGCGGGTTCAGTTGATAGAACTGGCAAGTCACAGTTTTTTTAGTGCCGTTGAGGCGGGTGCTGATGAGACGCAGCAGGGCTCGTTAGATGCCGCTGATCCGACCTCTTTGGTGACTATCTTAGAAGGGGTTGAGTTGTTTAGGCTCGATCCGATGGCCAGCCTGAAACAATATATCAAACGCTTCACTCTGTTCGAAGCTGCCGCCAAACTGCTACTCGACAGTAAACCGGCACGCGGTGTGCTGAATACTCTACCCGGATTAAAAGAGCTGGCGATCGTCGGCAAATTAACCCATTGCCTGGAGCAGAATCAGAGCTCTGTAAACAGCTACGATATTACCGTGGTCGACTGTTTTTCCACCGGCCATTTTCTGGCACTGTTACGCGCTCCCAATGCTCTAGCCCAATCGATTCGCAGCGGACCGATGGGGCAGCAATGTCGCAAGATGATGCGGCAGTTGAGCGATCCGACCTTATGCCGCTATCTGATCGTCACACTCCCTGAAGAGTTGCCGCTGGCTGAGTCGCTGGAACTGTCGGTTACGCTGACCAATGAGCTCGATATCAATGCCGACTTTATCTGTAACAAGACCCTACCGAGTGATATAGCGGAGGTGGAGGAAGCGGCAGAAACAGCAGGGGATAGTTTTAGCAATTACCTGAATGATTGGCAGCAACGACAGACTCGGGTACTGGATGAACTGAGTCAGCATTCGGGTAAAGCTGCGGTTGCAGAACTGCCTTTTTGTTTTGAGGTTGACCTGAGCCGGCAAGTCGATGTGCTGGCGCAGGTACTCGAGAGCGCGGATTCACTCAACTTAGTCACCGGAGTCGTCGATGATTGATAAGATCTTTGACGATTACCGGATAGTGGTCTGTGCAGGTACGGGTGGAGTCGGTAAAACAACAGTGTCGGCGGCAATGGGCATTGCCGCCGCCAAGCAGGGCAAGCGGGTGCTGGTATTGACTGTTGACCCGGCACGACGGCTGGCCAGTGCCCTCCGGCTGGATGGTATCGACCATCAATTGACTGAGATTCCTTTGTCTGCAACCCCAACGCATCCCGAAACAAGTTCGAGCACGGGAGCAGACGTAAAGCCAGAAGGCAGTTCAGAAAAGACAACCGGTCGGCTGTGGATCTCGATGTTGCAGCCCGAACGGATTTTCGAGCATTTTATTGACCAGGCTCAGGTCAGCAATGCTGAAAAGCAACGTTTGAAACAGAACCCATTATTTCAGCAATTGACCACGTCGCTGAGTGGGTCGCAAGAGTTTACGTCGCTGATGTGGTTGCAGCAGTTGTCGGCCAGTGGTGATTACGACCTGATCATCCTTGATACCCCGCCGTCGGATCACGCGATCGATTTCCTGCATGCGCCGGAGCGAATTGCGGCGCTGTTTGAAGGAACGGTGGCAAAATTCTTCGCCGGCCGAGTCAAGAAGATGGGGCTGTTTAATCAGCTTCTGATTGGCAGTACGCAGGTATGGCTCAAGGCTCTGTCAAAGATGACGGGTGCTGAATTTATTGAAGCTGTATCGGATTTTGTCGCCAGCGTAGGGCCGTTCTCCGATGTGATTGCGGCTCGTTCACGGGCGGCAGAGGCGTTGCTCAAAAGTGATCAAACCGCTTTTTGTTTGGTCGTCTCTCCGGATCCGGCCAAACTCAGGCAGGGTCAGGCGTTCTATCAGGATCTGCGTGAGGCGGGCTATCACTTGCAGGGGTTGATTATCAATCGGGCTTACCCGCGCTGGTTTCTCGATTCGCCAATGTCGGAGGTGGATACCGAGGCTGACTTACAACAACGTATGAGTGCATTCTTTAGGGGACGCATCGAACAGGTGCATCGCTCTGCGTTGATTCAAGGCAGCGGCCTCAAGGTGCTTGAACTGCCCGAGTTACCCGGCACATTGGCCGGGGTGAGCGAGTTGGAGCTGCTCGCTGCTTATCTTGATCGCAGTTGATCCTCACCGCTGAGCAGATGATCGATAAATAGACCGGCAGCTAGTGGTTTACCGGTCGTGGCGCCAGTTCAATCGGGGTCATAATCTGGATGTCTTCAGCATAGAATTCGTCACTGTTCGCTTGCTTCCACCACTCCTGCCACGGTCCCAATTCTTGGCTATCGGACAACAGTACCTTATCTGTTAACGGTGGCATCAGGCTACCGGCCGACATCAGTAAGCCGTAGGGGGTGCGCCGCTTTAGCATGTTCGAGCTGAGCTTGGCGGGGTCATCCAGTCCCATGCTACCAACCAGTTCGTAAAAGCTTTCCAGGGTATTGTGGTGAAAGTTTTTGACCCGCTCGCTCTTGGCTACAACGTCGATCGCTTTGCTTCGTGCCGGGTCTTGGGTCGCGATACCGGTCGGGCACAGGTTGGTATTGCAATGCCGCGTTTGGATACAACCCAGTGCCATCATCATGGTACGCGCTGCATTGACGGTATCGGCGCCGACGGCGATCTTGGCCAGTAGATCAAAGCTGGACGCGGTTTTCCCCGAGGCGATGATCTTAACCTGTTGCCTGAGTCCGGCCCCTACCAAGGCGTTATGAACGATATAGACGCTCTCCAGGCAGGTCATCCCCAGCCGGTTTGAAAACTCGACCGGTGCCGCGCCAGTGCCACCTTCGGCGCCATCGACAGTGATAAAATCGGGGCTGATGCCAGTCTCAAGTATCGCCTTACAGATACCGAGTAACTCGACGGGGTTGCCCACGCACAGCTTGAATCCTATGGGTTTCCCCTTACTCAATTGCCTGAGCTTAGCGATGAAGTTAACCAGTGCGATCGGGGTGGTGCATTCGGGGTTAACAGCCGGAGAAATACAGTCTCTGTCTTTTGAAACCTGACGGATGGCGGCAATCTCGTCGGTGATCTTGGCGGCAGGCAAAACGCCGCCATGACCCGGTTTGGCTCCTTGCGATAACTTTATCTCGATCATTTTTACCTGGGCTGTCTGAGCTACCTTGGCGAAACTATCCGGATCGAAGTTGCCCGCATGGTCCCTGCAGCCGAATAACCCTGAACCGATCTGCCAGACGATGTCGCCACCGTGTTTGAGGTGGTAAGGACTGACCCCGCCCTCACCGGTATTGTGGAAACAACCGGTCTTTTTCGCGCCCAGGTTGAGTGCTTCAATCGCGTTTGCACTGAGTGAACCAAAACTCATGGCTGAAATATTCAGGTAGGAGGCATCATAGGGTTGACTGCAACCGGAGCCGCCGAACCGAATCCATTTGACCTCTTCTTTAACGGTGGTGGGGCGCAGTGATTGCCACAGGCTCAGGTAGTTCTCTTCGAGCAGGTTACGCTGGGTGCCAAAAGCGATCGTGTCACGTACGTTTTTGGCACGTTGATAGACCAGTGAGCGTTGTTCGCGGTTAAAAGGCCGCTCATCGAGATCATTGGCGATAAAATACTGTTGAATCTCCACCCGATACGATTCAAGAAAATAGCGAATGTAGGCGACCACAGGGTACAGCCGGTTGAGGTTGTGGTGGCTGTAATGGAGGTCATAATAGCCGATCCCGGTATAGCTGAGGCTTATGATAACCAACGAGGTTGGACCTACGCCTCCCACACTAAACCACAAGCTCAGGCTCAACAGGTTGCCGAGACTCGCTACTAGCCAGTAGACTTTTTGCATGATGGTCATAACACATCCTTATCTTCTAGGTAGTTGAAATGTAGTCGAGATTCCGCTCGACAGAGGTCTATAAAACTTTCCTGCGCATACGCTAAAGTCTTGGCTCAGTGATAACACAATACGGGGAAAACTAGGGCTAGAATGTATATAGACTTAATTCGTTAAATTTTGACCAACAGATAATGATAGGGGGTTATTGCGGATGTTTGTTGATCGGGTGTTGGCGGAGAGGGTATGTTGAGCTATTAAATAACGCTGAATTTATACCGCAAGAGAGTGCAGTTCCGGTTTGCAGAGGATTGGGGGGAGTTATGGGTCGGTTTTTTACGGGCGCACTGTTGTGGTTCTTTTTGTCCGGCTTGGTATTCGCTCAGAATGGTGTGGTTTTGGTGAATGATCCCTGGCCACCGTATGTGCTGGGTGACGCTGCGGATGGCTCTCAAGCGACGTCAGGGATCGCTGTTGAGTTGATCAATCAGATCTTTAATCGTATTGACGGTGTTGATGCCAAAGTGTTGCTGACACCTTGGAAGCGTTCTTTACATGGAGTGGCAATCGGTTCCTATGATGGAATTCCTATGCTCTTTAAAACAGTGGATCGAGAAGAGTACATGGTTTTTTCGGCCCCCTTATTCGAAGCTCGGACCGTGTTCTTTTATAAACCAGCCAGGTTTCCTGAAGGGATATCATGGAAGGACTATGAGGATTTGACCGGTTACAAGATTGCGGTGCAGGGCTCTTTTAGTATCGCTGATACGATGCAGAAACAGATTGATAACGGTGTCGCGTTGAATGTTGCCATGATGGACACTGACAAGGATTGTTTTCGATTGCTGGCTTTGGATCGAGTGGATCTGGTCGCTACTAATGAGATTGTCGGTCAAGAGTTCGTTAAACGGCTAGGGTTGGAGCGAAAAATCATAGCGACCTCGAAAAGCTTGTACGAAAAACCCTTCTACATCGGTTTCTCAAAAAAAACCGAAGCACGGAAATTGTTACCGCAGATCAATAGAGTGATCCATGAGTTACAAGACTCTGGAGTGATAGACGAAATTATCACAGCACATTAACCACTTAGATGTGCCAGCTTTTATACAAGCAAAAAAAAGCGATGCATGTAGCATCGCTTTTTTGATACGGAGTTCGCGCAGGGTTAGCTGCTTTTTCGCTTCCGACTAAACCCAAGACCTGCCAGCGCCAGGCCGATCAGAGCAAGACTCCCCGGCTCAGGAATCGCTTCCGAGGTCGGGTCGAACAAAATGCCAATGTCGCTGAACTGAGCGTAATCGGAACATCTAAAGAATTCGATCCCTTCAGTGCCAACAAGGTTTTAAATCCCAAAAGCATGTATCCAGAATCTTAGGGGTTGCTCAGATCACCGATCTGTACCTCCAAAATGTTGCAGGTTTCGTGGAGAATCATCTCAAAGCTGAAAAAGTTGCGACCTGCAAAGTGGCGCACATCATTGAAGCCAGTGATAAATTGACGGGAACCGACCGCTCCTTGAGCTTCATAAGGCGTGATACCTGAAAAGGGGACGTGTATTGGTCAAAGGAATCCTGATACCGGTTGTGAACGAATCGAAGGTAATACAGTACTCACTACACTTATAGAAATATTTCCCAATAGGATTCCTAAGGCCTGCTTGGCTTGATGTGGCACAAGGAAAGAGCGCGCAGTATTTTGTTTAATACCCCCACCCTCTGGACATACTCGCCTTTGATGTTAACTAAGAGAAACCAACAAAATATGCTGTCACCTCGATTGAGGAGCAACGAACGGTCTATTTAGACCACAGGAGTTGATATAAGTCAGGCGAGCTCCGCCAGTGTCACGATTGAAGCAGGTTACGCGTGCGAGATTATTCGTCAACCTGGGCAGCAACTGAGACCCAGTAATTACTTATGTATCAAATGCTAGGAAGTGTTTCGTCACTACTTGATAAATACTAGTCATCCATTAGATGTGAACGGCTTAGACTGGAATGTCTCGTGTCAAATTTTAAATTTATTGTATCGATTAATAATAGTTCTGTATATTGGTGGTTTGTTTTTAACGGCATTAATGTTACATCTGTTTTTTAGATTAATTATTAAGGGTTGTTGGGTTCTCTGATGATTTTCTCTGTTTCTTTAGTTTAAACTTAGTTTGTAATAAGTGACAAAGATAAGGTTGTATTTAATTGATAAATATATTTTATAATAATGGCATAAGTTCAAAGCTTAATGTGTACTTGTTGTTGCCTGTTGTTACTTTGTTGTTTTTTTCTGGTGTGACTATTTATGATAAAAATCAAAGGCTTGAGAAAACAAAAGAAGTGCTTGAGTTTTCAAAATTAGTTAAAAATATATCCCAGCTTGTATACAGTCCCCCCGTGTCAGGATAGTTGTCGTCTCTGTTAAATCGTTGAATCTTTAGACGG
>JBALVL010000002.1:0-190539 GCA_036961355.1 Motiliproteus sp.
CCGCCGATGCCAATGAGGCTTTTGAGGCTGGCTGAAGATTATGGGTAATCAGGAAGAAGTTTATCCGACCCCCGATATTGGGGATTGGCTAGAGCTGTATCTGGGGATCTTATGGTTGCGGATGCCATTGCCGTATGCGTTAGATCACGTCAACTTGTACCTGCTTGAAGACGTTGACGGTTGGTATCTGGTTGATACCGGGCTTAACTACCCCGGTACACATGAGGTCTGGAAGCGTGTTGTGGCCCAGGCGTTGGGTAATAAACCGCTAAAAGGGATCCTGGCGACGCATTATCATCCGGACCATGTCGGTAGTGCTGGCTGGCCAAGCAGTGGCAGCTGCCGTTATGGATGTCAGCTCAAGAATACGACGATGCACAGACGTTACAACGTAGTTATGGTCAGGCGGTTAGTGATGAGCTATTAAGCTATTACCGCCGAGCCGGACATGACGCGTAGACCGTCACTGCGTTGGCGGATAGCTGGCAGATTCTTGCCCAGTTTTATGCACCGTTGCCCGATCAGTACATCGAACTTAAAGAGGGGGAGCGTATATCGATTGGGGGTGATGACTGGCGGATGATTGTGACGAAGGGACACTCACCGGCACATGTCTGTTTCTATAACGAGCAACGTCAGCTGCTTATCTCCGGTGATCAGGTGCTGCCATTGATTAGTTCCAATGTCAGCGCAATCGCCCATCGACCAGAAGAGAATCCGCTCAAGGATTGGTTAGAAGGGCTGGGGCGTTTGTCCGACCTTCCTGCGAATACATTGGTGTTGCCGGCGCACAATTATCCCTTCCACGGCTTGCAGCGGCGGGTGCAGGACTTGGTTGATGAGCATCAGGCATTGCTGGATCGAATTTTATCGCTACTGCAGCAGCCAATGACGGTGAGGCAGTTGTCGTTGCTGCTATATCCACGGGCCATTCAAGGGCTGGACTTGAGTTTAGCCAACGGCGAAACGCTGGCACACCTGCGTTATCTGGTTGAGCAACAGAGCGTTTGTCAGATGCTTAACGACAAGGGCCAATTGTTGTTTGCAAGAGCGTGATGGTGCTGTGCTACCTGTAGGGATGAGAAGCGTTACTGTGTTTGGCGTTTTTTTTGCTCAATAACGTGTAAAAAGGGTCGCTGACATCGGCTCTATATAGGGACGTTAAACGCAATAATCGATTGCGATGATTTCGTAATAACGAGCACCCGTGGGGGTGGTGACTTCGATCTCATCGTCGACTGTTTTCTTGATCAATGCCCGCGCCATTGGTGAGTCGATACTGATATAACTCTTGTTGCTATCGATCTCGTCGGGGCCGACGATGCGATAACGATATTGCGCCTCATCTTTGTCAATTAGTGTCACCCAAGCACCGAAGAAAACCTTGCTGGTATCGCTGGGCGGGCGATCAACCACGGTGAAGTCTTCCAAGCGCTTGCTCAGATAACGTACCCGGCGGTCGATCTCGCGTAGCTGCTTCTTGCCGTAGATATATTCGGCATTTTCAGAACGATCGCCCTGTGCCGCGGCTTCGCGTACTGACTCGGTCACTTCCGGCCGCTTCACCTTCCAGAGGAACTTCAGCTCCTTGATCAGCACCTGCTCGCCTTCGGCGGTAATGTATTTTGACTTAGGAGCGGAGGGCGGACGGTAGCGGGACATGGAATCGGTAGGCCTGTGGCTGATTGTGGAAACGTAGTAACGCATCATAACCCGCCCGGCGGAACCTAAAAAGACTCGCTGATGTCTTAAAGAAAGTGGTTATCCGGCCGATTAATAGGGGATCGACACTTAAATTATCGAGCAATATGCTCGGACTTTACGTCACCTAACCCGATATCAGCATAATCTGGAACGCGATGAGACCTGAAGAGATCATCAATGCACGGATAGAATCGCTCCACACTGGAGTGAATTCGGCCGTCCAGCGTCCGGACGGTGCTCAGTTTGCGCTGATGCTCAGCATGATCTCGGCGTCGCAGGAGTGGGCGCAGCAGCTGGCGGCCAAAGCCGATGACGGTGTTGAGGATAGCGCTGCCTGGGATCGTAACGATCTGTATACGCCGGAGATGGTTGGTCAGATGGCTGGTGCGTTGCAGGATGGCCGGATCGGTGACCTACAGATGTGGGTTAGCTGGCTGGAAACGGTACCGCCGGGGTTAATCAGGAGACGTCTGACGGATGCTTCAGCGAACCCGCAAAACGAGTCGGTGCCGTTGAGTCAGGCTGCGGTGCTGGCTAAGCGTTACCACATGGTTGATGAGGTCAAACAGTCGCGGGTTAAGATCGCGGCTTAAAGACTCGCTAAACTCCTAGCCCTCTATTCTTGACCTTTCCTATCGATCGCCTGCTTTAGCCGTTCCACTGAATTTTCTGCTCACCGCTGCCGGTTACTGACCACCACTCGTCGGGTTCGTCGCCCTCTTTCCAGCCCGATGCGATACAGCGGATCTCGGTGTCGAGCTGAGGCTGTGCTTGGCGGGCGCAGTCCAGATCGCGAGCCCAAGGGGTGTCGGTGGAATCAAACCATATGCTGGTATAGCCCGGAGCGGCTTTCTCGATCACGGTGATCGGGATTGCATTGCTATCGTATGTCGCGCTAAACCGATAGCTGTTGCCCTTTTTGCCGTTGGCTTCAAGCTGTTCGAATACCGATTCGAGCCAATCTTCGACCTGCTTCAGCGAACACTTGTTAACGTAGATTTCAATGTCGGGGTGGCGATCGTTTTGGGTCTGACTCATCGTTAATAAACCTGAAAATTCGCAGAAGGCTGAGGCTGATATAACCGCAGGCGGTCAGTATAGCGCCGATCGATAGGCATGCTAGCCCGACCAGTGCGGTAAGTTCTTGTGCCAGTGAGCTGGGAAGCTGCTTCTCAGCATAAAACACCAACCCCAAACCGAGAAAGAACAACACCGCACCACTGATAACCCAGTTGAGGTTGCGACGCGGATCATCCGTTTGGCGTAGTAAAAAGGCTTTAATGCGGTTGCCCAACGACGGCCGGTCATCGGGCGCGTTGGGGTCTTGGCTGGTCACGAGCCGTTGGTCCGAAGCAGGTGTAGCTTGACGTCGAGATCTAACTCTAGCTGCTGCAGTTGTTGTAGTCGCTGGCGAGCATCGCCATCGGCGCGCCACTGGTGCGGGGTCATTCCCAGGAGCTGCATAATCGACTCACTATCATTTAGCATGAAGCGGTACTGCACCGATTGTTGTTCGATCAGTTCAAATTCGGGAGCTAATTCAGCCAGGGGGTCGTGACTCTCCTGCCGGACTTGGCTGTAGATCTGTTGCCGTAGCTGTAGCAGGTGTTCGCTGCCGGTTGTCGCCAGTAGTAACAGCCCGCTGGGTTTGAGCGTTTGGGTAAACATGGTTTTGCTGACCGGCGCAAATAAGCTGAGCAGGGCGTCCTGGCTGTGTGGTGCAACGGGAAGTTGGCGGCTAGAGGCAACCAGCCAGTTGATCGTCCGGCTGCGACGGCAAGCCGCTTTGACCGCGTGCTTGGAGATGTCGACGCCGATCAATTCGGATGCCCAGGCGTTGTCGCTCAGGCTTTGCTCCAAGCGGGCGCTGTAGTAGCCCTCACCACAGCCGCAATCGAGGATCTGCAGCGAGGGTTGTTCTAAATGTTTTAATAACAGCGCGTTGATCGAATCGGATAGCGGCTGGTAATGGCCTTTATCGAGGAACTGTTGCCGTCCGTTGACCATCGCAGCATCATCACCGGGATCTCGCGAACGTTTCTGCTGTACCGGCAACAGATGGTAGTAGCCTTGCCTGGCGCGGTCGAAGCTGTGACCGTTGTCACAGCTCAGGCTTTTTCCGCACGGCGTTTGTAGCGATAGTGAGTGCTGACAAAGCGGGCAGCAAAGGCTGCCGGATACCGTGGTCATACTAGCTGTTACCGGCCAGCAAGCGTGCCAGAATGTTCTCGTACAGTGCAGACAGGGTGTTCAGATCCTCGGCGCGAACGTGTTCGTTGATCTGATGGATGGTGGCGTTGCAGGGGCCGAGCTCAACCACTTGCGCCCCGGTGGGGGCGATGAAACGACCGTCGGAGGTGCCGCCGGACGTCGATAGTTCGGTATCGTGACCGGTGATTGCTTTGATGCTGTCACTGCAGGCCTTAACCAGCGGCCCCTGCTCGGTGATAAAGGGGTTGCCGGATAGTATCCAGTCTAGGGCGTAATCGAGTTGGTGCAGGTCGAGAATCGCGTGCACCCGCTGTTTAATCTGCTCGGCGGTTAGCTCGGTGGAAAAACGCAGGTTGAATTTAATCTCCAGCTCCCCTGGCACCACATTGGTGGCTCCGGTACCACCATTGATATTGGAGATTTGAAAACTGGTAGGTGGGAAGTAGTCGTTTCCCTGATCCCAGACTTCACCGGTTAGCTCGGCCAGCGCCGGTGCAGCCAGATGAATCGGATTACGGACCAGATGCGGGTAGGCGACATGCCCCTGCTTGCCGTGAACGGTTAGCGTGCCGCTGATTGATCCACGACGACCGTTTTTGATGATGTCACCGACGTGATTGGTACTGCTGGGCTCTCCCACGATACACCAGTCGATCTTTTCGTTGCGGGCCTCAAGGAGGTCGATGACCCGGGTGGTACCGTTGATAAAATCGCCTTCTTCATCAGAGGTGATCAGTAATGCGATTGAGCCGGCGTGGTCGGGGTGGTTATCGATGAAACGCTCAAGGGCCGTGATGAAAGCGGCGATGCTGCCTTTCATATCGGCGGCCCCGCGGCCGTATAGGTTGCCTTCATGGATCTGTGGTTCAAACGGTGGATAGGTCCAACGTTCAGCCGGGCCCGAGGGGACGACATCGGTGTGGCCTGCAAAGCAGAACACCGGACCGCCAGTGCCGCGACGGGCCCAAAGGTTGCTGACATCCTCGAAAGGTAGCTGCTCGATGTTAAAGCCAAGCTGCTGTAATCGCCCGATCAGCAGCGCTTGGCAACCGGCATCTTCAGGGGTGACCGAGGGGCGAGCGATAAGATCCATCGCTAAAGAGACAGTGGGTGATACAGAGGACATCGTGGCACGCTACCTTAAATAGGGGGGATGTTATTTCAGGTAGTCGATTATAACGGTATTTGGTGCCCTATGACTGTCGATTGTTCGATTGTTCGATGGTCGGCGGTTATAGCGGTTTATGGAAGTTACTGCGAGTTACGCAACGCTCTTAATAGTTGGTTGATCTCTCTGAGACTGCGAGCGTTGGCCAGTTGCTCGGTCAGTTCGGCAATCTCGCTGTCTGATTTGCTGCTCAAGGGTAAGGTTGAGAGCAATCGATAGGTATCGCGTAACAAGAAAGGGTGAACGCAAGGCTGGTCGGCATGCTTCTTAGGTGTCACTGCAGGCTCCTGATCTGTTGCTTGGTTTTGGATCGGGTGCGGTGATCCATAACAGGCAGCGAGTCTAGAACAGTGTGACGAAATATCTGTTGTGGCAAATCAATCTTTGGCGGGTTGTATCGATTAGCTAGCAAAATATTGATGCAGATCGTTTTTTCGGTGTTGACGGATAAACTATGGGAAGGAGTGGTATTGGGCCGCTAGTACTGATCGAGCAACGAATGTACGGTTCCGCGTTTGGCGTTGTTTGAGAGACACGCCGGCGGCCGTTTAGTGGGCCGCCGGTGCTGGCCGCTGGTGGATTAGACCAAGTTGCTAAGCTTCGGATCGGGTTCCTCGGCAGGGCGGTAGATTAGTGCGATGTTGCCGATCTGTTGAACCAGTTGCGCCTGTACTTGCTCGCACAGTTGGGCGATCAGGGTCTTTTTGATTTCACGATCACCTACGTTGAATTTTACTTTGATCAGTTCATGATCTTCGAGGGCGCGGTCAACCTCGAGTTGAACCCCTTCGGAGAGGCCATTACCTGCTACGGTGACAATCGGACTCAGGCGGTGGCCTAAGCTGCGGAACTGTTTTTTTTGCGTGGCGGTTAAGCTCATAATAGTATGGTCGACCTCTCGTTGGACTTGCTGTCTGCGGACGGCCGAATTGGACGCGTTGCGGGTAGCGAAATACGATAGAAGAAAAGCCGTTTATTTTACCCTATGCTTCGATCGGACTTAACACTGATCTGCCATTGAACGGTTGTTTTAGCCGAATATTCTGATCTTTCTCGATAAAAAGTGGATATATGTTGGCGAGCGGGCTCCAACTGGGTCGCGTGAGCTGCCGGAAATGGCGATGGCTGAATGAGAGATGCCTTTTGAACACACAGCGGAGCGAAAAAAAGCGTGGCACGATCGAAGACTAGCGGCCAATGGCTGAAGGAACATTTTGATGACCCCTATGTCCAACGTGCCAAGGATGAAGGCTATCGTTCGCGTGCCAGTTATAAACTGATAGAGCTGGATAAGAAGGATAAGTTGTTGCGACCTGGGATGACGGTTGTTGATCTGGGTGCCGCGCCAGGGGGGTGGTCGCAGGTCGCTGCGGATAAAGTCGGAGATAGCGGTTTGGTGATCGCATCAGATATTCTTCCGATGGATTTCATGGCCGGTGTAACCTTTGTGCGGGGGGATTTCACCGAAGAATCCGTTTACGATCAGATTATGCAAGCGATAGATGGTCGTCCGGTAGACCTTGTAATTTCGGATATGGCCCCCAACATGAGCGGTATGAACGCAGTAGATCAGCCAAGATCGATCTACTTGGTCGAGTTGGCGCTTGATCTTGCTCGTCAGGTGATGAAGCCTGATGGTGTATTTCTGGCTAAGGTGTTTCAGGGTGAAGGTTTTGATGCGCTGTTGGCGGAGATGCGTAGCAGTTTTACTAAAGTACAGTCGCGTAAACCGGATTCTTCTCGTGCCCGGTCACGTGAAATTTATCAACTTTGCCGTGGTTTTAAAGGGTAGTATTGGCGTAGTTGCTGTTGTTGAAAATGCGGGTTAGGGTTGGATTTATCGTCGTGGCGACAGCTGCTACGACTATACTTATACGATTACTGCGGACATCTGTGATGCAGCGATCATCGATATAGCTTTATAGAAGTAGCTTTAAAGGAGCTTCGTTTGAACGATATGGCAAAAAATCTGGTGTTGTGGCTGATTATCGCGGCGGTACTGCTAACGGTTTTCAATAATTTCAATACTGAGCCCGAGGCTAACAAGCTTAGCTACTCGCAGTTTATCGAGCAGGTCCGTACCGACCAAGTTAGCCGGGTTGTGGTCGAAGGCTATGAGATCCGGGGTGACCTCAAGAGCGGAGGCAGTTTTGTAACCGTTCGTCCGGCGCTGCAGGACCCCAAGCTGGTCGATGACCTGTACAACCACGATGTGGTGATTGAGGGTAAACAACCCGAAAAGCAGAGTATCTGGACTCAGTTACTGGTTGCCAGCTTCCCGATTTTGGTGATTATCGCGGTGTTTATGTTCTTCATGCGGCAGATGCAAGGCGGCGCCGGTGGTAAGGGCGGGCCGATGTCGTTCGGTAAAAGCAAAGCCAAGTTGCTCAGTGAAGACCAGATCAAGACTACTTTTGCCGATGTGGCGGGTGTCGAAGAGGCCAAGGAGGAGGTGCAAGAGCTGGTCGACTTCCTCAAAGATCCGGGTAAATTCCATAAACTGGGCGGCCATATTCCAACCGGTGTATTGATGTCGGGCTCGCCCGGTACCGGTAAAACGCTGTTGGCCAAGGCGATCGCTGGTGAGGCCAAAGTGCCTTTCTTTAGTATCTCCGGTTCTGATTTCGTCGAGATGTTTGTTGGTGTTGGTGCTTCGCGTGTTCGCGATATGTTCGAGCAGGCCAAAAAACAATCGCCTTGTATTATTTTCATCGATGAGATTGATGCGGTCGGTCGTCATCGTGGTGCTGGCATGGGTGGCGGTAACGACGAACGCGAGCAGACGTTGAACCAATTGCTAGTTGAGATGGACGGTTT
Source organism: Motiliproteus sp. (assembly GCA_036961355.1). Taxonomy (GTDB): domain Bacteria; phylum Pseudomonadota; class Gammaproteobacteria; order Pseudomonadales; family Balneatricaceae; genus Motiliproteus. Next base: position 7,901 of record JBALVL010000002.1, read on the forward strand.
TGAAGGCAACGACAGCGTCATTGTTATTGCCGCGACCAACCGTCCCGATGTGCTCGATAAGGCGCTGTTGCGTCCTGGGCGGTTCGACCGTCAGGTTGTCGTCGGCTTGCCCGACATCCGCGGTCGTGAGCAGATTCTTAAAGTTCATATGCGCAAAGTGCCGATGGCTGATGATGTTAAGCCCGACCTGATCGCACGAGGAACCCCCGGGTTTTCCGGTGCTGATCTGGCTAACCTGGTCAACGAAGCTGCTCTGTTCGCGGCGCGCGGAGGCCGGCGTACCGTTGGTATGGAACAGTTTGAAAGTGCCAAAGATAAAGTGCTGATGGGTGCTGAGCGCCGTTCGATGGTGATGTCGCACGCAGAGCGTTTGAACACGGCTTACCATGAGTCGGGCCACGTCATTGTGGGTCGTCTGGTTCCCGAGCATGATCCGGTCTATAAAGTGTCGGTTATTCCACGCGGGCGGGCGTTGGGTGTGACTATGTTCCTGCCCGAAGAGGATCGCTACAGCCTTTCAAAACAATCGATTCTGAGTCAGATCTGCAGTCTGTACGGTGGCCGTATCGCCGAAGAGATGACGTTGGGGGCTAATGGTGTAACCACCGGGGCGTCGAATGATATTCAACGGGCTACCCAGTTAGCGCGCAATATGGCGACAAAGTGGGGTTTGTCCGAAAAACTAGGCCCGCTGTTGTACGATGATGAGGACGCCGATCCGTTCGGTCGTGGTCCGGGTCAAGGTGCTAAGGGAGTTTCCGGCGAGACCGCTAAACTGATCGACGAAGAGGTGCGAACCACGATCAACAACTGTTACGCCCAAGCGCAGCAGTTGCTGGAAGATAATCGTGACATTCTTGAATCGATGACCGAAGCATTGATGAAATACGAGACGCTCGATAGCGATCAAATTGGTCAGTTGATGGCGCGTGAGCCGGTCAGCGAACCCGAGGGTTGGGACGAGGACGGTGGCTCATCCAATAGCGGTGCGGTGGAGGATGCGGCTGAGTCAGGAGAAGATGCAGAGGAAGGATCAGGGAACGATGCGGATGATGCTGCGCCGGATCTGGATGCAGAGGCTGCTGATCTGGATACCCCGGACGAGCCTGTTCGCTAATTACTAGCGAGAAGTTTATAAAAGGTCGGCCTGGAGGTCGGCCTTTTTTATTCGTAATCACATGATGCTTTGAGTCGATAGTGCGGGGCTTGTATGGCTGGATCACAGTTTCAAATGGGTCGTCATCAGTTGTCGCTGGCTATTCCTCAGGTGATGGGGATCCTAAACGTGACCCCCGACTCTTTCTCTGACGGAGGTCAGTTGGTGAGCAGCCAGCAGGTTGATCTGTCGGCTGTGTTGCGGCGTGCCGAGGCGATGGTGACAGCCGGTGCTGCTATTTTGGACGTGGGTGGTGAGTCGACCCGGCCCGGCGCTGCAGCGGTCAGCGAGCAGCAGGAGCTGGATCGGGTGGTGCCGGTGGTGGAAGCTCTTGTATGCGAATTTGATGCCGTGGTTTCGGTTGATACCAGCACCGCCGCGGTTATTACTCAATCGGCACAGGTCGGTTGCGGTTTGATCAATGATGTTCGGGCCTTGCAGCGCCCGGGAGCGCTTTCGGCCGCGGCGGCTTCAGGCCTGCCGGTGTGTCTGATGCACATGCAGGGGCAGCCGATAAGTATGCAGCAGGAGCCGCAATATCAAGATGTGGTGGCCGATGTTATCGCTTTCCTTGAGCAGCGTATTGATGCCTGTCAGCAGGTCGGCATCGTTAAACAGCGGTTGTTGGTTGATCCCGGTTTTGGTTTTGGAAAAACATTGCCGCACAATTGGCAGTTGTTGAATCAATTGGCGCGGTTCGAACGGTTAGCTGTGCCCATGTTGGTGGGGATGTCGCGGAAATCGATGATCGGTGAGGTGTTACAAAAATCGGTGGAACAGCGGCTCTATGGTAGTCTTGCCGCGGCGGTCTTGGCGCTGACAAAAGGTGCCTGGATCTTGCGTGTGCATGATGTTGCAGCAACACAGGATGCGGTCAGGGTGTATCGTGCTATGAACGAGATAGCGGCGGGCTGAGTTAAGGAGATAAGTGTGACAAAAAAATATTTTGGTACCGACGGTATTCGTGGGCAGGTAGGGCAGTATCCGATAACGCCAGATTTCATGCTGAAGCTGGGCTGGGCTGCCGGAAAAGTCTTCGGTCGTCAGGGCAAAAGTAAGATCCTGATCGGCAAAGATACCCGCATCTCGGGCTACATGTTTGAATCAGCGCTGGAGGCTGGGTTGTCAGCAGCAGGAGTCGACTCGTTATTGTTGGGGCCGATGCCGACACCGGCGATCGCTTACCTGACCCGCACGTTTCGCGCCGATGCAGGGATTGTTATCAGCGCTTCGCACAATGCCTATGCCGATAACGGCATTAAGTTTTTTTCGGCCAATGGTACCAAGTTACCCGATGATATCGAGCACGAGATCGAAGCGCAGCTGGATGCTGAGATGACTACCGCCGATTCGGCGTCTTTGGGGAAAGCGCAGCGGGTCGAAGACGCCGCGGGTCGCTATATCGAATTTTGTAAGGGCACAGTCCCGCGTGGGCTGACCCTTAAAGGGTTAAAGATCGTCGTCGATTGTGCCAACGGGGCTACCTACCATATAGCGCCAAAAGTGCTTAGTGAGCTCGGTGCTGAAGTGCTGGAGTTGGCGGCGTCCCCCGACGGTATCAATATCAATGAGAACTGTGGATCCACTTCGCCAGAGGTGATGCGCAAGATCGTGGTAGCCGAACAGGCCGATCTGGGCGTGGCCTTTGACGGTGATGGTGATCGCCTGATTATGGTGGATCACCAGGGCGAATTGGTCGATGGTGATGAGCTGTTGGTGATTATCGCCTTGGCTCTGAAAGCAGAAAATCAGTTGCAAGGCGGCGTGGTTGGTACGCTGATGAGTAATTTTGGGATGGAGTTGGCCCTTAAAAAGCATGGTATTCCGTTCTTGCGCGCCAATGTCGGCGACCGTTATGTGATGGAGCAGTTGGCAGCAAACAATTGGGCGCTGGGTGGCGAGTCGTCAGGACACATTATCTGCCGGAATTTGACCACTACCGGTGATGGAGTTGTCGCTGCGCTGCAGGTGCTGCAAGCGATGGTGCAACAACGCAAATCGTTGGCTGAGCTTAAGTCGCAGATGCAAAAGTTACCGCAGCATATGATCAATGTACGGTTGTTGGAGAAAGGTGACCCGACCACGTTGCCGAAGGTGCAGCAGGCGGTGGCGAAGGTTGAAGCGGAGCTGGCAGGTAGCGGGCGAGTGCTGTTACGACCCTCGGGAACCGAGCCCGTTGTTCGGGTGATGGTTGAGGGGCAGGATCTTGAGTTGGTGCAGCGTCTGACTGCTCAGCTGGCATCGGCGGTGGAGTGCGCTATACAAGAGAATTGAGTCGCGCTACAGGGTTGTTTGGGCCGGTTTGTGAGGGCTTGGAATGATGCCTTGTTTGGCGCTGAAATGTTGTCGGGTTGCGCTTGTAAGTTAATACCAACTTGTTTAGTATTGCGCCCCGCTTGAGAGAGGGTGAAATAATGCGTCAACCGTTAGTTGCCGGTAACTGGAAAATGAATGGCTCGAGTGCGAGCATTTCTGAGTTGATGGCAGCGCTAAAGCCAGAAGTTTCAAATCTTCGTGGTGTTGATGTTGCAGTTTGTCCTCCCGCGGCATATCTAGATCGTGTTGCTTCGCTGGTTGGCGATAGTGGTATCGGTCTGGGAGCGCAGGCAGCCAGTGAATTTGATCATGGCGCATACACCGGTGAAACCTCGGTGGCTATGCTCAAAGAGTTAGGTTGTCGATATGTGTTGCTCGGTCATTCAGAGCGACGTGCGCTTTTCGCAGAGACCGATCAGCAAGTTGCAGCCAAGTATCTGGCGGCAAAGCAAGGTGGTTTAGTGCCGGTGCTTTGTGTTGGAGAGACGCTTGATCAGCGAGAGCGAGGGCAGGCAGAGTCTGTTATTGCAGCTCAGTTGAATGCAGTGATTGATGCTCATGGGGTCGAGTCACTGCAGGGTGCGGTTGTTGCGTATGAGCCGGTTTGGGCGATAGGTACTGGTAAAACAGCGTCTCCCGAGCAAGCGCAACAGATCCACAGTGCAATTCGACAGCTCGTTGCGCAAAAAAGCCCGTCGGTAGCGAATCAGTTAGTGATTCTGTATGGCGGCAGTGTGAACAGTGGTAACGCTGAGTCGCTTTTCTCGATGGCGGACATCGATGGCGGTTTGGTGGGCGGAGCCTCTTTGAAGGCCGATGAATTTATAGCGATCTGCCGCGCAGCGCAGTCCGTTCAATAGCGGATTGCCGAAGACGGCAACACAGGCGTAAAAATGGAAACGATGATTTTGATTGCTCATGTTGTGCTAGCAGTTGCGTTGATTGCGCTGGTGCTGATTCAGCAGGGTAAAGGTGCAGAGGCAGGGGCTGCTTTTGGTAGCGGCGCGTCTCAGACTATGTTCGGAAGCCAAGGTTCGGGCAGTTTTCTTGGTCGGATGACTGCTGTGATGGCCACCGGAATTTTTATAACCAGCTTTGTGTTGGCAGTTTTTGCCAAAGAGAAGGCTGGCATGATTACCGATCAGGGAATCCCTAGTCCGGTAGTTGTTGAGCAGCCATTGGCGGCTCCAGATTTTCAAGAAAGTAATCAGCTGGGATCGGATGTGCCTAGCGCTGATTAATAACGTTTTTGCCCAGGTGGTGGAATTGGTAGACACGCTAGCTTGAGGGGCTAGTGACCTTTGGGTCGTGCGGGTTCAAGTCCCGCTCTGGGCACCATGCTTAAAGCAGTATTCAGCAGTATGTTGTTGAGGCAGCTTACAGTTGTTTGTTTGGGTTGATGCTATGGGCTTTCAGCTTGAATAAATGACTGGTCAGATGTATAATCTGGCGCGCGAAACGGGGAATCTTTGTTTGTTTCCTGTTTCAAGAGGCAAGATTTGCAATAAAAAGCCCCTTTTAAGGGGCTTTTTATTAGGCGCACTATAGGCAGGGTGCGCTGTCAACAAAGCCGGAACCGAATAGATTGTACGGGGACGGATGATGAAATGGGTCTTTGACCCATTTTTTGTTTCTGGAATAAAGCTTCGTAGGGGTGTTAGTGGCGACAAAAAGTGAACGGCTAGAAGCGTTGATCGAGCCGGTAGTGGCGGGTCTGGGATACCAACTCTGGGGGATTGATTACTCGTCTCAGGGCAGGCATACAGTATTACGGATATTTATCGAAGCTGAAGCGGGAATAAACGTCGATGATTGCGCTTCGGTTAGCCGCCAGTTGGGTGGTGTATTTGATGTCGAAGACCCTATTTCGGGGGAGTATACCCTGGAGGTGTCGTCGCCCGGAATGGATCGCCCCCTATTTACGCTAGAACAGTTTAGTCAGTACGTGGGCCATAAGGTTCAGGTACGTTTGCGTACTCCCTTTGAAGGGCGACGCAATTTCAGCGGCTTGTTAAAAGGCGTTGAGGATGAGGATGTCGTCATTGTTGTTGATCAGCATGAGTTTTTGTTGCCGGTTGACTCCATTGATAAAGCGAATGTCGTGCCCCGGTTTGAATCACCGGAGTCTTAAAGAGGCAGTGGAATGAGTAAAGAGATTCTTCTGGTTGTTGAAGCGGTTTCTAACGAAAAAGACGTCAGTAAAGACGTTATTTTCGAAGCGATCGAGGTGGCTTTAGCCACTGCAACCAAAAAGCGTTATGACGAAGAGGCCGACATTCGTGTTGTGATCGACCGAACGACTGGCGATTACGAGACCTACCGGACCTGGAAAGTTGTGGCTGACGATCAGTTGGCCCTGCTGGGTACCGAGCTGACATTGGAAGAGGCGTATGAGAAAGATCCGGCACTGGTTGCTGAGGATATCTTCGAGCAACAGGTAGAGTCGATCGGTTTTGGACGGATCGCAGCGCAGACCGCTAAGCAGGTTATTGTGCAGAAGGTTCGCGAAGCTGAGCGTGCCAAGGTCGTCGAAGAGTATATGGGTCGCATTGGTGAGCTGGTCAGTGGCCAGGTCAAGAAAGTGACTCGCGACAATGTCATTGTTGACCTGGGTAACAATGCAGAAGCGTTGATGGGACGCGACCAACTGATTGGTCGTGAGACCTTTCGGATGGGCGATCGGGTGCGGGCGATTCTTCAAGAAGTTCGCAGTGAAGCGCGTGGTCCTCAGTTGTTCCTGAGCCGTACCTGCTCCGAGATGCTGATTGAGTTGTTTAAAATCGAAGTGCCTGAGGTCTCCGAAGAGGTTATCGAAATCCGCGGCGCTGCTCGTGATCCGGGCTCGCGGGCCAAGATCGCAGTGAAGACCAACGATGGCCGAATCGATCCGGTTGGCGCTTGTGTAGGTATGCGTGGTTCTCGGGTCCAGGCAGTGTCTGGCGAATTGGACGGTGAGCGGGTTGACATCATCTTGTGGGATGATAATCCGGCGTCGCTGGTTGTTAACGCGATGGCTCCCGCTGAAGTGGCTTCTATCGTAGTTGACGAAGACCGTCACTCGATGGACGTTGCGGTAGCCCAAGATAATTTGGCCATGGCGATCGGTCGAGGCGGTCAGAACGTACGTTTGGCCAGTGAGCTGACCGGCTGGACGTTGAATGTGATGACCTCCGAGGACGCTGTTGCCAAGCTAGAGGAAGAGTCTAGTGGTATCGCTGAGACCTTCTCGAAGTATTTGGATATCGATGAAGACTTTGCCCAGATACTGATTCAGGAAGGGTTCACCAGCCTCGATGAAGTGGCTTATGTGCCGCTTGAAGAGATGTTGGAGATCGACGGTCTTGACGAAGAGATCATCAATGAACTGCGGACCCGGGCTAAAGATGCTTTGCTGAATTTGGCTCTGGCATCGGAAGAAAAACTTGATGATGTCGAGCCAGCCGAAGATTTGCTAACGATGGACGGCATGGACCGTCATCTGGCATTTGTTCTGGCCAGTAAGGGCATTATCACGATGGAAGACTTAGCCGAACAGTCGATCGATGATCTGATGGATATCGACGATATGGACGAAGAGAAGGCTGGTGCCTTGATCATGACGGCTCGCGCGCCTTGGTTCGCTGAAGCCGACGAGTAACGATTCAACAGGAGCAGCAACGAATGGCTGAACTGACAGTAAAGCAGCTTGCCGAAGTGGTAGGCGTTCCCGTTGAACGTCTACTGAGTCAAATGAAAGATGCAGGCCTTAAGCACGGAAAAGAGAATGACAACGTAAGTGAAGATGAGAAGCAGAATTTGCTCACTCACCTCAAACGTAGTCACGGTGAAGGTGATGAGGATGCCAAGCCGCGTCGCATTACACTTAACCGCAAGACAACAAGTACCCTCAAAGTGGGTGGCAAAAAAACGGTTAATGTCGAGGTGCGTAAGAAGCGTACTTACGTTAAACGTGATGATCTTAGCCCCGAGGAGAAGCAGGCAGAAGACGCTGCAGCGAAAGCGGAAGAGGAAGCTCGTCTGCAGGCAGAAGCAGAAGCTACGGCCAAGCTCGAAGCCGCAGAAGCTGAGCGCCTAAAAGTTGAAGCGGAGAAGACGAAGGCCGATGAAGCCGCTATTCGTGCCGCCGATGAAGCTCGCGTCAAAGTGGAGCAGGCTGAGAATGCCGGTGCTAAATCGGGTGCTAAATCGGGTGCTAAAACAGCTCCGACCAAAAAATCCGCACCTACTAAGAAAGATGCCGCACCAGCTAAGAAAGAAGCACCTAAGCGCAAAGAAGCTGATCGTGCTCCACGTCGTGGCACCGGTGTTAAGCGCGGTCAAGGCTTTGACCCGTCGTTTAAAGAACGCCGCCTGAAGGCACCTAAGCGTCAGAAGCTAAAAGCTCCGTCGCAGTTACAACAAGGGTTTGAGAGACCGGTTGCCGCAGTTGTTCACGACGTGGCTGTGCCTGAAGCGATCAGTGTTGCCGATCTGGCCAGGTTGATGACGATCAAGGCTGCCGATATCATCAAGGTGATGTTTAAGATGGGGGCGCCTGCCACCATTAATCAGATCCTGGACCAGGAAACGGCGCTGTTGATTGTTGAAGAGATGGGGCATAAAGGCACCATCGCTGACGAATCCAGCATCGAAGATCGGGTCCTCGATGATATTGATTATGAAGGTTCCGAAGAGTCGCGTGCGCCGGTTGTTACGGTTATGGGTCACGTTGACCACGGTAAGACCTCGCTGCTCGATTACATCCGCGAAACGCGGGTGGCTTCCGGTGAATCCGGTGGTATAACTCAGCACATCGGTGCTTACCACGTTGAAACTGGTCACGGCATGATCAGCTTTCTGGATACTCCAGGGCACGCCGCGTTTACCGCAATGCGTGCTCGGGGTGCCAAGGCAACCGATATCGTAATTCTGGTTGTTGCAGCTGATGATGGCGTGATGCCGCAGACGGAAGAGGCGATCCAGCATTCACGTGCTGCAGGTGTGCCGCTCGTCGTTGCGGTTAACAAGATCGATAAGGAAGGCGCCGACCTTGATCGGGTCAAGAACGAGCTGGCAGCCAAGGAAGTTATTCCTGAGGATTGGGGCGGTGACGTTCAGTTTATCCCAGTATCAGCCAAGACGGGTGAGGGTATTGACGCACTGTTGGACGCACTGTTGCTACAGTCGGAGATGCTTGAGCTTAAAGCGGTACCGGGTGTGCCTGCTAAGGGTGTTGTGGTTGAGTCGCGATTGGATAAAGGTCGCGGTGCTGTTGCAACGCTGCTGGTACAAAACGGCACGCTGCGCGCTGGTGATATCGTGCTGGCGGGTCAAAACTACGGCCGTGTACGGGCAATGCTCGATGAAACCGGTAAGCCTATCAAATCTGCAGGACCTTCTATCCCTGTCGAAATTCTGGGCTTGGATGGTACGCCGGGTGCCGGTGACGAATTTAATGTCGTGGCCAACGAGAAGAAGGCACGTGAAGTTGCCAACTTCCGTCAGGGCAAGTTCAAAGAGGTCAAGCTGGCGCGTCAACAGGCCGCCAAACTGGATAATTTGTTCGCCAACATGGGTGGACCCGAAGTATCGATCCTCAATATCGTTTTGAAGACCGATGTACGGGGCTCGCTTGAAGCCTTGACCAGTTCGTTGATGGATCTGGGTACCGACGAAGTTAAGGTCAATGTCGTTTCCAGTGGTGTTGGTGGTATCGCCGAGAGCGACGTCAACCTTGCACTGGCCTCGAACGCGGTTATCTTTGGTTTTAATGTTCGTGCCGATACTACTGCTAAGGCATTGGTCGAGAAAGAAGAAGTGGATATGCGCTACTACAGCATCATCTACGATATTGTCGATGATGTTAAGCAGGCGCTATCGGGCATGCTCGCCCCAGAGCTACGCGAAGAGATCTTGGGTAATGCCGAGGTTCGTGAAGTATTCCGTTCGCCTAAGTTTGGCCAGGTTGCTGGTTGCATGGTGACCGAAGGAATGGTTTCTCGCAGCAAGAAGATCCGGGTACTACGCGATAATGTCGTGGTACATGAGGGTGAGCTGGACTCGCTACGTCGCTTCAAGGATAACGTTGAAGAGGTTCGTAACGGTGTTGAGTGTGGTATCGGTGTGAAGAATTACGACGTTAAGGTCGATGACCAGATCGAAGTGTTCCAGGTAACTGAAATTGCGCGCCAGCTGTAAGCTGGCACGTTCTTCACTACCACCTATCGTTTAACGGATACCCAGATGGCCAGAGAATTTAGTCGAACCCAGCGGATCGGTGAACAGCTCCAGCGTGAGCTTGCACAGCTGATCCAAAAGGAGGTCAAAGACCCGCGTGTCGGGTTGGTGACTGTTAACGGAGCAAAGGTATCGCGTGATCTTAATTATGCCGATATCTATATCACAGTGATGGCTCCGCATGAGGAAGTTCAGGCGCAGTCAGAGGTGTCGGTAAAAATCCTCAATCGTGCAGCGGGCTTTTTACGTGGCCGGATCGCACAGTTGATCCAGTTACGCGTGGTGCCGCAGCTGCGTTTTCACTTCGACGCTTCGGTCTCGCGTGGTAATTACATGTCGTCGTTGATCGAACAGGCGGTGTCTGAAGACGTCAAGCGTCAGGATCAACGCGGTGATGATGCCGATGGTGCTGCTGACAGTGCTGCCGACAGTAGCACCGATAAAGGTGAGGGTTAGGCTGCTTGGCTCGACGTCGTAAAGGCCGCGCTATCGATGGCGTGGTGCTGCTGGATAAACCGCCAGGTGTCAGTTCGAATCATGCGTTGCAGCGGATCAAGTATATGTATGGTGCGGCTAAAGCCGGCCATACCGGATCGCTTGATCCGTTAGCGACCGGCATGTTGCCGATCTGCCTCGGGGAGGCGACCAAGTTTTCCCGATTTCTGCTCGAAGCCGATAAGCGTTATCAAACCACTGCCAAGCTGGGGGTCCGTACAGACTCTAGCGACGCGGATGGTGAGGTGATTGAAACTAAGCCTGTCGGTGACTACAGCGTCGAACAGATCGAGTCTTTACTGGTCGATCATTTCAGCGGTGAGATCGAGCAGGTACCGTCGATGTTCTCGGCCCTCAAGCATAATGGTCAACCGCTGTATAAGCTGGCGCGTCAAGGTATTAAAGTCGAAGTTAAGCGACGCCGGGTTACCATCTATACAATCAAATTACTCGATTTTCGCCCTGATGCGGCAGAACTTGATCTCGAAGTTCACTGCTCCAAGGGAACGTATATTCGTTCAATTGTCGAAGATTTGGGTTTGTTGCTTGGTTGCGGTGCTCACGTACAGGCCCTGCGTCGACTCGATGCAGGGCCGTATAAAGCACCGATGATGCGTACGTTGGCGCAGATCGAAGCGATCGCCGGTGTGGCTGCTGACGAAAAGGTCACCGAGGCGCAAAAACAGTGCGACCTTGAGGGTCTGGATGCGTTATTATTGCCGGCTTGGACAGCGGTTGAGCATCTGCCGCGTATCGCGATCGATGCAAGTCAGACTGTTGCGCTCGGCTACGGTCAGTCGATTGATTTGACTGATAGCGATCCGTCTGCCGCCGAGCAGGTACTTATTTTTACCCAAGACGAGAATGAACCACGTTTTCTCGGCTTGGGTCAGATTTCAGATGATGGGGTGTTAAAGCCGCGTCGTCTGATTCAGACCGCTCAGGATTAGCCTGGGCGGTTGTTTTCGCGTGGTACTGTCAATATGCACGGTACCGACGTTTGATTAACTACCGCGTACCTAGTTAATAGGTCGTGTGCATATTAGTAATGGAGTTTTACCATGGCTTTATCAGCTCAAGAAAAAGCGGCTATCCTAGCTGACTACCAGACTAAAGAAGGCGATACCGGTTCTCCTGAAGTTCAGGTTGCCCTTCTGACTTCTAACATTCTGGCTCTGCAGCCACACTTCAAGGACAACAAGAAGGATCACCACTCTCGTCGTGGTCTGATCCGGATGGTAAACCAGCGTCGTAAGCTGCTGGACTACTTGAAGTCAAAGGATGCCACGCGTTACGTTACGCTGATTGGTCGTCTGGGTCTGCGTCGCTAAGAGCAGATTCTGGCAAGGGCTCCTACCGCAAGGTCGGGGCCCTTGTTGTTTCAACTGTTAGTGTTTAGCAGTGGTTGTTGTAGAAAACGTGTTCAGCAATCTGTTGTTCAGCCCGTACTTTAGTAGCTCTTTGCTCGATCATCCCATCGCGTAGCACAGGGGTTATCAAAGTACGGTTTGCAGGCGGGGCGAATGCCCGCGAGAGATTGTCGGCCATGGGGCCGAGAGCACGATAAGTTAATAAATGAGATGAGGAATTCTTTGTGTTGAACCCGAAGACTAAAACGTTCCAGTACGGTGACCAGCAAGTCACTCTGGAAACTGGCCGTGTTGCCCGTCAGGCATCCGGTGCTGTATTGATCACCATGGGTGAGAACCAGGTACTGTGTACCGTTGTCGGCAACAAGAAAGCCCGTGCCGATCAGCCGTTCTTCCCGCTGTCGGTTCACTACCAGCAGAAGACTTACTCTGTTGGTAAGATCCCCGGTGGTTTCTTCAAGCGTGAAGCGCGTCCAAGCGAATTTGAAACCCTGACCTCGCGTCTGATCGATCGTCCGATCCGTCCGCTGTTCCCGAAAGGCTTCATGAACGAAGTGCAGGTTGTCTGTACCGTTATGTCTGCCGACAAGAAGAACTGCCCTGACGTTGCCGCGATGATCGGTACTTCAGCAGCCCTGGCCATCTCCGGTATCCCGTTCAGCGGTCCTATCGGTTGTGCGCGTGTTGGTTTTGACGAAGAGAATGGCTACGTTCTTAACCCGTCTTTCGAAACGATGAGCACTTCACTGCTGGACATGGTTGTTGCCGGTACTAAAGACGCTGTGTTGATGGTTGAGTCCGAGGCACAAGAGCTGTCCGAAGACGAGATGCTGGGTGCGGTTCTGTTCGCCCACGACGAGATGCAGGTTGTTGTTGACGCAATCGTTGAGTTCGCTGCTGAAAACGCCAAGCCGATTTGGGATTGGGCTGCTCCAGCGGTTAACGAAGCGATCAAGCAACAGATCGTTGATGGTTACGGCGCTGCAATCACCGAAGCCTACGCGATCGGCGACAAGCTGGCCCGTTACGGCAAGCTAGGCGAAGTTAAAGCCGAAGCGGTTGCAAAGCTGGCTGGCGAAGAAATTGACGGCAAAGACGTTGAGAAGCTGTTTGCGTCTGTTGAGAAGAACATCGTACGTAGCCGTGTTGTAAATGGCGAGCCGCGCATTGACGGTCGTGATACCAAGACCGTTCGTCCAATCGAAGTTGAAGTTGGCGTATTGGGCAAGACCCACGGTTCTGCACTGTTCACTCGTGGCGAAACTCAGGCGATTGTTACCGCCACTCTGGGCACCAGCCGTGATCAGCAGATCATCGATGCATTGGAAGGCGAGCGTAAAGATCCGTTCCTGTTCCACTACAACTTCCCTGGCTACTCGGTTGGTGAGTGTACCCGTATGATGGGCACCAACCGTCGTGAAGTGGGTCATGGCCGTCTGGCACGTCGTGGTATCCAGGCGATGATGCCTAGCCAAGACGATTTCCCGTACACCATCCGTATCGTTTCTGAGATCACCGAGTCGAACGGTTCCAGCTCGATGGCTTCTGTTTGTGGTGCCTCATTAGCACTGATGGATGCCGGTGTTCCGGTTAAGCGTCCGGTTGCTGGTATCGCAATGGGCTTGGTTAAGGAAGGCGACAAGTTTGCCGTTCTGACCGACATCCTCGGTGATGAAGATCATCTTGGCGACATGGACTTTAAGGTAGCCGGTTCTGAGAACGGTATCACTGCACTGCAGATGGATATCAAGATCGAAGGCATCACCGAAGAGATCATGGATCAGGCGCTGGAGCAGGCTCTGGAAGCCCGTCAGCACATCCTGCGTGAGATGGCCAAGGTTATCGGTTACGCCCGTCCTGAACTGAACGACAACGCTCCGGCGATGACTCAGTTGAAGATCAACCCTGACAAGATCCGCGATGTGATCGGTAAGGGTGGCGCGACTATCCGTGGAATAACCGAAGAGACTGGCGCATCGATCGATATCGAAGACGATGGCACCATCAAGATCTTCGCTGCCGACAAGGCTGCTGCACAAGCTGCGATCGATACCGTCATGGCGATCACTGCTGAAGCAGAAGTAGGCAAGATCTACGAAGGTAAGGTTGAGCGGATCGTCGACTTCGGCGCATTCATCAACATCCTGCCGGGCAAAGACGGTCTGCTGCACATCTCTCAGATCTGTGCCGAGCGTGTTGAGAAAGTTACCGACAAACTGACTGAAGGCGAGATGGTCAAGGTTAAGGTATTGGACGTTGATCCGCGCGGCCGCATCAAGCTCAGCATGAAAGACCTGCGTGAAGACGAAGGTGTTGGCGAGTAGGTTTATCGCTGATACGCACTAGCGATAGTGCATCTTAGAAAGCGGGCTTCGGCCCGCTTTTTTTATGCCAAAAATAGGAATGTGAACACATTGATACGAGAGGATAGCGATCTCTGGCTTTTTTCTTCAGATTATCGTGTTTTTCTGGCGCTGCTTGTTCCCTCTTGCCGGATGAGCCCAGTAAAGCTAGCAACACCAGGCATGGATCGATTCTGAATAGCTCCGCATCGAGTAGTCCGAGCCCTTTTTTAAGGGGAGGGATTACTCATAAAGCTTCTGTATAATTAGTAGCCTCATACTCAAGTGCCTATCCAGCGATGACCCCGCGATTCGAAATCCATAGCCTGATCGACCAGCCCGATATCAAAGCGATCGAATGGCTGGCGCAGGCGTGTCAGAACACAGCCGAACTGGCCGAATCACCATCGCGAGCCGAACTCAAATTGGCGATGCAAAAAGGGGCGGTCTGGTTAACCCGGAAGGGCTCAACCCAACGCTTACGCCGTGCAACACGAAGCCTCAAGCCGGGGGATGAGCTGCACCTGTATTACGATGCTCAGGTGTTGCAGCAGTCGCCGCTAGAGCCGCAGTTGATCGCAGATGAAGGTGATTACTCAGTGTGGAATAAACCCTGCGGTATGCTCTGTCAGGGCTCTAAATATGGCGATCATACAACCCTGTATCGTTGGGCTGAAACGCAGCTGCAGCCTGAACGTCCGGCATTTATCGTCCATCGCCTGGATCGTGCGACTTCGGGGTTGATCCTGTTGGCGCATAACAAACGCACGGCACGCTTGTTGAGCGGTTTGTTCGAAGCTCGGCAGGTTGATAAGCGCTACCGGGCGGTGGTAAAAGGATCGCTAGAGCTCACCGATGCATTGATCGATGCTCCGGTTGACGGCAAGTCAGCACGTAGTCGAGTTACCACGTTACAGGTAGATAAGCGGCGAGAGCTGAGTCTGGTCGAAGTGAGGCTGGAAACCGGTCGAAAGCACCAGATCCGCCAGCATCTGCTGAGTGTTGGTCATGCGATTATGGGTGATCGCCTATACGGTACAGGAGATAGAGATGGATGTGACTTGCAGTTGCAGTCCTGTTTCTTGAGTTTTCCCCGCATTGATGGGTCTTTTGAGCCGCTGCTGCGCTATCAGTTGTCGGATCTGCTATCGTTGTAGCGCGCAAAAAAAACCGCTGATGTCAGCGGTTTTTTTTATCTCTTAGTTGCCATGCATATCTATTTTACTGATGGTGGCGAGTAACAGAGCTGTTTAGCCTAATGCTAACCAGACACCAACTCCCATCATCAGGGTGCCGGCGATGCGGTTCATCAGCCGGACGTTGCCGCTTTTTTGCAGGAATTTGCTGAGGGTAAGACCGCCGCTGGCATACAGCAGCAGGCATAACAACTCGATACAAAGGATCATTGCGATCAAAATTCCGATCTGCGGAGCCATCGCGTATTCATCGCTGATAAAGGGCGGCAACAACGACACAAAAAAGGCCCAGCCTTTAGGGTTGGCGACCGCTGTAATGAATCCTTGAGTGGCCAATTCAACCCGGCTGGCACGACGGCTATGGCTATCGTCGTGGCTAATCGCCATCTTGCCGCGCGATAGCCATAACTGTACGCCGATATAGAACAGGTAACCGCCCCCGATCCACTTGAACAGTTCGAACGCCTGCGGATATTGCAGCATTAATGCTGCCACGCCGATGACCGATAGCACCGCCACTAAGCCGACACCGACCAGTTCACCGGCCATCATCCACAGGGTACGGCGGATGCCGATGGTCATGCCCATTGTCATGGCCAGCGTCATACACATCCCCGGCGTAGCTGAGACGAACAGAAACGTAGGGATGAACACTGCCAGCAGTGTGGTATCGATGAGGGCGTTGAACATGTTTTCCATCTTCCGATTAACGACCGCACAGCCTAAGGGATCGTCGTGCTAATCGCTACAACCAAGTGGCTAATCGACTGAGTTAATGAAAGAGTTAATGGGCGCTGCGTAACAGTTGTCATCGATCCGCGTCTTTAACAGTAACGCTTGTTGGAACCAACGCCAGAGGCTCGCGCTATGATTCATCGAATTAGCACCGCAATGACCGCGGTGGTGGCATCAACATCGGCTGTGGCTTCTCTGCTCACAATGGTCTTAAGCTTGGGGATGCTGTCGTTATCAACCTTGACGATGGCGCAGGTTTTTCAGCAGCAGGGCACGCCGCCGCAGCTGATTGAACTCTATACCTCAGAAGGCTGCTCCAGTTGCCCGCCCGCCGATGCGCGCTTATCAACTTTATTAGAGCATTCTCAACTGTGGCAGCGCTTTGTACCGCTGGCATTTCATGTCGATTATTGGGATTACCTGGGTTGGGATGACCCCTATGCTCAGAACCAATTTAGCCAGCGCCAGCGTGCGCTGAAGCACAAAGGTCAACTCCGGTCGGTTTATACCCCTGGTTGGCTGGTCGACGGGCAGGAGTGGCACGGTTTTTTTCAGCAACGTGACTGGCCAGCCCAGTCATCACGTGATGGTAGCCTGCTCAGCGCAGAGTTGAAGGGGCAAAAATTGCGGGTGCAATCCCCGTCGGGCAATGGCGGGCCGGAGTTGAAAGCATCCGTGGTGGTGCTGGCTTTTGATCAGTCCAGTCAAATTAAAGCCGGAGAGAATCGCGGCATGCAGCTACAGCATCAGTTTGTGGTGGCGCAGTTACATCAACAAACAGGTACTGATGAGTGGCTGTTTGAGTTGCCTGCTATCGATCCTGCTCAGAAACAGGCATTGGCCGTATGGCTGACGAGCGGGAATGCGGGGCCGCCGGTGCAGGTTGTGGCGGGTTGGATCGAATAGGCTGGCGATTGTGGATCGCTGAGGGTTGTTGTCCTGCTAAAAAAAACGGCAGCCGCAGGTGCCGTTGGAGGTTAGTGTTGTCTCACCCGAGGTTAGACCTTAAAGCGGCCGACCTCTTGCTGCAGCTCGGTGGCTAACTGGGCCAATGTTGAGCTTGCAGTGTTGCTCTGCTCGGCACTGTCAGCGGTTCGGGTTGATAGCTCACTGATATGGGTGACGTTACGGTTGATATCCTCGGTCACAGAATTCTGCTCCTCGGCTGCACTGGCGATATGGGTATTCATCTCGTTGATCTGGGCTACGGCGGTGGTGATCGCATCCAGCGATCCGCCCGCTTCGGAGGCTTTCTCGACACTGGCTTGAGCCTTCTCCTGTCCTTTCACCATCACGTTGACCGCATTGTGGCTGGCCGCTTGCAGCTTCTCGATCATGGTCTGAATCTCTTCTGTCGAGGACTGAGTGCGGCTGGCTAGCGTGCGAACCTCATCAGCGACGACCGCAAAGCCACGACCTTGCTCGCCGGCGCGTGCTGCTTCGATAGCGGCGTTGAGAGCCAGCAGGTTGGTTTGATCAGCGATATTTTTGATCACGTCGAGCACCCCGCCAATGTTTTCGCTGTCGGTCTCCACTTCGCGAATAACCTGGGCGGCGTTATCGATGTCGTTGGCCAGGTCTTTGATTGCTTCGACCGTGTTATCAACCACTACCTGACCCTGTCGGGCGCTGCTATCGGCTGTTTGTGCCGCATCTGCCGCATCGGTGGCGCTGCGGGCAACCTCTTGCACGGTGGCCGACATCTGATTAACAGCGGTGGCAACCTGATCGATCGACGAGTGCTGTTCGTGGATTGTCGACGAGGTCTCAACCATGATCGCCGATTGTTGCTCGGCGGCTGCAGATACCTGTGCTGTGGTCGAGGCGACTTGGCCGATCAGTTGCTGCAAATTATCGAGGAAACCATCGATGGCGTTGCCGAGTTTTCCTAACTCATCTTTTTGATCCAAGTTGATACGGGTAGTGAGATCGCCATCGCCTTTGGACAGATCGTCGACCTTGGTCTGCATCTGCTGTAACGGACGGGTGATCAACCCCGGGAAGAATAGGGCTAACAAGATGCAGAAGGCCAGCCCGATGACGAGGGATGTTATCTGGATCTGGTTGGCGCGTTCGGCGGTCAGGTCGGCCCGCTCAACTTCCATTGCGGCATGGTGTTCGACAATTTCGGTTAACTGATTGATGATATCGCGGGTGGCATCAAACTGTGTAGCAGCGTCGCCAAAACTTAGATCGATAGCCGTTTTTCGTCCTTGTCGACCGTTGTTGCTGCGCTCGTGTTCGATCTGCTGGGTGGTTTTTGCCCAGGCACTAAAATTTGTCTCGAAGCTGGCTACCAGTGCTTTGGTTTCGTCGGTATGCGCTAGCTCGCCAAATTTGAGCACACGCTCGTGAGCCTGACTGATGTTCTCTGTGTGTTGTTGCTGTAGTGTTTTGTAGTCGTCGCTACCCTCTTTGACGAAGATAAAACTGCGTTCGGCCACTTGCGCCTGATACATATCGCGATCGGCCTGTAGCAACAGGTTGAGTTCGGGCATGTATTGGTGGCCGATCAGTCCGGCACTGTGATCCAACGCTTTGGAGCTGGAGATGCTGAGGCTGGCGGTGATCGCCATTACCACCGCGATCAGACCTATTGGCAGCATCAGTTTGAATCGAAATGGCAGGTTGTTGAAGCTGTTCATCAAAGTTCCTTTCACAGAGCAGCCGAGCCTCGTTTTGATGCTCGGCCTCTGAAATTACTTGGGTTCTGTTCGAGAGTTACTCGCCGAGCTCGTCCAGATTGATACCGATGGTGATCGCGCCGACCGCCTTGCCGCCGTCCATTACTGGCACTGAGACCTGAACCAGGTAGGCCTGGGCGCTTTCGTCAAATTCAACATCACCAACATGGACCGCACCGACGCCATCTTTAAAAGATTGCTGCCACTTGGCTTCGTCACCCTGCCAATAATCAGATGTCTTGCTGGTCATGGCTACGTTGGCGCCCTGGTTATCCATTAAGAACAACTCAATAAAGTAGGGCTGGCTGGCTTCGAAGGTGGTCATCTCTTTACCGGCCTCGCTACTAAGCATGGCATCCATGAAAGCATCGGTGCCGGCTACTTTGCGCCAGTCGGCATCACGCTGCTTGATGGTATCTAGGCTGAGGCCTTCGGTGTTTTGGGCGTTAACTGCGGCTATCAGGGTGGCGTTGTTACCGAGTGCTTCGAGTTGAGATGTGATTTTCAGTACCGCAGGAGGTGCATCTTCGGCCTGCACAAGTGGGGAGAAAAAGAGGGGGGTGGCAATGAGGGACAACAAGGTGCATAGGCGGGGAAGGAATTTCATTATCGGTACTCCAGATAAGGATAATTGATCTTTCTTTTTATTTTAGGGGTTGTGTTTTTACTGACTGTCTCGTTAGTTGAATACCCTTTTTTTATTGATGAATTAGGTTTTTGTTGGTTGTCTGTCGTTTTCGGCGATAAAAAAAACTACTCAGGCCATATAGCGCGCTAAATTTATGGCTGTCAATCGATCCAATGATCCGAGTAGTTTTATCAAGTAAAGTATGACATCAGTCAATGAAACAGAGCGGGTTAGCCGAGGTTAGTAATGTACTACCGCTCTGAATAGAGTCGTAGGTTATTAAGGTCGGTATCGATCCGGTCGATTATCAGCTGGTAGTTTTCGCTATCAAGATCCCGGTAGTGCTGCTGGAACTGGGTTTGGGTTAACCCTTCGGGCAGTTGATCGATCGGGATCATCAGGTCGGGTTCACGCAGCGGGCGATCCAGTCGGTCGATCAGAATGGTGGCCTGATGCGGATTACGGCTGATGTGTTGCGCGAACAAGGTGCCGGCACGATCAGCAGCCAGATCGGCAAAACTAAACCCACTGCCACCCTGACCACTGTCCAGTAACTCCTTAAACTCACCGATCGCCTGACTAAAGCCAACGTCGGCCAGGACTTGTAGTGCCGCGGAAACGATGAAGTGCTGGCGCAGGTCGACTCGTCCGCGTAATAACGTGCGGTAGTGTGGTCGCTGTCGGCGTTGGTCATCGCTCAACACCGGCCCGATTATCTGCTCAAACCGACCGCTTCCCAGGTATAGCGCCAATGCCATGATGGCAGCCTGGCTATGTAGGTGGGTTTGCTCGGGCTCAGCCTGCTGGCCGATACGTCGCAGTAATGGTGCAATGAAGTACGTCATCGAAACCCACTGGCCAGACTCCAGCTGCATCGCTTGTTGCTGTAACAGGCTGTAATACTGCGAAATCCATAGCCGGTTGAGGCTCGGTGACTCGCCGCTAAAGCTGCGCACTTGACCCAGTATCTGAACCAGTTGCTGGCTGGCGTTGTTGGGAGGGTCAATCAGTAATGTCAGCCGATCCGTGGTGATCGCGCTGAGCCGGGCTGTATGAAGTAAAATGTGGCTCTGCTCGGCACCGAAGAGAAGTTGGGTGACTCCTGGTATCAACCGCTGTAGCAACGGCTCGGGTATCTCTAACTGTCCCAGCTGAAGCCGGTCAATACGCAGTTCTTGGATTGATATCGGCAGTCGTAATCGCAGCGACAGATAACGGCCGAACGGATTGTCGGGTAGTCGTAACGAGCTGGTTAGGATGACTCCGCCGGGTGTTAGGTCGAACTTGCTGTGCAGTTGCGGGTAAGCGCGCGCCAGCATAGCGGCAAGTGCATCCAGCTCGCTGTGGCTGACCTCGACGGGTCGCTGCCGGTCAGGGTTGGACGATATCGATTTTGGTTCCGGTTCCAATACCGGATCCTGGTTGACGCTGCGCAGCGTCCGTTTGGCCAACGCTTTGACCTGTTGCGCCTGCTGCGCACTGATCGCAGGCGGGGCTTCAACCCAAGGGCTATCGCTGATCACTACCGTTAGCAACCATGCTATTGCCAGCATAAAAATGATAGCCAGGATGCTGGTTCCTACCAGCAATCGGCGTAGCGCTTTCAGTGTTCGATCCTCGTTAGCAACTCAGGTTGAACCCTCGGACGCTATCGCGTTAGGGCACGTATAGCTTTTATAAGCGCTGATCGAGCTGCTGGCAACTGCAATCGGTGACAGAATCGTTGTGTTATTCGTGATGCTGGGGCGCTGCAGCTGACAGTTGCTGCAACTGTTGCTTAATATCAGGTACGCAAGAACCGCAGTTGGTACCGGCTTTGAGGGTGCTGCCGATCGCCTCGACTGAGTCCAGGCCTAACTCAGTGATGGCGTTAGCAATGGTGTTTTTACCAACCCCGAAGCAAGCGCACACTACCGCTCCGGCGCTGCTGCTGCCGTGTGGCGGCCGGCCGCTGAGTAGACTGCGCCGCTCGTTGTCACTGAGTTGATCTTGGCTGAACAGGCTGCCGAGCCACTCGCGCTCGGGCAGTTGCGGTGCGTTTTTCGCGACCACCAGCAGTGCCTGTAGGCGTCCCTCGGTTATTAGCGCGGTACGATAGACACCCTGTTGGGGATCGCTCAACTCTAGCCATTGCTGATTGGTGCCGGTGCCGGTGCCGGGATCGGTATTGGCGTTGCTGGGATTGGAACAAGTCCCGAACCAGCTAGCAGCCTGCTGCGGCCAATCGATTACCGTGTTGTTATCAGCCAGCTCGTAGCGTTGGAATCCTTGACCTTGTACTCGCACCCGGTAGGTTGCTGGCAGTGTTAATGGTTCGCGGCTTAGCAGGAAGCCATGCCATTGCGTTTGCAGCGGCTCGATCGCGACCGGGGTTTGTTTACTCTCGGGTTGACCGGAAAGCGGATCGACGACCGGGTTGATCAGTACTCCCATCCGCCCCTGACTGGCAAACTGCGCGGTCCAGTGCATCGGCACAAACAGCTGTTGCCGACCGATGTTGTCGGTAATACAAACGCGTGCCAGCATCGTTCCCCAGCGGCTTCGCAGTCGGGCCAGACCGCCGTCGATGAGCTGAAAGTTCTCGGCGTCGGCAGGGTTGATCTCAACAAAAGGTTCGGGTCGGTGGGAGGACAGTCGTGGACTCAGTCCGGTTCGGGTCATGGTGTGCCACTGGTCGCGAATACGGCCGGTGTTGAGGGTAAACGGGTACTCAGAATCGGGCTGATTGACGGGCCCGCGTGGCTTAATTTCAATAAATCGAGCTTTGCCATCGGGGCTAAAAAACTGTCCATCACCGAATAGGCGGTCGGTGCCTTGCGGCTTACCGCGACTGTCGGTGTGGGTGATCGGCCAGCGGGTCGGTTGCAGTGCGTCGTAAGCGGCAGCATCGATATCGGTCAGAGCGGACAGGTTAAAGTCACGCAACACTCCGTCTCGATGGTTGCCGAATGCCGATAAACGCGCGTGCTCACGAAATATCTGCCATGAGTGTTGGTAATCGAAGGCCTCCGCAAAACCCAATCGCTGGGCGATCTGACTGATCGCCCACCAATCGGGTTTGGCTTCACCGCGGGGTGGAAAAATTGGCGGTTGCCGTGAGATGCAACGTTCGGCGTTGGTAACGGTGCCATTTCGCTCCCCCCAGCCGGTGGCAGGCAGGCAGATATGCGCCAGCTCGGCGCTGTCGGTTTGCGCCATGCAGTCGGACAGAATCACCAAAGGGCACTTTTCCAGCGCCGCCTTAATTCTGTCGGCATCGGGCAGGCTATCGACCGGATTGGTGGCCATGATCCAGATCGCCTTGACGTTGCCCCGCTCGACCTCGCGAAATAGGTCGACCGCCTTATGTCCTGGCTTTTTGGCGATGTTGTCGCTGTTCCAGAAACGGCCGACCAGTTCACGGTGTTGCGGGTTATCCAGCTCCATGTGGGCCGCCAGCTGATTGGCCAGCCCGCCGACCTCGCGGCCGCCCATGGCGTTAGGTTGACCGGTCAGCGAGAAAGGTCCCATTCCCGGTTTACCGATGCGGCCGGTGGCTAGGTGCAAATTGATGATCGCGTTGACTTTGTCGGTACCGCTGGACGATTGATTGATCCCTTGGCTGAAGGCGGTTACCGCTTTGGGGGTCTCGCTGAACCAACGATAAAAGGTGCTTACCGCGATCGGATCAAGCTGGCAGATCTGCGCCACAGTGGCGACATCCGGCGCACTGCTGCGTGCTTGTTGCAGTGCCGTTTCAAAATCGTGGCAGTGCTGATCGATGAAGGTGTTGTCGAGGGCATCGTGATCCGCCAGATAGACCAGCAGGCCGTTGAATAAAGTGGCATCGCTGCCGGGCTTAAGCGGCAGGTGCAGATCAGCCGAGTCACACGTGGCGGTGCGGCGTGGGTCGATCACCACCAGCTTATGAGCGGGGTTGGTCGCTTTGGCGGCCTTGATACGCTGAAACAGGATTGGGTGACACCAGGCCATGTTGGATCCGGTCAGTACCATCAGTTCGGCCTGATCCAGATCGTCATAACAACCCGGAACGGTATCGCTGCCGAAGGCACGTTTGTGCCCGGCCACGGCCGAAGACATACAAAGCCGCGAATTGGTGTCGATATTGGCGCTGCCGATAAAGCCTTTCATCAGCTTGTTGGCGACATAATAATCTTCGGTCAGTAGCTGGCCGGAACAATAGATGGCAAAGGCATCGGGGCCATGCTGGTCGATGATCGATTGAATCTGTCCGGCAGCGGTATCGAGAGCGCTGTCCCAGCTGACCCGTTGGCCGTTAATTAGTGGGTGCAGCAGTCGAGCGGCCGGATCGAGCGTTTCGAGTAGGTTAGTGCCCTTGGAGCAGAGTATCCCCTTGTTGCCGGGGTGTGACTTGTCACCGCTGATGTTGATTGCCGAAGCAGGATTCAGGAGCGTGGCTGCCGGGTCCTGCTCGGTTGTTACGGTGGCTTCAATACCGCAACCGGTGCCACAGTAGGGACAGGTGGTTTTGATGCAGCGTTTTTTTAATGAGGGCGTTGCCGGTTGCTCGTTGTTGAGTTGTGTGACGGGCGCAATGTCGATGGCACGGGCTTGGCTATTCATTGCCGGACCTCCGGGTTGCAGCGCTGTGAGTCGCTGTTTGAGTGGGTTCTTGACTAAGTATTTGACTAGGTACTTGAGTGGCTATGTCAGCGTCAGTTGCCAGCTCAGCGACGGTGCTATCGGCTGGTTTGCAGACTGTTGGCGTGCCGGCGGTCTGCTCCGGTTGACCGAAGATCAGTTCGCTACGTAGTGGCTGCAAGTCCGTTTGGTCCTGCATCAGTTGGTAGTACCAGGGGCCATCGGCGGTATCGCCGTAGAGCACGGCGCCGACAAGCCGGTTGTCGCGGATCACCAATTTTTTGTAGACGCCGGTACTGAGATCGCGATAGTGGATCAGTTCGGCGCTGTTTTTGTCGCCTTCGAAGCCTTCGCTGTTGAGCACTGCCGTCGCCGGTTGCGGATCAAAATCGCCCATAGAGAACAGGTTAATTCCCGATACTTTGAGTCGGGTTGACGGCTGTTGATAGCGATAGCTAGCCACGCCGTGTCCTGCCAAGTGGTTAGCGCAGACGCTGGCTTGTTGGAACAGTGGCTCGACCAGACCGAAGGTGGTGTTTCGATGTTCGACACACTCACCGACCGCGTAGATTTTAGGATCGTAGGTCTGCATGCAATCGTTGACCAGAATCCCTTGTTGGCAGTGTAAACCGCTGCTGCTGGCCAACGCGGTGTTGGGACTGATTCCGATCGCCATCACCACCAGCGATGCCGCTAACTGCTCTCCGCCATCGAGTTGCAGTGCGCATACCCGGCCATTGCGGCTCAGCAGCTGCTGGCTGTTAACCCTGAATCGGAATTTAATGCCGCGCTCCTGGAGCTGCTGTTGCAGCAGCAGGGCAGCTTCTTTATCGAGCTGACGATTGAGTGGGTAACCCGAGCGATGAATTACCGTAACGTCCATCCCCAGTTGATTGAGGCCATGAGCGGCTTCCAGGCCGAGCAGTCCGGCACCGATAACCACTGCCGAGCCGCCGGCCTGCGCCAGTTGCCGCATCCGTTCTACATCACGAATGCCGCGAAACCCCAGCACCCCTGTGATCTGGCTAGGGGTAAGGCTTATCGTGGCAGTCTGGTTACGAGCACTGCGGCTATCGGTTAGGTCGGTTACGTCTAGCGGCAAAGTGATCGGTGTTGAACCGGTGGCGATCAGTAAACGGTCATAGCTGAGCCGGTAGCCATCGCGGCAAATCACCTGCTGGTGTAGCCGGTCGATAGCCACAGCTTCGTGTTGCTCTCCGGCCAGCAACTCAATTTCGTGCTCGCGGTACCAATCCCGGTCATGAATTAAGATCTGTTCAATATCAGTTTCACCTGCCAAAAGTGGTGACAGCATAATACGGTTATAGCTGCCGAACGGTTCGTTGCCGATGACGGTGATTTGATAGTGATCAGGGACGGCGCTCAACAGCTCATCCAGCGTGCGGATACCGGCAATACCGTTGCCGATGATGACCAGGTTGGGTTTGATCACCGATGTTGTTACCGATGATTGTGCCGATGTAGTTGCGGCTGTTTTAGACACCTTTTTAGACACCTCAGTCACCGAGTTCACCGTGTCAGGCCGCGACTTCAACCTGACCGTTGTTAAGTCGTACCTGGAATACCGGTACGCTGAGCGAGTCGTCCTCTTGGCAGACACCGGTGTTGAGGCAAAAGTGCTGTTTGTACAGCGGTGAGGCGACGCTAGTAACGCTACCGAGTTGGGCCATCAGGCCGCGTGACAGCACGTTGGCTTTTCCGGCCGGGTCGTAGTTGCCCACGGCAAAAAGGCTGTCGGTGCGATTCTGGCGAAAAATCGCCACCTGTTGATCGTTGATCAGCGCGCAGACGCCGGTGTTGGGAGAGATGTCGGTCAGTTGGCAAACAGGGGTCCAGCTCATGGTTTTCTCCTGAGGATCGATCAGTATCGGTTGTCGGTATCACGGCGGTGGTCACCGGACGTTAGTCACCGGGCATTTTTCTAGGCGTGATGCTGAGTAATCAGTATCAACAAACAAGAGATCCGTGCCCGGCGCGATGATCTATTAAGCCGCTAGCTGGCTTTGGCGATCAGCTTGCCCTGTTCATGCTCGAAGGCTGGACGCAGCTGTTCCCGTTCTTCGATATAGGCCAGGCTGTCGTCGCTGCTGTCGGCATTGATGAAGTGGGCGAAGCGCTTGAGTTTGTGCTCGTCTTCTAGCGTGGTGGCCCACTCGCACTGATAGTTTTCGACATTAAGATCCATTTCGTTCTTCAGCTCGGCGGCCAGCCCCAGCGAGTCATCAAGGATCACCTGCTTGAGGTAGTCGAGACCGCCTTCGAGGTTGTCCATCCACACCGAGGTGCGCTGCAAGCGATCTGCAGTACGGATGTAAAACATCAGTAGCCGGTCGATGGTCTTGATCAGAGTCTCTTTGTCGAGGTCGGTAGCGAACAGGTCGCCGTGGCGCGGCTTCATGCCGCCATTACCACAGACGTAAAGGTTCCAGCCGTTTTCGGTGGCGATAATACCGATATCTTTCGACTGGGCTTCGGCGCACTCGCGGGTACAACCCGATACGCCAAATTTGAATTTGTGCGGTGCGCGCAGCCCTTTGTAGCGGTTCTCCAGCTCAATGGCGAGGCCGACCGAATCGTCGACACCGTAGCGACACCAGTTGCTGCCGACACAGGATTTAACCGTTCGCAATGATTTGCCGTAAGCGTGTCCGGTTTCAAAACCGGCATCGACCAGTTGTTTCCAGATGTCGGGAAGCTGATGCAGTTGGGCACCAAAAAGGTCGACCCGCTGGCCACCGGTGATCTTGGTGTAGAGATTGTACTGCTTGGCAACCTGTCCTATCACGATCAGCTTGTCGGGGGTGATCTCGCCGCCCGCGATGCGTGGTACCACCGAGTAGGTGCCGTCTTTCTGCATGTTGCCCAGATAGATATCGTTGGTGTCCTGCAGGCCGATATGCTCCTCTTTGAGGATGTAATCGTTCCAGCAACTGGCCAGAATGTTGGCTACCGCCGGTTTGCAGATTTCGCAGCCGTGACCGTTACCGTGTTTGTCGATTAGATCGCTAAAGGAGGAGATCTTCTCGACCCGCACCAGGTGGTACAACTCCTGACGACTGTACGGGAAGTGCTCACACAGATCTTTGCTGACCTCGACCCCCAGCTCTTCGAGCTCATGATGGACCAGGCTGGTCAGTAGAGGTACGCAACCGCCGCAACCGCTACCCGCCTTGGTGAACCCTTTGACGTCGGTAACCGAACAGCAGCCGCTGCTGCTGATCGCGGAGCGGATATCGCCTTTGGAGACATCGTGACACGAGCAGATCTGGGCAGTTTCCGGCAATGCGGCAACGCCAAGACCGGTTTGTCCGTCGTCCCCGTGGTTGGGCAGAATCAGTGATTCGGGGAACTCAGGAAGCTGGATACCATTGAGCATATACTGCAGCAGGGTGCCGTAATCTGCGGCATCACCAACCAACACGGCCCCCAGCAACAAGCTGTTATCCTCGCTGACAACGATCTTCTTATAGACCTCATCGGGCTGGTTGAAGTAGGTGTAGATCTTGGCACCGGGGGTGAGCCCCTGAGCATCGCCGACGGACGCAACATCGACCCCCATCAGCTTGAGTTTGGTGCTCATATCAGCCCCGGTGAAGGTGAGTGTCTGTTCGCCTTCGCCGATATGCGAGGCGGCGACTTTGGCCATCGCGTAGCCGGGGGCGACCAGGCCGAAGATGCGGCCGTTCCACAACGCACATTCGCCGATGGCATAGACGTCTGGATCGGAGGTCTGGCACTGATTATTAACGCTGATGCCGCCACGTTCGCCGATCTCTAAACCGCACTGACGAGCCAGCTCATCCTGTGGCCGGATACCGGCCGAGAATATTACCAGATCGGTTTCCAGCGCTTCGCCGTCGGCAAACTCCATCTTATGGACGCAGCTGTCTCCGGCGACGATACGGCTGGTGGCTTTAGAAAGGTGTACGCCAACCCCCAGCGTTTCGATCTTGTTTTTGAGCAGTGCGCCGCCTCCGTCATCGACCTGTACCGCCATCAAACGTGGTGCAAATTCGACCACGTTGGCCTGCAGTCCCAAGTCTTTGATCGCTTTTGCCGCTTCCAGCCCCAGTAGGCCGCCGCCGACCACCGTACCGATCTTGGCTCCCTTGTCGGCAGCAGCGGTGATCGCTTCAAGGTCCTCAATGGTGCGGTAGACAAAGCAATTTTCGCGGTCGTTTCCTTCAATCGGAGGGACGAATGGGAACGATCCGGTGGCCAGCACCAGCTTGTCGTAGCTCAGGTTTTGCTGTTTGGCGGATATCACGGTTTTAGCGGCAAGGTCGATGCTGACCACTTTGTCGTCGAGATGCACCTGCACCCCCAGCGCCTGGTATTTCTCCAGCGTGGTCATCGCCAATGGCTCAGCGCTGCGGGTCTTAAAGAAGTCGGTCAGGTGCATCCGGTCGTAGGCCACCCGAGGCTCTTCGCTGAACGTTGTGATCTGATAGCGGTGAGCATCGTCGCAGGCCAGTAGCGAGTCGATAAACTGGTGGCCGACCATACCGTTACCGACCACGATGACCTTTATCTTATCGCTAGTGCCTAAGGCTGTGCTTGAATGACTAGCGCTGATTGCTGAAGGTGTGCTCATGGTTGGCTCCGCTCAATCTGAATTTACTGAAATTCGAATACGGCCTTAAGAGCTCGTATTGATATTTGTTAACCCAGTATAAGCAGGATGTGTGCCATACCTGTTTTTGTGTATTAGCTGTTTGATTAAAAAGGTTTTTTAAAATCGGATTGAGATTTTGACTAAGTCCTATCGAGACAGAAAACAGGCCAGATGGCACAGAGATAGTGCGTAGATTCTGCCGGTGGTAGTTGATGGTGCACGTGCAGCATAAGGTGCAATCAGACGGTGCAGCGGTATTGATAAACAGTGCATCATAATAGGTAGGTTGGTGTTGTAGGTGGGTGTTGTAGGAGGGATTAGCGCTGTAGCTAACGCAAGCGGGTCGGAACCGGCGTGTTGCCTTGAGAGGGTATACGACGATGTTAGCAACATTAGCTTTAAGGTCACTTCGGTGGTTAGCCGGTTAACCTTGGACAATCAGCGAGGTTGGCGTCAGCCGCATCGTAATTAGCGCAGGTATAACCACTGCAAGACCAGCAGCACTGCCAGCACCGCGCTGATCCCTTTCCACACTAACAAGGGGTTTTTCTCGATCAGCGGTTGTTGCTGCTCTACACGAATCAGCGACTGATTGGGGTGCTCCAGATCGTAGAGGAACTCAGACAGGGCGCTATAACGGTTTCTTGGATCAGGATTACAGGCTTTGCGCAGTGCGCCTTCGATCCATTCGGGCAGGTCGGGGCGCTGTTGTCGAGCGGGGATGTAGCTTAGATCGCTGTACGATTTGATCAGATAGTCGCTGCTATTTCGCTCCTTAAACGGCACTTTTCCGGTCAGTAGTTCATAGGCGATGACCCCGATCGAAAACAGGTCGGAGCGGTGAGTGCCGGGCTGGCCGATCAGATATTCGGGGGCGACGTAGTTGACCGAGCCTTGCGGGATGTCGCGGTCTAGCGGGCTGGCGATCTCGTCCATACCAAAGATCCGAACGGTACCGAAGTCGATAATCTTGATCCGGCCCTGCGGGTCGATCAGTACGTTTTCGGGTTTGAGATCCTGGTGGATCATATCCAGTCGTTGCATCGCCCGCAGTGCCTGGGCGATCTGCTTAATCAGGTCGCGTACCTGCTCCAGTGTTGGGTGGGGGTGCTGGTAGGACCACTGCCGCAGATGCTGCTCGGGGATATATTCGGCCAGATAGTAGAGAAACCGCTTGGGTTGTTTGGGGCTGAAGGTCTTCATCACACCGGGGTGATTGACCCGCTTGCCAACCCACTCCTCCTTGATGAAACCGTCGAGATACAGCGGATCCTCGGCAAAATTCAGTGACGGTGCTTTGAGCGTGTAGAGTTCGCCGCTGTTGAGTTCGCGCACCAGATAGAGGTGGCTGCGGGTACCGGAGTAGAGGATGTCCTGAACTTCATAATTGTCGATTTTGTTGCCCGGTTTTAACACCGGCGGGATCGGCAGTTCGGTTAGTTTGCTATGCGCTTCTTGCAGATCCTCAGTCGGCAGGCTGTCGATTCGCACCAGCAGGGCACTGATATTGTCATCGCTGCCATTGGCCAGCGCGGCATCCACCAGCATTTTGGCTTCGACTTCCAGATCCCGGCTGGGGTTACGGCTGAGCTCGGCGAATGCCGCCTTCAGCTGACGCGGGTCGATAAAATGGTGCAGGCCATCGCTGCTGAGCAGGTACAGGTCGCCGCGCTCGGCGTTGAATTTGAGGTAGTCGACCTCCAAGTGCGGATCGACCCCCAAGGCCCGGGTTAGGTACTGTTTGTCGCCGCCATAGCTGCTGCTGTGATCGCGGGTCAGTTGTTCCAGCTCGCCATCACGAAACCGGTAGATGCGCGAGTCGCCGACATGCAGTAAGTGAGCGGTGGTTGATTTGATCACCAGCGCTGAGAAGGTGGTGACCAGCGAGTTTTTGGCCCGGTTACCGCTATTACCGTGCTGGTAAAGCCAGCGGTTGAGGGCATGAAGTACCCGGGCGGCTGAGGTCTTGACCGTCCAGGAATCGGGGGTGGTGAAATACTGCTGCAGGAAGTCGGTGACGCTGGTCTGGCTGGCGATATGTGATTCGGTGCTGGAGCTGACGCCGTCGGCCAGCGCGCAGGCGGCGCCTTTGTGTTTGAGTGCCTGAGGCTCGGTTTCGGCATCGGGCATCAACGCCGCGAAAGCATCCTGGTTCTCCGGTTTAGCGCCGGCAATCGAGTTGCCGCCAAAACTCACCTGAAGCTGCGTTGTCATAACTGTTCCTGTACCGGCAAACGCCGTGGCCTAAACCACGACGTCTGCCGGCGATTGTGGCCTATGTTGATCATCCGATAGGCGTTGATCAGGTTACGTCGATCATCTGTACACTGCCATCTTCGCCGATCTCGGTGATCTGGCCCTTAGGCTCTTCCATCATCAGCAAGGTGATGAAGCCAACCACGGCGGTTGCCGCGATCACCATAAAGAAGGTGGAATAGTCGACCAACGATAGCACTGTCAGGTAAACCACCGCGCCAACATTACCGTAAGCACCGGTCATGCCTGCTATCTGGCCGGTCAAACGACGCTTGATCAGCGGTACCGCCGCGAACACAGCACCTTCACCGGCCTGGACAAAGAACGAACAGGCCATGGCACCAGCGACCGCCAGAAATAGTGGCCAGGAGCTGTCGATCATTGCCATCAATGCATAACCCCCAGCCAGACCAGCGGTCAGCACCAATAAGGTGGATTTGCGGCCGAACCGATCGCTCAACCAGCCGCCGCCAGGGCGCGATACCAGATTCATAAAGGCGTAAGCCGATGCCAGCAGGCCTGCGTAAACCATATCCAGTTCGAACACGTCGGCGAAGAATAGCGGCAGCATAGAGACTACCGCCAGCTCGGAGCCGAAGGTGGCAAAGTAGAGTACGTTTAATACCGCCACCTGTTTGAACTTGTAGCGGTGAATCTCGGGAACCTCTTCGACGAACAGGTTCTTATTGATATCGTAGGCTTTATAACAGTCGTAGATGTACAGTGCCACCAGACCGACGTAGATCAGGTTGGCGACGGTTTCGCTTAAGGTCGAGACGCCGGCGGGGGAGAGTTTCCAGGTCAGCAGCGCCAGTGCGGCGTACATCGGCACCTTCATCACCAGCAGAAACAGGAAATCACCTTTACTGGTGACCTCCAGACCACCGATCTGCTTGGGTTTAAAATAGGTCGATCCCTTGGGGGTATCGGAGACGTTTTGGTACCAGATAAAACTGAACACCAAGCTGATGGCGCCGGTCAGACCGACCGAGTAACGCCAGCCGTCATCGCCGCCAAACAACAGTGCCAGCGTTGGTAGTAGCATGGCCCCCGCAGCCGAACCGAAGTTACCCCAGCCGCCGTAGATCCCCTCCGCGGTACCCAGCTCGTTGGCCGGGAACCATTCGCTGACCATGCGGATGCCGACCACGAAGCCGGCGCCAACAAAACCCAGCAAAAACCGCGATAGCGCTGCCTGCTCAAAGTTATCGGCGAGGGCGAACATAAAGCAGGGGAAGGCAGAGATGAACAGAATAGCGGCGTAGGTGATACGCGGCCCGTACTTGTCGGTCAGCATACCAATCAGCACCCGGGCTGGAATGGTCAGCGCGACGTTAAGGATCAGCAAAGTCTTAATCTCGGAACGGGTCAGTCCCAGCGATTCGGCGATCACGCCCATCAGCGGGGCGTGGTTGAACCAGACAAAGAAGGTAATAAAAAAAGCGATCCAGCTCATATGCAGGATCTTCATCTTGCCGCCGAAGGCGAGCAGATTGAAGCGCTCGGGGTTGCTGTTCATAAGGGATACCTGATGACCGAAAATTTAATGTGACTCGATCATTGCATTAGTCATGCCATATGTGTTTCTTGAATTTTTTATTTAGATATTACAAGTAGATGCTGCGCTCTTGTGGGGCATTAAGGACTGTTGGTCGCACTTGGTAAGGCAGCCTGCGCGTAAAGCTGGTGCGTTTAACGGGCTATTTTTGTGCAGGGCACCAAATTGGTGGCCTATCGATCCAGCGATATAATACGCAGCCCTTGGTATGAGTCCTGTCGTCATAACCAAGTCCTGCGGGTCGATATGATGGCGGATTAGGGTCCAAATAGGATGTGTCTGGTTTTCTTGTTGGGGTTGTTGCTTTCACTGCAACGCCCTAAATAGGTTTGGCGCGTACTGATTCAAGTCCTCGACCATTTCGTAGAGGAAATCAGCACCGCCTGAGGTATTAGTTTGAGAGCGGAGTTTAGAGGGGTTGTAGCGCGGGTTGTCTGCTAATGGGGTGCGGTTGCGCGGTCGTACCAAACCGGTGTGGTGGGTAGGTGGAGGACTGGGTCAGCATCACGGCGCGATCCCACCGTGATGGTTTACCAAGCCCGAATCCTAGGCTCCTTGACTTAATCGAGAGGCCTGTTGCATCGGTAGTTACATCTGCACAACTTTATCTGCCTTTGGCGTTATTTTAGCCGTCGTGGTCTGTGGAAATTTGGAGGGTTTCTTTTTCTCGGCTGTTATTGTTTTTGCCGTTTTCTTTGCCTCAGACTTTGCTACGGGCTTTTTCTTTTCTTTAACGGACTGTTTCTTGGCTTTCTTTTGTACAGATTTTTTTGCCGCTTTCTTTAGTGCTACTTTTTTCGATTTAGCATCATTCAATTCGCGAATTGCGTCTTCCAGCTGCTTCTTTATTTTTTTAGCCGCCTGTTCTGCACTCTTTGATTTCTCGAGTGCTTTATTGGCCTTTTTTGAGGCCTTTTCCGCCATCTCAGTCGACTTCTTTAAATTTTTCTGGCTCTTCTTAACAATTTTTTTAAGCTCTTCCAGTTTGTTAATTTTTTTCATGTTTATCTCCTGACTTAGATTTGTTATTGGGTGGTGTTTACTGGCTTTCGTAGAGAGACTCTGGAGAACCTGCAACCAATGGGTCGGCTTCTTTAACAACGCTGAGATCTTTTCCCGGATAGTCCAAGCTAGACAGAAAATGGCGCATGCAGTTTATCCGTCCGCGTTTCTTATCATCAGAGCGTATAACGGTCCAAGGCGCGTCATTGGTATTGGTGTAAAACATCATGTCGTTTTTGGCCTGGCTATATTCATCCCATCTTTCCAGCGACGCCATGTCGATCGGACTTAGCTTCCACTGTTTTAACGGGTCTTTCTGGCGCGACTTGAAACGGTTGAACTGTTCGGTCCGGCTGGCAGAGAACCAGTATTTAAATACGATAATGCCGCTGTTCACTAACATCCGTTCCAGTTCAGGGGTTTGGCGCAGGAATTCTAAATACTCTTGGTCGCTGCAGAAGCCCATGACTTTTTCGACACCGGCACGGTTGTACCAAGAGCGGTCAAAAAGAATGATTTCACCCTTGCTGGGTAGGTGTTGAATGTAGCGTTGGAAATACCACTGATTTCTTTCGCGAGCATTGGGTTTTTCCAAAGCAATAACATGCGCACCACGAGGGTTTAGGTGTTCCATGAAACGCTTTATGGTGCCGCCTTTTCCTGCTGCATCACGTCCTTCAAACAGAATGACAATGCGTTGCTTGGTCTCTTTTACCCAGCTTTGCATCTTTAATAGTTCGATTTGAAGCTCGTGCTTTTGTTTCTCGTAATCTAATACATCCATTTTCTTGGGGTAGGGGTAGCTGCCGTCTGCGTTCCAAGGAATTTTTTTGTTTTTTACGTTTAGGTCAAAAACAAATTCACTATTTTCTTTAGTCGCGGCGCTGGGATCTATTTCATTTGGTCTGTTCACGGGACCTCCTGCTGAAGTATCAAATATTGTGTGGAGCAGGTATTAATATTGTGCGTGTAGATAGCGAATAAGGTCTGTCGTGGTGACAATGCCGATAAGTTCGTCGGTATTGTTGATAACAGGAAGCGAGTGGAAGTCTCCCTTGGAGAGAAGTTCACTTGCGTGGCGAACGTTATCAGACTGTTTCAGAGAGATCGGGTTGCTTGTCATGACATCCTTAATACGAAACTGTTGATCAATGATGGCATCAATCGTTTGTTCGCTGGCACCATTGGTGACCATGGTGAGTTTCATCATGTCGGTAAAACTGACGATGCCGGTGAGTTTTTTACCGTCGACGACAGGGACGTGGTGGATCGACTTTTCAGACATCAATTTCCTGACATCACTGAGCTTCTGTCCTTCCTGTACGCCCTCTACATTGCTGGACATGATGTTCGATATTGTTTCATTTTTGCGCATAGTCGGTCCCCAAACTGGTTGGTATCTCTCTTTACATATATCAATTTGAATTGATTGTGAGGGTTTTCCCTCTATAATTGAATTCGTATTAATCTATGCTTAGGATAGTTTTTAGTTATTATGATGAATCTTACCCAACTCAAACTTTTTCGTGATATCGCTCGGGAGCTGAGCTTTGTAAAAGTGGCTAAGCAGAACCACATCTCTCAGCCTGCCGTTAGCGTCCATATAAAGAAGTTGGAGCATGAGCTTGGTAAGCAGCTATTAACCCGAACACCGCACAATATTCAGCTAACCCCGGAAGGGGTGGTGATCCTTTCTGATGTAAAAAAAATCATGTACCTGTGCGAAAACCTGAAGATTCGCTCTAACTATCAGCAAGAGGCGATGGAGGGGAATATCCGTGTTGCGGCTATCCATAGCTTCGGTATGTACGAGGTGGGTGAGTTTCTGTCGTCGTTTATGAAGGCCTATCCGAAAATTCACATCCATCTGGAGTTCCGGCGATCTGACGAGATCTATTCGTTGCTGCTAACAGAGCGAATCGATATTGGCGTGGTTGCCTATCCCGAAAAGCGAACGCGCATCGAAGCCTTACCGTTAGGGCAGGATGAGCTGGTGCTGATCGTTGATAAAAACCACCGCTTCTGGGGAAAAAAATCGGTCAAGTTAGAGCAGATTGATAGTGAGCCTTTCGTGGCTTTTGAGGAGGGCATTCCGACCAGAGAAGCGATCGACGAGATGTTGAATCAAAGGGGTATCGATATCGATATCCGGATGACCAATGACAACATCTATACCCTAAAGAAGGTGGTCGCGGCCGGGATTGGTGTGTCGATCGTCCCAACCAGTGCGGTTGATGAGGAGGTACTCGATGGCTCGCTCTGTCGTGTCAAAATTCGGGACATTGACCTGCACCGGCCGCTATCGTTGTTGAAGCTGAAAAAGAACACTCTCAATCCACCGACAGAAGCCTTTGTTGAGCAGTTGCTGAACTTCAGTGCGCATGATTAGCCGTTGTTTGACCGACGATGAAAAGCTTCAAGCCGGTTGCAACAGGCGCTTGGCTCCGCTGTCGATCTTTAGGTAGCAGCGGTCCATCACCTTGGTAATGCGGCGAAACAGTTGATCTGGACTGATCTTCAGATGCTCGGGCTCAATTACTTCCTGGCTGATCAGCTGCAGCAAGGTCTCGACCTCTGTAAGCAGAGCTCGATCATCCAGGTTGCCGTTACCTTGCGATAAGTCGGCTAGTTGGTTGATCAGGTACTGCAGATTCAGCTTGAACGCGGTCAGGCAATGGCGCTGGGCGGCAGCATAGGTGCTCAGAGCACGCAACTGCCCCAGATGCTCGATGGTGGTGGGTAATTGGACGAAGATCTGCCGCGCCAGCTGCTGTTGCTGCTGACTCGCAGCGGAGGTCAGGCTGGCGTGGTCGGTCTGTTTTTCAAGCAGGGCTTGCAGTTGACGTAGGATCTCACAGTGGCTTTGAAAGTTTTGCAGAATCTGATAATCAGGCCATCGCTGCGATAGCTGTTGCCATTGCTGCTGCAACGGCTGCCAGCGTACCTGCAGCGAGTGTGGCAGTTCAGGGGCTAACCCTTGAAAGCCCCGGTCAATCTGCAACCGTAACTGGTCAAGTTGTAACTGACGATCGGTGACGCCGCCGAGTGTGGCACTGCTGTGGCCGCGATGCTGCTGGATCGAATTGAGCAGGCTTAGTAGCTGTTCGCTGTTGTGTAGGCCCTGTTGCTGGCGAAGTCGTAGTCGGTGGTTATCGGCCCGGTGACTGCTGTAGGACCAGAGCAGCAGTACCAGCACCAGGGAAAGTAATAACAGGCTATCGATCATGGTGGAGCTCTCCGGGTTATCGGCAGTCGGTTGGTTAACGGTGGGGTTTGCTGCCTATCTGGCTTCAGCGCCGTCACTTCTCAGCGTTTGGTTCAGTTTGTGCGACACAGCGTTAAGGTAGACCACCATGTCCTGGGTCTGACTTGTGCTATCGCGTGACTGTTGCGCCAGTTCGGCGATCGCTTCCAGGCTT
Source organism: Motiliproteus sp. (assembly GCA_036961355.1). Lineage (GTDB taxonomy): Bacteria > Pseudomonadota > Gammaproteobacteria > Pseudomonadales > Balneatricaceae > Motiliproteus. The sequence continues at coordinate 44,512 of JBALVL010000002.1, forward strand.
TGGGCCAACTGCTGGTTGACCTGCAGCTGTTCACCGAGATTGCTGCTGACCGTCTCGACCCCTTGGTGGGTTTGCAGCGCTCCCTGTTGAATTCGGGTCAGCATGGTGCGGGTCTGATCGACCCGTGCGGCGGCACTGGCCACGCACTGCTGACTATCGCTGATGCCGATAAAAGCCTGCTCGGAAAGTTCAAGAACCGAATCGAGTCGCTCTGCAATATTGCCGGTCGCTTCGGCGGTTCGCTGCGCTAGGTTGCGGATCTCGTCGGCAACCACGGCGAACCCTCGTCCGGCTTCGCCAGCGCGGGCTGCTTCGATCGAGGCGTTCAACGCCAGCAGATTGATCTGCTGACTGATGCTGTCGATGGTGGCAGTGACGCTGGTGATCTGTTCCGAATTCTGTTTCAGCTGGCGGATGCGGCCTTCGGTCAAATCGACCTCGGTAACCACTTTCTCAATCTCAGCGACAGCACTATCAACGCAGTTTTGTCCCTGTTCGCTGGCTTGCTGGGCGTCGATCGCCAAGTCTCGGGTCTGTTCGACGTGTGAGGCGATAGCGGTCACAGTCGCGCTGATCTGTTCGGCCGCGGCGGCGCTGGATTGGAGCTGTTGGTGTTGCTGTTGGGCATAACCGGCCATCCGGGCTGCGTTGGTTTTCAATTCGGAAGCGGTGTATTGGGTTTCACCGGCGCAGCTGTGACTGAATTGGTATAGCCGTTGATATTGCCGGGCTAGGTCGTTGAATGAGCGCGTTAGTGGCTCAAAGCAGTGTTGACCATCGAGCGGTAGTCGATGGTCGAACCGCTGCTGATTGAGTTGATCTAGCTGTTGTTGTAGTCGTTTTTGAAAATGCAGATGGCTCATCACCAGCGTTGCCAGCAGATAGATCAGCAGCAGCTCTGCGATGGACAGCAGGGGTTGTAGCAATGGTTGTAGCAATGCTTGTAGTGCTGGTTGTGGCAGAGGGTGAAGCAAGGTTGGCACCTGCATGGTGACCTGTGCTGCATAAAGCAGCGCGGCCAACAGTAGGGCGATCACTGCCAGTCGCTGCTGTGCGGGTGCAGACCAGCGCGTTAACAGTTGCGCTGCGGGCCAGCAAAAATACTTCATGATGACTCCTGGTTGTTGTTACTGTTCGTTCTTACTGATAATTGTTACTGCTGTCGTGTCTGACGGTGATTGCGGGCTGTTTTTGACCAAGGCTATTTGCTACGGCCCCTGATTGCCCATCGTTGGTCGATGCGATTAACTCGATGGCGGTCGATAGCCGCGGCTACACGGCTCGGACTTTGGCGGGCTCCACATTGCAGTCACCGTCGTCGGTTTCAACCGGCTTGCGGTGCTGGTCGATATCCTCGACCTTGCGTTGCTTTTCGTACAGAAAACTCAGTACCGCCTGGCGGTAGTGGTTGTAGCGCGGGTCGTCGGCTAACTGGATGCGGTTACGTGGTCGTTCCAGATCGATCTCGAGGATCTCGCCGATAGTCGCAGCCGGGCCGTTGGTCATCATAACGATACGATCAGACAGCAATACCGCTTCATCGACATCGTGAGTGATCATGATCACGGTGTTTTTGAGTTCGGTTTGAATCTCCATCAGCGAGTCCTGCAGATGAGCACGGGTCAGCGCATCGAGCGCGCCGAACGGTTCGTCCATCAGCAATACTTTGGGTTCCATCGCCAGTGCCCGGGCGATTCCTACCCGCTGCTTCATGCCTCCGGAGATCTCGTCAGGGCGCTTGTCGATGGCATGATCCATATGCACCAGGCGCAGGTTGTATTCGATCCAGTCGCGCATCTCGGCTTTGGATTTGGTGCCTTTGAATACCTGTTTGACCGCCAGTTCGACATTCTCATACGCGCTGAGCCAGGGCAGTAAACTGTGATTCTGGAACACCACAGCCCGCTCTGGACCTGGCTCGTTGACCTCACGACCGTCCAGCAGCACACCACCGGTGGTGGCTTGATACAGCCCGGCGACGATGTTGAGGACGGTCGATTTACCACAACCCGAGTGGCCGATCAGTGAGACATACTCACCTTCAGCTATCTTCAGATCGACGTTGTCCAGCGCCTTAAATGGGCCGCTAGGGGTAGGGAACTCGATCGATACCTGGCTGATGTCGAGATGGGTTTTCATAATTTTCTCCTGGGGGCGCTGCCTGCAATGATGGCTCCTGACCGCGCTCCGGGTTAATGCTTGTTGGCGTAAATGTTAGTGAGCTTTAATCCGTGGATCGAAGCAGGTCGGGGGTTAACGCAGCACTGCGGATTTGTCCCAAGACACACGGCGCTGTATCTGTAACATGACGCGGTCGAGCAGGTAGCCGATCAGTCCGATTACCAATACCGCAACCATGATTCTTCCCAGTGAGTTGGAGCTGCCGTTCTGAAACTCATCCCAGACGAACTTACCCAGCCCAGGATTCTGCGCCAGCATTTCTGCGGCGATCAGCACCATCCAGGCGATGCCCAGTGACAGTCGCAGGCCGGTGAACATCATCGGAATGGATGATGGCAGTACAATCTTGATGACATGGGTCATGAACGGCAGGCGCAGTACCTGGGAGACATTTTTCAGATCTTGCGAGATGCTGGAAACACCGACGGCGGTGTTGATCATGGTGGGCCACAAACAGCACAGGCTGACGGTGATCATGGATGTGACAAAGGATTTAGCAAACATCGGATCATCGCTGACATACACCGCGCTGACTACCATCGTCACCAGCGGCAGCCAGGCCAGCGGTGATACCGGCTTGAATAGCTGGATCAGCGGGTTGAGTGCGCTATAGAGCGCACTATTAAGGCCGATCATGATCCCCACCGGGATCGCTATCAACGAGGCAGCAAAGAAGCCAGCCAACACCGTAACCAGGCTGGTGCCGATCTGGTCAATAAAGGTGGGTTTGCCGGTGTAGGGGCGGACTCTTACCGTGGCACCGGGGTCGGTTTGCTGCAACTTGGCCAGCTTTTTCGCGTTGCGTACCTCCTGGCGTTGGTAGAAAGCGACCTCCTTATCGCGCTCGGCGCTGTGCTCCTGCAGCAGACTGACGCTCTGCTGGTAGACCTGCGATGGGCCTGGGAATTTACCCAGCGAGGTGTCGATGCTGTTAGCCGCGCCTTGCCAGATAAACAGAAAAATTAGTAGCCCGGCGACCGGCAGTGCCAGGGCTTTAAGCAGTAAGCTCGTTTTGCCGCGGCATTGTTCGGTAATTGCTTCAATCGCTGACGCGATCCAGTTGCCCTCTGGCGGGTTTGTGGATGTGTTGGATGTCGCTGAGCGGCTCATATTGATCTCCGGGTCGGGCGGCCCCTTGGCGGGGTGCCCGATTCGATAACGCGTGAATGCAGATGGTTACTTGTTGGTAAATGAACGTTGCGACCGTGTTAGATCTGTTGGTCCTCTTTGAGTCCGATAGCAAACTTTTTCAGGTAGTCGTTAGGCTTCTTGCCGTCGTAGGTGATGTTGTCGATGAAATGCTTCTGTGGTTCGCGGAAGCCATCTTCGCTGCTGAACTCTGGGAAGTCGGCGGCGCTCATCTTGCCCTCTTCGATCAGCTCCATCGCCGCTTGCTGGTAGATGTCGGGACGGTAAACTTTCTTGGCGGTCTCCATGTACCAGCTGTCAGGCTTAGCCTCGGCGATCTGCCCCCAGCGACGCATCTGGCTGAGGTACCAGATCGCATCGGAGTAGTAAGGGTAGGTAGCGTTGTGGCGGAAGAACACGTTGAAGTCCGGGACTTCACGCTTGTCACCTTTTTCGTACTCAAAGGTACCGGTCATCGAGTTGGCGATCACGTCGTAATCGGCACCGACATAGTTTGGCTGCGACAGGAACTTAACCGCTTCGGGACGGTTAGCGTTGTTATCCGCATCGAGCCATTGAGCGGCACGAATCATCGCTTTGACGACGCGGATATGGGTGTTGGGATATTTGTCGGCCCACCCTTTGGAGACGCCGAAAACTTTCTCCGGGTTGTTCTTCCAGATCTCGTAGTCGGTTACTACCGGCACGCCGATCCCTTTGAAAACGGCTTGCTGGTTCCAGGGTTCGCCGACGCAGTAACCGAGAATGGTGCCCGCTTCCATGGTAGAGGGCATCTGTGGTGGCGGTGTTACCGACAACAGCGCGTCGGCATTGATCTGGCCGCTAGTGTCGCCTTTGTGCGGGGCGTAGTAGCCGGGGTTGATACCGCCAGCCGCGAGCCAGTAGCGCAACTCGTAGTTGTGGGTCGAGACCGGGAATACCATCCCCATGTTGAACGGCTTGCCCTCATCCTTGTAGCGCTCGACCACGGGTTTCAGCGCGTCGGCCTTGATCGGGTGTACCAGCTTGCCGTCGTCGCCGACTGGGATGTTGGGCTTCATCTCGTCCCAAATTTTGTTGGAGACGGTGATGGCGTTGCCGTTCAGATCCATGCTGAAGGCGGTGATGATGTGGGCCTCGGTACCGTAACCGATAGTCGCTCCCAGCGGCTGGCCAGCCAGCATGTGGGCACCGTCGAGTTGGCCGTCGATAACCCGATCGAGCAGGACCTTCCAGTTAGCTTGAGCCTCTAAGGTGACGTAGAGACCTTCATCCTCAAAGAATTGCTTCTCATAGGCGATCGCCAGCGGTGCCATATCGGTGAGTTTGATAAAGCCAAACTTTAGGTCTTCTTTTTCCGGTTCGCCGATCGCGGCCAGCGCCGGGGTCGCAAGGCTCATGCTGAGCAGCACCGAGGCGATGGTGGTTTTCATTGTCGAGTGAATCATGGCTGTTTCTCCCAAGGTTTAAGTAAAAAAATTGTCTGGTTAGTACCGCCTCGCTGCCAATGAAAAAGGCGACTGGCCGGTAATCGTTGTGTGGGCAACGATCACAAGCCAGGCGCCTTTGCCTGCGGGTGGGGTATCGATACTGTTGTTTGTGCGACGCACCGTCGTTGGTGTGATGTCGATGCTTGTTACACAGCACAACCTGTGCCATGTTTTTAACTTGTTGTTTTAAAAGGTGCGTCTGTTTGTTTGTGTTTCTGGATTAATGTTTTTGCTCTGTTGCGCTGCAGCACGAAAGAGATTCGCCCCAGTCTGGCGCAGCCGTTTTTCGCTATCGCAGGGCTAACTGGAGTCGACGAGGAGTCAAGGTTGGCGCTGGGATTAATTGGTTACATCGAGCGACGGACTATCGTTGCCAGCATCTTGGAAGGGTCATAAAGCATCGCTAATCCACGGCCGGGGGTAGCGATTCTGATATGAATGCGGGGGGTATCAGGCGGTAACAGTTTCATCCAGTTGTGCGGTCGCCTGGTCGTATAGGTCGCTACGATAAACCTGCTTGAGCTTAGCGTTTGCCTGCGCTTGAGCTATCGTTGGCAGTTGCCGGGCGAGGTTCATCTGATTGAGTAGCCAGGCCCCATGATCGCTGCACGGACGATTGTTAAGGGGCTGGGAGAACTGTTGGTACAGCGGTGCCTGGCCCCAGTGATTATGGTAGCCGGCTGCCAGTAGAGGCTGCAGGATCCGGTCAAGGTAGGGCGGCAGTGCTAACATCTGTAACAGGTCGGGGTTGTCTTGATTGTTGCTGATCCAGTGACACGCTTGCAATAACGCTTTGGTTAGCTGCAGATGGGTCTCGGGGTTGGCTGCGGCCCACGCTGAACTGACTGCAAATACCTTCTCGGGCACCTCTGGCCACAGCTGCTGACCGGTAGCGACGATCAGGCCGCAACCTTGCAGTACCGCCAGCGAGTTCCAGGGTTCGCCAACGCAGAAACCGTCAACCTCTGAATGGTCGAGAGCTGCTAGCATTCGTGACGGTGCTATCGCCACCATTTCAATATCCAGGTCGGGGTTGATCGCTGCATCGCGGAGCCAGCTACGCAGCTGATAGTGGTGGTTGGAGTAGGGGTAGACCGTAGCGAAGATAGGCTTTCGAGACAGCGTGGGCAGCAGCTTTTTAAGCGCTTTCGCCATTGTTTTGGGATCGTTTTTGCCGCCGCTGTGCAGCCGTAGCTGTTCGAACAGTTCGGAGGAGCAACTGATCGCGTTGCCGTTTCGGCTCAGTGTCAGCGCCGTCTCCATAGCGGTCGGCTGTGCGCCCAAACCGATGGTGGCGGCCAGCGGCATTGGGGCCAGCATCTGGGCACCTTGGTAGACCCCGTAACCGACCTTGTCGCGTATTGATGACCAGCTTGAGGCTTTTCACAGCGTGACATCTAGCCCCTGTTCACGAAAGAAGCCTTGCTCGCGGGCCACCACTAGCGGGGCACAATCGAGCAGCGGGATAAAACCCAGTTTAAGGCGGTTCGGATTCGCCATTATCGACTCCTGTTGGTTCGGCGGCTGCCGTTTTCAGCGATTCTAGCGGCAGTCATAATCGCTGCAAAATTTGAATAACATCCGTGGCTACTTCGGCGATACGTTGGCTTCGGTCCATCGCCAGTTTGCGCAGCGTACTGTAAGCCTGCTCTTCGTCGCAGCTTTGATGTTTAATCAGTAACCCTTTGGCTTTATCGATCAGGCTACGATCGGCCAGCTTGGTGCGAGTCTGATCCAACTGCTGGCGTAGTGACTGGAACTGTTCGAACTGGGCGATGGCCGAGTCGATAATCGGGCGCACCCGGTCGGGTTTCAGCCCGTCGGCGATATAGGCGCTGACCCCGGCGCTGATCGCCGCTTTGATGGTGCTGCTGTCGCTATCCGCTTCGGCAAAAAAGACCACGGGCCGGGGGTGATTACGGTGCATGACGGCCATACTCTCCAGCGTGTCACGGTCAGGATGGTCCATATCGATAATGACGATATCCGGGCGTAAACGTTCTACATGACGACTTAATTGGTCCGAATTATCCAGATGGCCGAGCACCCGATAGCCTTGCCTGTTCAGGCTATCGATCAGCGTCTTGGCACGTTGTGGCTCGTCGTCAATCAGCAGAACCTCAATAGCTGGGGCTGTCGCGTATTGCTCATTGGCTTTGATGGGGCTGCGGTTCTTCATATCTGTTGCTAATGCACGATGCGTGCCCGAGAACAGGGCTTGTGGCTGAAAGCGGGGTGCGATGTGTTGTTTTCGCTACATCGTAAAGGTGATGGCACAGTGTTTGCTATGTGGTTAGTGGGGAGCACCTTTTTTTTGCCTGCTAGCGGTTGATGATCAAAAAACAGCCGATTAGTGGCTGATATCGGCTGACGTCCAGTGCGCTTCGTAGCACCGATGTGGGTCTGTTTTGCTGCAGTTGCACAAAGTTGGCGCAGGGTGGTGGCATGATCCGGACTTCATTGAATTTCCTTAAGCGTATAGCGATTGATTGGTGTGCGAGCTAGCGTCTTACTTGATGCGGCTGTGCAGTTTTTGCAACTCGATGATCGGCGGTACCGGTAACTCGGTCACCTTCTGCCGCACGATATCGGTCACGGCCTGCGGATAGATCCGGAAAAGCAAACGGATATCGATGTTGAACGGCGGACGGATATGCTCGGGCAGGTCAAAACGCTCGACACGCGAGCTGTCGGCGGCGATACGGGAGTCGCTGAGCAGTTTTTCATAGCGCCAGAACAGCAGCCCGACCGGTTTGCCGTCGGCGTCACCGAACACTTTCATAAATAGGCGGCTACCTTCGGGTAGATGGCCCTCATCATTGGCCACGCCGCTACTGTAAAGCAGGTTACCGTCGTCGTCGGTGACCTTGACCTCAAGCCAGAGTTGGCGGAAATCGGCAACACCGGTTGGCAGGGCATGACCGGCGCCGCGATTGTGAACTTCCACCTCCAAGCTACCCTGCACCAGCCGCTGCTCAACCTCGGCTGCCGTTTTAAGCAGTTGAATGCTCATCCGTTCCTGCTCGGCGTTGCGCAGACCGACCAGGTGGTGGTTGGCGCCGGTGAACTGGTGCGTCACCAGATTATCCTGTATTACGCCGCCATCGGTCGCCAATCCGGGCTGGGGTTGACCAATCTTGTCGATATCGCCGACCAGATGGCAATCGATACAGCCGCGGTGCTGTTGCGGGTCATCGGGAGCGTTGAACGATGACTTGGCCCACTCGCCCCAAGTATCGACAATCAACGCACCGGATCCGGGGGTGAATTCATTGTGGCAACCCTTGCAATATTTCTCATCTTTGTAGAACGGTTGTAGGTACGACTTGGCATGCACTTCGGGTGCAGCATTGATCTGTTTATCACCGAGCCAGCGGGCAGCGGCGACCGGGTTCTCTTCCAGCAAGTAACGCTCGCGGGACTGCAGGTCGACGGTGTAAGGGGCGTTACCGCCGGGGTCTTCAATCTGAGTAATACGGTGGCAGAACAGACAGCCGGTGCCTTCGTCCAGATCAACTTTGCCGGCGTCGTAGGCTTGTTCTATCGAAGTACCGCCCTGTTCAAACATATGGTTGTCGCTGCCCCGGAACGGCAGACCCGAGGTCAGCCGTTGTGGCGAGTGACAGCCCATGCACCAGCGTCGTATCGGTTCGCCTTCGGCGGCGGCCGCAACATCTTCCATCACCCGATAATAAGGGTTGGACTCGCCCATAAGCCGATGGTTTGAGTCGACCCACTGGTTGTACAGGTCGCTGTGGCAGCGGCTGCAAGCGACCGAACTTGTCCATTCGCTGGGGTGTACCTGCTTGTTGTTAGGATCGTCTGACTTGATCCGTAGCCAGGTGGACAGGTTGGGCAAGTTTTGCGGCTGGGTAATAAAGCTCTGTAGCTGAGCGGCCATCGCTTTGGCTTGATCCTGTAGCTGGGCCGGATCGGCGTCGGGATCGATTGCGATAGCGGCGTCACGATCGTCGCGGCCCATACCCCCCTGAGTGTCCTGAATAATGCGGATCAGGTCGGCGCGGGTATCGGTGGCCAAAAATGATTTAAGTTTAGCGTGGCCCGGTACCGCGTTGATTTTTTTATCCTGAAAGTGACCTTCGACCAGAAAGCGGTTGCTGAAATTGAAGCCGTCGAGATGGCAACTGCTGCAGCTCATCCAGAAATCACCGGCCATCGGTGTGCACGGTGAATCGCTGGTGTTGGCGCTGTGGAACAGCCGGGTACCATTGCGTGTCTTGGCGTCCAACGGATCGTTGGCAACGGTTTTAAACAACGGGTGTCTATCGAGTTTGACCCGAGCGAAGCTGGATGAACCGCCGCGTGTCAGACGGGTGATGTCCTGACTCATGGCGTTCTGAACGTAGAGCAGATCGTCCTGAACCAACAGCCCACGCGGGTTGTCGCCCGGCAGGTGACGCAGAATCTGGGTGACCTGTGCGCCGCCCTGCGATTGTTTACCCTGGCGCCGTTTGCTGCGCTTTTTATTGGGTTTACTACGGCGAGACAGGTCCACCACCATCAGATCTTCGCTACCGGCCAGGGTGATGTAGAGCTTCTTACCGTCGGCGGAAAACTCGGCGTCGGCAGGGTTGCTGACGATCCGGGTGCGGTTGGCGTTGTCGATGATGTTGATCTGGCGGAATAACTCTTTGCGCTGGTCGATCAGCTCGTGTTCGTTGCCGAGGGTCAGATCGATCACCGATACCGCCGGGAAAATGGTCGACTGGAACTGAAACGGATGGTCGAAGTTCCACAGCAGATGGGGCAACCAGGCCTCACGGCCATCCGGGCTGATAGCAATGTCATCGAGGAGGCGGGGTAGCCCTTGGGAGACAAACTGATCGTCAACTTGCGACACGGCCAGATCGATTCGTTTGAGCAATCTCGAATCGCGGGCCGAATCGAGGGCCGGCCCGCTGGCCGATGCCATCGCGCCAAGGTCGTAGATCGACAGCTGGCCGGTCATCGAATGGCTAACCAGCAACCGGTTGTCGGCGGTGATCGCCAGCCCCCGGGGCGTGTCGGCGGTTGTTAGTGTTTGCTGGATGTTGCCGTCGTGGTCGACCGCAATTAATCGAGCATCTTCAAACTCGCTGACCCAGAACCAGCGGTTGAGCGAATCGTAAACCACCGCAAAAGGGCGGCTACCGGTCGTGACGCGATGGCGCACGGCCAGGGTCTGTGGGTCGAGCAGCAGTAGCTCTTGATCGAGATACGAGGTGACGGCCAGCAGCGTACCGTCGTCATTGAGCGCGATTCGGCGCAGATCGCGCCCCAGAGTGACCTCTTGCTGTTGTTGTATAGGTAGTTGTGTCGATGATTGTGTGGACAGTTGCGTAGATGGCAGTGTCGATAGCTGAGTCAATTGCTGCGTGGACTGCTGTTGGTCGACGTCGAGCAAGGTGCGGGTCAGGCTGCCGCCGTCGAAGTTGGCGGTGTAGAGGTGGCGGCCATCGTTGGATATCAGGATAGAGCTGCTCGACTGCCCTGCCTGCGCGGTGATTGGCAGGCTCAGCATCAATAACAGAGTAAGGAACGTACGATTCATCGAAGGACTTTCCGGACGGTGCTCAATAGCGTTTTGAGTAGGGGCTTAATAACAGATTGCAGAACCGACCAACGCCAGGCGTGGATCAGCAACAGTATCGCAAACGGGATCGCCGTGATCAGGTGGATGTAGTGATTGAATACCCCTAGCCATTCGCCACGGTTTCCGAGTAACAACAGGTAGACGCCGCTGAGCGCGCTGAAGATCAGTAGCCATTCGATCAATTGGCCGGTTTTCTTGAGTTTGGGTTTATGGCTATTTTGCAGCAGGCGACGGTGGCTAAGCCAGAACGGGAGAGCACTGAGTGGGAACAGCAGCAGTCCGGCGACAACATGAGCAAACAGCAGCGCCCGGGTACCCTGCCAGGGCAACGTGAAGATATTCCACAGCGGCAAACCGGTAACAAATAACAGGTATAGAGCGGCTTCGGCCAACCGGTGGTGGTAAGCCAGTGAGCCCCAGTAACGCTGAAGCACGGGCGGCTGGGACGTTGCCCTGTCGGGCGCGTTAACGGTGGCACTTGTTGGCATGGATGACATCGGCCGATTCCTGATGAGGTCGACCGCAAGTAAGCCCCGCTTGGAAGACACAGTGCTTTATTGGGTCTGGTAGGGATGGTGGCGGTGAACGTTAGTTGGCGCTGACTTTGACCTTGGCGGCCAATACCATCGCGGTACCGTGAGGGCCACCTGCCGCCGTCACCTGCGGCACATTGTCGGCATCCAGATCGAAGCCTTCTCCTTCGACGCTTTGTTCGCCGGAGTCGCCCAGCCATTCGGACATCTGCATACCCTGATCGGTAGCCGAACCGTTGATCACCCCTTTAAACCAGCCGACATAACGTGCCGCCAAGGTTTCTAGCTCCAGCGCCTGATCGTTTTCACCTTCGGCGTTTTTAAGGTGCAGCATCGCTACGCGGACGCCACCCGAGATCGCTGCCGCTGTCCACGGGGTGTGCTCGGTGGTTGTCCCGGGTGTTTGTGACCAGGTGTTGATCGCCTGATCAAACAGTTTGTTATCGACAGCCAGGTACAACTGACGGGCGGCATCGCGGTATTTGGCATCTTCGGTCGCTAGGAAGGCTGCTGTCAGACCACGGATAGCGGCAAACTGCGCGTCCAGCGATTGGCCTTTGTCGGTGCTGGCATTGAGCTCAGTATTATTAATCTCGGAACTATTAAGAACAGCACCATCATGGGCCAAACCGTTGTCACCGATCAGGTTGGCGATAATAAAGTCAGCCTGCTGGGTAATTAGCGCCAGTGCACGTTTACCCTGGGCCGAATTGAGGTTGATATCGCTACCCTCGGCAGAGGCATAGCCCACCGGCAACGCATCTTGTGAACGCTGAAAAATCGACAAAGCCACGATGCTATAGGCCGCATCGAAGGTAGTGACATGATCATTCTGCTGACCGTTGTAGCTATCGACTAAGGTACCGGCCTCGCTATTAAAGTGCAGTGCGTCGAGGTTCTTGAATAGCATGGATGCTAGATTAGAAGCCAGTGAAAAGGCGTCATCGGCGGCGACATCGTTTGCCGCATCGGCATCGATGTTGGCAGTGGGGGCCGCAGCAAAAGGCGCACCATCAAACACAGCGGTAAAGGCGGGGTTCTGTTGGCTGTTAGCTTGGCGCTGGTCAGAAAAGGCGAAGTATTCGCTGACCGGCCATAACATCAGCCAGGTATCTCGCAGGCTGGAACTGCCGTCGACGACCTTCAGGCTTTCGACCGACTTAACATCGTTCTGACTGCCTTCGGTAACGGCAACCTGATGCGGGAACCAAACGGCGCCATTGACGGGATCGTAGTCCGGTGTGATTGCGCTACCCAGTTGTTTGCCGTTGTAGCCCAGCTGCTGCTGTAGCATCAACATCTTATCGACCGACAGTTCGGTCAAAATAACACCGTTCATACCGTCAACGGCGGAAACGCCCAGCGCGTGGACACCGTCCTGATCCTGAGTGGCGGACTGTGCTTCGACCTCTTCGTCACTCTCAATGATGTGCATACCGCCCAAAAAGTCCTGCGACCACATCACCTCTTTCAGCAAAATACCGCCAACAGCAGCCGGGTTGATCACCTTTTCGGTCTGGCTTTCGGTCCAGCCCAGCGAGGCGTAGTCACGGTAATACGCGGGTAACTGTGTGGTTAGACTGCGTGCCTTGCCGCTAGCATCAAGATGGTCGATGGCATCACCGTTGACCACTTGGGTGTCGATCTGACCTGCAAACTCGGGCAGCGCAATTTGGTAGGGCAGCGAGATCGGGTACAGATTGAGCGGGATCTCTTCGGCGGGGTAGGCGACCGAACTGGCCAGCTCGATGAAACGTTTACCCAGTGACGGCATGTCACCGCCGCGCTTGCTGCTTTGTGGGCCGTTTACCAGGTGAGGGCCCGCTTTTGATTGAAAATTAAGCGCGTACATCGCCTCTTCGGAATATTCGTAGCTCTCGATACCCGCGGCATAATCAAATGCGCTGGGCTGATCAATCTGATCAGGGTCAAGGGTATCCAGATCCAGCCCCAGGCTTTCGGCCAGAGGTTCACCCGAAAGCTCGAACTCGGTATAGGCGAGCATTGCTGATGCGGGCATAAAACGTTTATCGAGCACTTCGACCTTCGGTCCTGCAATGGCTGCGCTACTGACGAGCATAGCGGCCGAAACGGCCAGAGTGAGTTTGCACTTGTTCATGATTGTCCCCCTCAGAACATCGATTGAATTCAGTGGAAGGGATCATAAACATATTTAATGCGAATAAGAATGCCTATCATTCATATTCGTATTAAAATAATAAAAAAGGGTTATTAGGCGCCGCTGGCGCAGTACGTTGTAGTGATCTCTGGTACGGGGCTGTCGACGTAATTACGAGCAGCCGTTGCCGCTCGATACGCCGATACGAGCTGTTATCCGATCACGGGTTTTCCAACGCGGGCCCGGATCATTTACCATTGCACTAGCAATACACTCCAGCTCCGTTGTTCTGTTCCAACTATTCGGCCGTCTACATCTGCACCGTGTATTCCGGCCCATAAAGAATCGATGTTATGAAATTTATCCCTCAGCACAGCAAAAAAGCACGGCTACTGAGTCAGGCGCTGGCACGTAGCCTTGATATTGATACCTTTGCGGCCAACAATGCGGTGGCGTTGATGTACGGACACTCGCGCTGGACGGTGTTGTGCAAGGCGATGCTCAACGGGCAGCCGTCGATGTGGGATGAGCAGATAACTCTGGATGAGGTCGACGCGCGGCAGACGATACTGATCGAGCGGTTGCGCGACGGCTTGTCGCTTGATGACAACGCCAGCCGCACCCTGGTGCAGCACCTTAAACCGACCGCGCAGGCCAAGAGTCAGGTGGTTGCCATCAATCAACGTCCGGCGGGGCCGGGCGGGTCGCCTGTGGAGGATTATAATGCCATCACTGAGGCGTTCGGCAAGATCGGTAATGCTCCGAATCCTGATGCCGTGCTGGGTGGACTGCTGAAGGAGGCGATGGGAACCGCCGGTGAGACGTTACCGGCGGATTTTGATTTCGACAAACTAAGCGACCGGCTACGGGTAGCCAAACCGGTCGATCCGGGGGCTTATTTCGACATCCTGCAAAGTCTGGGCTGGCCGTTGGATGAGTCCTCGTTCGAGCAGGACTACGTCACCGGAGAACCGTCCTTTTTTGCCGAATCGCAAACCGGCCATGTGCCGGTTTATATCACCGCGCTGGCGATGATCCCCGAAGACGATAACGATGCGCTGGCGCAAGCGGCGATGGTTCAGACCGAGGCGGATAACCGCGACAATATGGGCACCGAACGTTTGATTTTGCTGTGGAGCCAGCCGGTGGTGAAGGTAATCGATGGCGCCGGTTACAGCTATTGGGGTTGCCTGTGGCAGGACGGTCAGTGGCGTGATTTTTTGATCAACGGTGAGATGGATTGCGCCGACCGCTTGTTCGCGTTGAACCCACCGGGGCAGACCGCCAACCGTCCCAGCCGAAGCCAGGCTGATCCCGACCATGATTTGGCCAAAGCGGTGGTGATCTTCCTGCACGGTCTGCAAGCGCAGCGTGAGCAGGTCAAGATGGCAACCATCCCGACCCCCAGCGGTTGGGAGACGTTGTTGCCGTCGTTGCAATAGGGGCGTAATTTGGCGATTGTGCCGGGCTACTGAGTACCCAAGCGTGAGGTTATCGTTGGGCAGAGATAGTTGGGCCGAGTAGTTGAACGATCAGTACAACTTGAACCATTGATGGTGGCTTAACCTCTACTTCTGACGCCGCGAGAAAAGTTACTGTTGCCTTAGCGAAACCGCTCTGTTGATGGAAAGCTTTAAGCGGATTGAGGACTATGGCTAATTAGCCGGTTCTTTGAGTGTGTACCTCGAGTGCCTGCTGTAGTGGTCCTGAGTGATTCGACAAGTTACGCCTAAGGGTTTGATATTCCTCGAATGATTCCTCTACCAAGCATTTGTCGAGCTCTCTAAGGGCCTCATAGAGTGGGTCCAATCGTAAAATCCCTGCCGTCCCTTTAAGCATATGGGCGATATTCTTTGCGGCGCTAAGGGCGGATTCATCGGAAGGTAGAGACAGTGGTAACTGATTTTCATTGTCACAATACAGCTGAAAGAAATCGGTTACCATTTGAAGGTAAAAGACTGGGTCTTGCCAAAAGTGAAAGGCTGCATTCAGGTCTGCGATATCAGAAAAAAAGGCCAGCTGTTCGATGAACGTATCCTCGGAGGTTTGTTCCTGAGAGGGCGATCCTATCGAAGAAGAGGTTATCCCTAAGAGGCCATCAATTAGGGGCTCAAGTTTATCGAAATCAATCGGCTTTGCGACGACATCATCCATACCGTCTGTCAGACACTTGGCGTTGACGGACTCGGAGTAATGGGCGGTAACTGCAATCACGGGGATGGGCTTGCTCCTTCCTTCCTCAAGGCGCCGAATTTCTCGAGTGGCCGATATGCCATCCAAGATGGGCATTTGCACATCCATCAGGATTAAATCGTAGTGGCGTTTCTGGTAAAGCTCCAGAGCTTGTTGTCCATTGATCGCTATATCGACGGTATGGCCAAATTCAGTTAGCTTTCTCTGTAGCAGCAGCGCGTTGATAACCACGTCTTCAGCGACAAGAATATGACGCGATAGGGAAGGCAACCGCTCGGAATTTTTATGATAATTCGGGTCGTATAGGCATGGGCCTTGTCCGTCAAACGGTAGCAGATCGACCGTAAAGTGAGCTGAAGTCCCTTCGCCCAATGCACTATTAATCCAGATATCCCCTTGCATGAGATCAATAATGCGCTTGCAGATCGTAGTGCCAAGACCGGTGCCACCGTACTGCCTACTTATGGATTGCTCTGCCTGAGTGTAAGGATCGAATATGTGTTTCAGCTGAGAAGCCGACATGCCGATACCTGAGTCTGAAACAACGAAATGGATGCCCTCCCCAGCAGGGCTGCACTGAACGCTGAAAATGACATCCCCAGTGTCTGAAAACTTAATGGCATTAGATATTAAATTTTGGATAACCTGGCGCAGCTTAGTGGGGTCTCCAACGAAGTGAGAGCTCTCTTCTCCATGGTACTGAACGATTAAATCGATGTTTTTTTGACTGAGTTCATGTGTAAACATCTGCTTAATAGAATAAACCATCCCTTTGAGATTAAACGGAATATGCTCTAAGGATACCTGCATAGAATCATGCTTCGTAAAATCAAGAATATCGTTGATAATTTGTAGTAGAGATCGGGCAGAGTCTGAAATGATAGAAATGTCCGGCAGGAATTTTTCAGGTAATTCTTTATCTTTTTGGATGATCTCAGAAAATCCAATAATTGCGCTCATTGGCGTGCGAATTTCATGACTGACCGAAGCGGTAAATTCCATTTTACTTTTGGAGGCCATATCGGCGGTATCGCGTGCGATGACAAGTTCTTCATTTTTTCTGGTAAGTGTTTGTTCGCTCCGCTGGAGCCGTAGGTGATCGAGTCGATGGGAATTAAAATTTCCTTTCTGCCATCTGAGGTGTGTGATGGCCATCAACATCGTTGCCAGAGGTAGGGATGATTTTGCAATCATTGTGGCGAAGTTGTTGGCATCAATGCCTGTCATGAAAGCCAGGGACAAGGGAAAAGCGATGAAAAAGACGAGTAAGAACGCGGTGCATCGACGCGTGAGGGGGCAGGTAGCAAAGACGATCGCCGAACCGAACATGTAGCTTGTAAGGTGGTCGGAGAACCCGTGGGATAGGCCCCACTGCATGCTCTCGCAAATTAAAAGACTGAATCCGAAGATAAACAGCCCTCGCTGAGTGCTCCTGATAGAGGCTGACTTCCTTGGATAAAAAAGGATTGTAAAGACAGCAAACAAGCCAAACACGAATGGCAGAGTCGTGATGCAGATAGATATCACTGCAGAACTCAGCGCTCCGTCAAATACAGCGGCGAAGTGTTGGGTTGAAGCGGCGTACGATTCTTGCGCGTGAGCCAAATGCCCTAGTAACGTCGCTACCCAAATAGGAAGCAGGATGATTGCAATCCAGCGAACTATGCGTAAGTAGTCGTGCAGGAACAGCGCGGTGCGACGCGGCAGTCCTGACAGGTCGTGGGGATTATTTATTTTAATTAGGAAGGGGATTGGCATGAGTTAGCCTGCTGCACCAATGCTTAGGTTGTTTAGGGTTTCATGGGAACGCATAGAGACGAGCGGCCAGAGGATAGGTCAGATTGGAACATGTACTAAACACTGGTCTGTTTTCGAAGCCTTATTGTGGATATTGCTGATATTAGATAGCACGTGCTGAAATCTCTACCGATGGGGTCAACAGAAGAAACAATTCCGGCTGCTTCACGAACTAAGCTGCCCCGTTTCTGCCCTATATAGATGGGTGCCCAGGCGATAAAGGGTCAATGACAAGGCGGTGGCGTGCGAACTTGTTGCTGGATTGTGGACAGACTCTGGGTGACCCACAATCCGTTTTCCGCCTTAAACTGCACGAGGTCCTGTTTGGCTAAGTTAGGATAAGCCTTAAACAGCGCAGTCACGGACGCGTTGAAGTCAGCGATCAACGGCTGATTTTGGCACAAACAGCTAGGGTGGTCCTGACCCGAATCTATACACGCCATCACTGCTGATGAGACATTATCGATTTTGTGCTGTATCGCCGCCAACGCAGCGGTCTGTGACGGGTCGGTGATATCTACGCTCGCCGCCGACCAAACGGGACTGCCCATAACGAATAGTATTAAGGTTACTAGATAGCGCATCGAACCACTCCTAAGGTGCTTTGTGTTTAGGTTTGAGAAAGTACACCACCAGCGAGAACACTAAACCGGTCGTACCGACCGCAGTGATACCTCCGACTAACATAAAGGGCAGTGCCCGTGCGTAAGGTTCGCTAATGGTAGCCATGCCGAACCACTCTTCGATCCCTACCAACCCGATAAATACCGCGACATAAAGGACCAACGGTGCCAATCCGTAAACCAGATAAGCACCTGTAGCACGAGCCTTACTGCAATCTCTGCACGCTGCCCGTTTATGCTGCCAGTAAAAGATGCAGGTCAGGTATACCAAATAAATCAGTGCCATGAAGCCACCAGTGATAACCGCACGCTATTTACGGGGCGATCAGCGCCCGGTAGTTTTCAGGAACATATCGCCCGACCTGATTAACCAAGTGAATTGCATTAGCGTTTAACTTGTGACTCGATACGCTCTTAGTCACGCCATCATCAGATAGCATAATGGCTAGCTTCAGAGAGTGGCTTGGCAACTCACTAAAGCTCTGTTTAAACAGGTATTCTGAAAGAACTTCTGAAGCAAGATGTTGCAACGCTAGCGACTGACTGGGCTCAATATCGACGACGTTATCAATGATTTTAGAAGCTGACTGGTATACCAGTAGTGAAACCTTGCCATCTTCGTGAAATGTCATCGAATGGGTTCCCTTTATCCCCTTGTTGGGTTTCAGAGTCACCGACAATTCGGCGGCAGCGGCATTCACCGATAACAGCAAACCCAATATCACACTAGCTATCGATCTATTCATAATTACCACTGTAAATGTCTTTTAATAACCACGAGTTAAATACTAGCACGCCACACCATCATCGGTTGTTTGTTTAGCAATGTTGATCGAAAAATGGCATTCGTAGCTTTGTATTGCGTTGGTCGTAGATACACTTAATTTTGCTTGTTCGCCAGGGCATTCGTCCGTTATCGGTGCAACTTTTATAGTCAAAAAAAACCCCGCTAACGTCCTGTTAGCGGGGCTTGGGTGTCATCCTGACTTGATCTTATCCTTAAGATCCCTAACCGGCTTCCTGTCGGTCTGATCAATCCTGATTCCTGTTGAAGCTATTCTGTCTGGATATGCGAATGGCGACTATAGGAAAAAGACCTATTTTTGTCATGGATATCAATTTAACCGAGAACGGCGTTGCAACAACAAGACGATAGTTAAGCGTTGATACAGTCGCTACAATGGCCGCTTGCAAACAATTCCTGGGCTTCGGGCCTATCGGAAACAGATATCGGGAGATCGCCGGATGTTCGAGCAGTACCAAGGTGTGATGATTATTGTTGGACTGATTTTGATTGCCGTCTTGCTGATGGTGATCCGCAGACAGTTGCGTACTCAACGACAAGAGCGTGAGGCTCATCAGGCGCTGCTTGAAGAGATGAAAGTTAAGGCGCAAAAGCAGCGTGACTATCTGATCGAGAGTGTTCGGGTCATTTCGTCGGCGATGGGCGATGGCCAGTGCGAGTTGACCGAGGGGTGTATTCGGCTGAAGAAATTGCTCGACCATCTGGCTCCGTATCTGCACAAGCACGAGGACTTTGCCATCATCAACGAGATGTATGAGCTGACCAAGCACATGCCGATTCTGGATGAATGGAAGAAGCTCAAGCTCAAGCAACGTTTTGAGATGACACAGCAACGCGAGGCGCTAGAGGCCGAACACCAAGCGGCGATCGAGCAGGCTGCAAAGAAACTCAGCCGCTATAATTTTGAACAGTGAACAGGGGTTGTGACGTTTGAGTCGTTACCCTTGAACTGTACTCATTGAGTTATAACTCTTTCTAATTCAGCGCCGGGCCCTTCAGATGGCTGAAATTCTGATCACGTTCGTGCTTAGTTTGGTGGTGATTGGCGCGCTGGCCTGGGTGATGGCTCGCGGTCAAACCAGTCGTTACCAGCCGACCCGCGCCGATGCCGTCGCGTTGTTGCAATCGGTGCTTGCGGGTAATGCCCAACGCAGCCAGTGGGATCTGTTTATCGGGTATCCGCTTTATCACGACCCAGAACTGGAACTGTTCAGGCTACGTTGTATTGCGCTGACCGAGGGTGATCCGGACACCGACCCGATGGGTAGTGGTATCGGTGGTTACCTGTTTAATAAAGCCGGACGCGAACAGTTGGCGGCGGTATTGGCCGAGTTACAACAACTGATCGCCGACGAGCCCTACCAACAAGATTTTTGAGCGAAGCATATTGACTAACGCGCTGCAGAGTCGCTTCAGCTCTTTGCCTGATCCAAAGGCAGCGGGGCGGCCGACTTGACCGAACGTAAGGCGAAGTTGCTCTCAATTTCACGCACCATCGGCAATACCTGTACCTGCCGAATCCAACAGTCGTAATCGGCCAGATCAACCGCCACCACCTCCAATAGGTAATCCGCCGATCCCGATACGGTATGGGCATTGATAACCGCTGGCATCGCCAGAATCGCCTGTTCAAACCCCGCCAACGAATCGGCACTGTGATCGTGCAATTTGATCTGTACGAACAGGGTCATCCCCAGGCCGATCGCTTGACGGTTGAGTTGTGGCCGGTAACCCTCGATCACCTTGTCGGCTTCCAGTCGTCGCAACCGCCTCAGGCAGGGAGAGGGCGATAGTGCTACTCGGTCGGCGATCTCGGCATTACTGAGTCGGCCATCGTGTTGCAGGCTATGGAGGATTTTAAGGTCGATATCGTCAATGTTGATCATATTGGCACATCATGCTGTTTGATGGTTTATTTTGGCAATTATCAGTCAACAGTGCTGAATTTTGCAAGTGATATAGCACGAATCGTTTTGTGGCTTTGATCGATAATGATGCTCCTTTTTTCACTTTCTAGGAGATCGCTTGTGGATCAGTATCGCGGTGAACCGGCGGTAAATATTACCGGCATGATCGCCATGGTGGCGACTGTGGTGATCTGGGTCGGCTTTCTGCTGTCGCTGCGGGCAGGCAGCGAGTCAGCACTCAGCTCGACCGATCTGGCGTTGATGCGTTTTGGCTTGCCGGCGCTGTTCTTTGTGCCTTGGTTGGTGCGCTGTTGGAGCGATATTTGCCGCATTCGCTGGTATTACGCGTTGATGCTGATGCTGGGCGGGTTACCCTTTTTTTATCTAATTGCGCTGGGGAGTGGTTACGCGCCAGCCGCCCATGCCGGTGCACTGGTGCCCGGTACGGCGCCGCTGTTTGTCACCGGGTTGGCGGTTCTGTTGTTCAAAGAGCCACTGCCGCGTCCCCGTTTTATCGGTCTTGCCGTGATCCTGCTCGGCGTGACGGTGCTGCTCAGTAGCGCGCTGTTCGATTGGCAGCAGCAATACTGGCGTGGTCATCTGGCCTTTCTTGCCGCCAGTGCTTTATGGGCGTTTTATACTTTGGGGTTGCGGGTGGTTGGCATCGGTGCCATGGCGGCGACTGCGTTGCTGTGCAGCGGATCGTTGTTGGGGTTGTTACTGTTGCTCGGGACCGGCTTGGTGGAATCGAATCTGATCGCCGCAGTAACGGCGGGGGAGTCTCTGTCACAGCTAGTGCAGCAGATCTGGCCTTACCTGTTGATACAGGGGTTGGGCGCTGGAATCATTGGCGGCTTTACCTACGGGGTAGCCATCGCGCGGTTGGGTGCCGAAAAAACAGCGGCGCTGGGCTCGTTCACTCCGGCGTTAGCGGCATTGGCGGCGATTCCACTGCTGGGCGAGCAGCTGTCGCTGATGACCCTGATAGGAGTGCTGGTGATCATGGCCGGGGTGGCGCTGGCCAGCGGCGTAACATGGCGAGCCTTTGCGAAGAAAGAGAAGAAAGCGATTAACGTGGCGAAAGCGACACCAAACGCGCAGATACGTGTTTAACGTGCCGCTAGAGGGCTGAATTGGCGGTCACCGTGGCGCAACGCGCGCTCCGGTGACAAGCTATCTGAGCGCAACGCGCTACCTAGGGGCATGTTATCCGCCTTGCCGAAGTGTACGTAACGGACTTTGTTTAACCAGCTTACGCGTGCCATAGCGTCCAGCGACACCCACCAACAGCGCACCGGCAAGGGGCGCCAGCAACCACAACAGCAGGTGCGGCTGGTAGGCTAGTTCGAGTAGCTGGCTGTAAAGCCAGTAACGCAACCCTTCGACCAGCGCCGCAGCGACCAGACCGGCGACGGCGCCGAGCAGCATAAACTCTATCAGCAGCATCCGTTTTAATAAGGCCGAGCGAGCCCCCAGCGTGCGCAGCAGTGCGCCCTCGTGCAGCCGTTGATCAAGGCTTGATGCCAGCGCGGTGAACAGCACCATCAATCCGGCGGCCAACACAAACAGCAACACATACTCTACCGCCAGCGTCACCTGAGCGATGATATTACGGATGTTGCCCAGTAGCTGTTCGACTTCAAGCAGGGTCAGGGTGGGAAACTGCTCCATCAGCGTCACCAACTCGGTTCGTCGTTCGGTATTGAGGTGAAAGCTGGTGATGTAGTTGGCGGGAAGGTTTGCCAGCGCATCGGGAGCAAAGATGACGTAGAAATTGGGCCGCATCGTATTCCACTCCAGCGAACGCAGGCTGGTGATCTCGGCTTCGAGCTGGCGATGGCCGAAATTGAAACTCAGGCTATCACCGACGCCGACACCCAGGTCGCGTGCCAGTTCGTGCTCGAGTGAGATTCGGGGTTGGCCTCGGTCGCTTTCGTTCCACCAACGGCCCTGCAAAATCTGATTGTCGAGTGGCAGGCTATGGTTCGATGCCGTGTCGCTGAAGGTCAGGTTCAGCTCACGCCGGATCGCCCGCCGTCCCTCGGATTTTGGTGGTAATGATAGTTTCGCGTCGACGCCGTTAATATGACTCAGTCGGCCGCGCACCATCGGATAGATGCCGCTGGATTGGATCTGCTGGCTAGCAAAATAGTCCTGCAACGGCTCAATCTGATCGGACTGGATGTTGATCAGGAAATGGTTCGGCGCATCGGCAGGCAAGCTGCGTTGCCAGCTGTCGATCAGGTCGGCGCGTACCAGCAGGATCAGCGCCATCGCCGCTAACGTCAGGCTAAAGGCGATCAACTGGCCGATCCCGGCGTTGGGGTGACGCATCAAATTGGTCAGTGCCAGTCGCCAGCTCAATACGCTGCGCGAGCGTGCGCCGGATAGTCGGCTGATCAGTCGCAGTAGCCCCCATCCCAGCAGTCCCAGAAGCAGCGCGCCAAGTCCGCCGCCGACACTCAATAACAGCGTCAGTTTGATGCTCTGGCTGTGGTAAGCCAACAACGCCACCATCAGACAGCCCGACAGGCCGTATACCAACCAGCCGCTGGCGGGCAGCGGGTCGAGATCGCGCCGTAGCACACGCAGTGGAGCCACCCGGCTTAATCGCAGCAGTGGCGGTAACGCGAATCCCGCCAGTACCAGCATACCAGTGGCGAAACCGGTCAATGCCGGTGTTAGGCCTGGACCGGGTAGGCCGGTTGCCGATAGGTTGGTCATCAAGCTGCCGAGCAGCTGAACCAGTCCGTACTGGGTCAACCAGCCGAGGCCGACCCCGACCAGTGAGGTAAGGGTGCCAGCAAGCAATAGCTGTAAGATAAACAGCGTTAAGATGTTCGACCGACTCTGTCCCATACAACGCATCAACGCGGCGCTGTCAAAATGCCGTTCGCTGTAGCGCTTGGCGGCCATCGCGATAGCAACGCCGGCCAGAATCACCGCCAAAAGGCTGGATAGGTTGAGGTAGTGTTGTGCTTTGGTCAGGGTGCCGCCCAACGATGGGTTCTCCTGCCGTACATCGAGTAGCCGTTGCCCCGGCAGCAGTTGTTTACCAATCCAGCTTTTGAAACGACTGATCGCCGCTTCGTCACCGTTGAACAGGTAGCGGTAATTTACCCGACTGCCGGGCTGAATCACGCCGGTGGCGGCCAAGTCGTCGTGGTGCATCAACAGCCGTGGCCGCATGCTGATTAGACCACCGCCGCGATCGGGTTCCTGCTGCAGGATATGACTGATCAGTAGCGAGGTGTTACCGACCTCGATACGATCACCGATGTTGATCTTAAGACTGTCGAGAATGCGTGCTTCAACCCAGGCGGTGCCAGGCTGAGGGGGGTGCTGCGAACTGGTGATATTGCCGTCGAGGGCGCGACTGAGTTTTAACGTGCCTTTGAGCGGATATTGATCATCAACCGCTTTGACACTGGCCAGCAGCATCGCATCGGCGTGCATCACCATGGTGGGAAAGATCTGTTGTTGGCTCAGTTGCAGTTGGTATTGCGCGGCCAGTTGCGCCGGATCATGTTGTAGCGTTCGGGCACTGCTCAGCACCAGATCCGCACCCAGAAATTCTGTTGCCTGACGGACCAGCGCGCGTTCGACCCGGTCGGTAAAGAAGCCAACAGCGCTGGCGGCGGTGACGGCGATGGCTAGCGCGATTAGCAATAATCGTAATTCGCCACCGCGCCATTCACGTTTGAGCAGCCGCAGCGCCAGCGTGAATTGTGATGCAGTGATCATGGCGTTGTTTCTGTCTGAGTTGTCGGTTGGGCTTGAACTTGAACTTGAGCTTGGGCCTGTGTTGTGGCGACTTCAATCAATTGGCCGTCGATCAGCTCCAGCTTGCGCTGGCAGCGTTCGGCCAGATGTGTGTCGTGGGTCACAAGAATCAAGGTTGTGTGCTGCTCCCGGTTGAGGTCGAACAGTAGATCGATCACCTTCTCACCGGTTTTTCGGTCGAGGTTACCTGTTGGCTCGTCGGCAAATAACACCGCCGGTTTGGTGGCGAAGGCACGGGCGATTGCCACTCGCTGCTGCTCACCACCGGAAAGTTGCAGGGGGGTGTGGTCGAGCCGGGCTTGCAGGCCGACCCGGTCGAGCAGTTGGCGGGCATCGCGTGCGGCGTTGGCGTTATCTTGCAGCTCCAGCGGTAACATTACATTCTCCAGCGCTGTCAGCGCCGGTAGTAGCTGGAAATTCTGGAACACAAAGCCGACATTGCGGCTGCGCAATTCGGCGCGACCGTCTTCGTCAAGACTCTCAATTGCCTGACCACACAACTCGATCTGACCGCTGCTGGCGCTGTCGAGTCCGGCCAGCAATCCCAGCAAAGTCGACTTACCCGATCCCGATGCGCCAATAATGGCCACACTCTGACCGCTGTTGACCTCAAGGTTTAAGCCACTGAGAATAGACAACTCGCCACTCTTGGCGCCGACACTGTGGTTTAGTTGCTGAACCCGAAGCACCGGTTGAGACTGTTGTTGGGTTTGAGGCTGCGACTGATGTTGATCAGCAGGCTGTAGTTCTGGTGAAGGTTCTGGTGACAGTTCCGGCGAAAGCACCGAATCGGATGATGAATCTTGAGATGAGAATGATGACATTGAACCCCCTATGGCGATGGTTACAGATGACAGCGCTGCTGCTGTTTTGTTCCCTATCGACCGTCGTTGCAGCCGCGTCTCAAACGGCCGATACGATTCCTCCGCCGCAGGCTAACTCTAAGGATAGTCAGCCGGTGTTGTTAGTGTTGGGAGATAGTATCAGTGCCGGTTATGGGCTGAAACCACAACAGGGCTGGGTCACGCTGTTACAACAGCGGTTACAACAGCGATGGCAACAAGGCGATACTGACAACGACCTGCCGATTTATCGGGTGATTAACGCCTCGATCAGTGGTGATACCACCAGCGGTGGCTTGCGTCGACTACCGCTGTTGTTACAGCAGTATCGTCCCGAACTGGTATTGATCGAGCTGGGTGCTAACGACGGCCTGCGCGGTACGCCGCTGCCGCTGATCGAAAAAAACCTGCAGCAGTTGGTCGTGATGGGGCAGCAGGCCGGTGCTCAGGTGATGGTGCTGGGGATGCGAATACCACCCAACTATGGGCCTCGTTACGGCGAAGGATTTTATAAGCTGTTCGACAGGGTAGCCAGCCGGTCAAAAAGTGCTTATCTGCCGTTTCTGATGGCGGGAGTCGGCGGCGTGCCGGAACTGATGCAGACCGATGGACTACACCCCAATCAAGCGGCTCAACCGTTGATGCTGGAGAATGTCTGGCCGGTGTTACAGCCGTTGTTAGGGGAGTAAGCGGCTTTTGTCGCTGAAAATCAGCCGCTTCCAATCACATCAGGCGCTAAATTTTAATTGCAGCACTTGGTTACCTGTTTCTTGGTGGACGGTTTCGGCCAAGAGTTCAAACCCGTAGCGAGAATAAAAAGCACGGCCAAGGCTATTGGCTTTGAATACCTCAACCTCAAGGTCGCCGTGGATCGCCTGGGCTTTGTCCATCAGGGCTTTGCCGACCCCTTTGCGGTGAAACGGAGGTTCGACGAAGAGCGCGCCAACGTTGTTGCCCAGCAGGGCAACGAAACCGACCACAACGCCGTTAACTTCGGCAACCCAGGTATCGGCATTCGGCAGATAGAGACTAGGGATGTCCTGGCGGACTTTGTCTTGGAACTCGGCGGTCAAAAAAGGGTGGGCAAGGGCCGAGGCATTTTCCCAGGCAGACATGAGATCGGCAAGGTCCTGTTTGACGTACTGTCGAATGATCGGGGTCATCTTTTTTCCTTTGGAGAATTCGGTGAATTTCGGACTCAAGGTTAACGTTCATCAGTACACAAGGATTGAATAAATGCGATAGCTTTACGTTTTCTAGGGAAATTACGAACAAGTCCTTCTGTAAGGTCGACTGGCATATTTCCGAGCGGCCAGGAAAAGTCAGAACGCTTAAGCAGCACCCGAGAATCAACAAAGTACTGATCAATATTGAAACCATGAAAGCTAGGGGCTAGGGTAGGAGCCAAGGTTGAGCATCCGTTCCGGATCATCAAATGCCAGTTTTTCTTCACCAAGGCGCGTTATCGAGGCGTGGCTAAGAATGACAACAAACTGGCGATGCTGTTTGCTCTGGCGAATATCGTTAGAGTGAGTCAGATGGTCAAAACATAGGGCCAGTGTGTCTGGATGCGACTCTCTCACTTTGCTTAGTGTCGTTTATAACGTAGCGTTCTCGTGCCTCTGAGACCCAGTCACACAGATTATCCTCGTGATCTTTAGCATCTAGGGAGCCTCTGATCAAGCCCTATGGGGGACTTAATCAGAGGCTCCCTAAACCTACCAGCCAGAAGACCTATTTATAACGAAACAAGAACCTTGAGTTTGGATACCCAGTCGCGCCTATTGGACTTCCCAGAATTTACTAGGGAAATTCCCTAGCACTGGAATTGCGAACGATAGTTTAATGGGCTGGTACCGACATGGCGGCGAAAATGGTGCCGTAGGGTTTCCTGTGTCATAAACCCGGTTCGATAGGCGATTTCAGAAACTGACAGAGAGCCGACTTCTAACAACTCTTTGGCTAAAGATAACCTTTCCAAAGTGAGCCAGTTCTTGGGGGTTTCACCGGTGCTATTCTTGAATTTTCGGAGCAAAGACCTAGGTGATAAGTTAGCGAGTTCTGCCATACGGTTCAGGCTCCACTCCTCCTCTAAGCTACCTTTTATTTGATCCAATAGCGGTGCAATATCTCCGGCCTGGTTATCAAAGCTAATAGGACGCGGGATGTACTGAATCTGCCCGCCATTTCGATGGGCAGGTAAAACCAGTCGGCGGGCAACTTCGTTGGCATATTTTTGACCAAAATCTTGCGCCACCAGGTAAAGACACAAATCCAGTCCTGCCGAAGAACCCGCCGAAGTTAGAATATCCCCTTCATCGATATAAAGAACATCCGGATCAATCAGCAAGTCGGGATATTTTTTCTGCAACAAATCCACATAGCGCCAATGTGTGGTTACTTTCTTACCCTCCAGAAGTTTGCAGCTGGCCAGAATAGTGACCGCCGAACAAATGGTAGCGATTTTGGCACCCTTGTTATGAGCTCTAATCAGAGCTTGCTTAAAATCATGCGGGGGGTCTTGGTCGATACCTCGCCAACCTGGAAGAATGATTAGGTCTGACTGCTCTAGAGCCGCTAAATCATAAGGGGCCTCAATGGTCAGGTGCCCCATGGTTGTTAAGGGGCCCTCTTCTATCGCGATGATTTGATGCCGGTACCAGCGATCGAATTCAGGCCGTGGTAAACCAAAAACCTCCAAGGCGATACCAAACTCAAACATGCACAGCCCATCGTAGGCCACGATGGTGACCAAGGGTGATTTTGGGATATTCGAGTCTGTTGTCATAATGTCTTTATTTTAACGTATGTTGTCATTTACGACATCATTGACCGTCTTTCTTGCCTGTAACATTAAATTCTCAAACAGGTTATCAACCACGGAAATATTCAAAATGATCAATGCCGTTACAAAAGTAAACGCTGCTTCGTCCCATGATGCACTCCAATATTTCCAGTCCACCTTGACCTTCGAGACCGATTGTTGGGATATGAATGATGCGCTCAATGCGGGAGCAGAAGGCTTCGTGCTTCTTGATGTCAGAGGTCCCGAATCGTATAAGCAAGGCCATGTGAAAGGCGCAATAAACCTTCCTGTTGGGAAGATCGTCAAGAGCAAGCTTAAGCAATGGCCCGAGGGCACTCTCTTTGTCACCTATTGTGCCGGGCCGCATTGTAACGGTGCGACTAAAGGGGCCATAAAGTTGGCTGAACTGGGCCGGCCGACCAAGATTATGATAGGGGGTGTCACCGGCTGGATCGATGAAGGTTTTAGTCTGATCAGTGACATTTAGGGATCAATCATGAATAAATCCCCAGCTGTCGTTCGCTTCTTTGAAGAAAAGGATATACCTCGCCTATACCTCTTGATGAAAGAGCTGGCGGCCTTCGAGGGTTATCTGGATGGTTTTAAGATTACCGAGCAATACTTAAAGGACAAAGGTCTTGGTAGTAATCCATTATTCCAAGTACTGGTCGCAGAAGTAGAGGGAGAAATTTTGGGCTACGAGGCATTTTACTATGTCCCGTTTACCTACCGTGCCAAACCAAAAATGGTCTTAAAAGAACTCTATTTGTCTCCAGAGTCACGCGGCTTTGGCCTTGGAACCTTGCTCTTCGATGCGTTAAAAAAACAAGCCAAACTCCATGATGCCGGTTCAATAGAGTGGCTAGTCTTGTTGGATAATGAGCCAGCAAAATCATTTTATCGAAAGCAGGGAGCAGAGCGTGATGATGAATGGGAAACTTGGTTGTTTGAGGCGTAGTGGAAATGGTCTCTTTTTTAACTCTCTTTAGAGAGCGTAAAAAGCAGAAAGGAGCAGCCTTAGGCGGTTACGTCACCTGCGGTATAACCATTACCTCAAAACGTAAAATCGCTATTTATCGTCTTGAGGGTTTGGGTTAACTGCTCAAAGACCAACTGGCGTAACCAAGTATGTCCGGGGTCTTTCTGATGCCGCTCATGCCAGATGATGGAATAGGTAAAGTCATCCTGTTCCATAGGGAAGGGTAGGATTTTCAGCTGATACTGCGCCGCGCAGCTATTGGCTAAGCCGTAAGGTACCGTCAATAACAGGTCACTTTGAGCCACCAGTGCCAGTGCGGCGACGAAATGGGGCACTCTTAATGCGATACGGCGTTTTAGCCCGTGTTGTTCGAGGAGATAGTCAATCGCGCCTTTACGCGAGCCCCCCATCGTAATCAAGGCATGCGGGTGGTTGGCATAACTTTCAAGATCCAGCCCTTGGGCGATGAGAGGGTGGCCTTCACGTACGACACAGACAAAACGATCACTGCCGACCCCGCGACCGTGAATGGCGGCAGGGACATCGGCGACAGTGCAGGTGGCCAGGTCTATGTCCTGTTGATCGAGCTGCTGCAACAAACTCTCATGCCACGGAATGATCTCCAGATTCACCTGCGGTGCTTCTACTCTCAGACACTTTATCACCGACGGGAATAACACTTGGGCGCCGTAGTCTGTCGTCGCTAACCGGAAGTTATTTGTCGCCTCTGCTGGAATAAAGGTCGCCGGCTCAATCAACAGACTGAGATCTTGCAATGACTGTTGCAAGTGAAGCGCCAACGCCTCCGCCCGAGGGGTTGGGGCCAAGCCCTTAGGGGTGCGTGTAAACAGCGGGTCGTTAAACAGCTGACGCAACCGAGCCAAGTTACGGCTAATGGCGGGCTGGGTTAAATTTAAACGGCCTGCAGCACGGGTGACATTACGTTCTTCGAGCAGTACCTGAAAAACCGGCAGTAGATTCAGATCAGCAGAAGACAGACTGGTGAGATTCAACGGAGTAGTACCCTTTTTATATGATTTTTAATTATAGCAACTATGTTTATAATGCATTGGAGGCATCGCCTCTGCCAGAATAGACTACCGGCCTGATAACTGACAACGCTTTACCAGAGGTCTCACCATGTACATCGAAAAAAACCAACAAATCCACCTTAAAAGCCGCCCCGTGGGCCAGCCCGTAGCGGTAAATTTCAGCCTGATTACAACGCCCATTGCCATGCTTAAAGACGGCGAAGTACTGGTGAAAAATCAGTGGATGTCGGTAGATCCTTATATGCGTGGTCGCATGATCGAACGCGAGAGCTACATCGCGCCCTTTGTCCTCGATAAAGTCCTCGAAGGTGCCGCCATCGGCGAAGTGGTTGAATCCAATAACCCGGCATTTGCCGTCGGTAGCAAAGTCTCCAGCATGAATGGCTGGCGTCAGTATTTCACCACCACCGGTGAAGACCTGCAGCTTCTGCCCGAAACCGGAATTGCTGAACAGGCGTTCTTGGGGGTGCTGGGTATGCCGGGGATGACGGCCTTTACCGGGCTGACAAAAATTGCCGAACTGCAGCCGGGCGATCGGGTGTTTGTTTCAGCGGCATCGGGTGCGGTGGGGGCCATTGTTTGCCAGATCGCCAAGCTCAAAGGCTGCTATGTTGCCGGCAGTGTCGGCTCTGATGCCAAAGCCCGCTACCTGTTGGAGGAGCTGGGTGTTGATGCCGTGGTTAATTACAAAACCACCGACGACCTGCAGCAGGATATCGCTACCGCGTGCCCCGAAGGGATCGATGTCTATTTTGAAAATGTCGGCGGCGCGCACCTCGAAGCAGTTCTCAACTTGATGAACGCCAATGGCCGAATTGCCGTCTGCGGCATGATCGACCAATACAACGCCACCGCACCCCAACCCGGTCCGGAAAACCTGTCACAGATTATTCGCAAAAAACTGAAGTTGCAGGGCTTTATTGTGTTCGATCACTGGCAGGGTTACCCCGCCTTTGTCGAGCAAATGGTGCAGTGGATACAGCAAGACAAAGTCAGCTGGAAGGAGACCGTTTATGACGGCATAGAGCAGGCTCCCGAAGCGTTTATTGGTCTGTTTGAAGGCAAGAATACCGGCAAGATGTTGGTCAAGTTATAAACGACGTAGTCAATAATAGCCTACGTGGCTGACCTTTTTTGATCAAAACAGTTGATCAAAAAAGTCGATCTAAACCCTGATCAATGGCAAGCAGTATTTACAAGGAGAAAGCTCCATGAACATTTTATTTGTTTTGACCTCGCACGACTCGCTCGGTAATAGTGGCGAAAAAACCGGCTTCTGGATTGAAGAATTTGCGGCCCCGTATTACACCTTTGCCGATGCCGGCTGCAATATCACCCTGGCGTCACCGGCGGGTGGACAGCCTCCGATTGATCCCAAAAGCGCCCTTGAGGATTTTCAGACCGATGCCACACGTCGTTTTGATGCGGATAGCGAGCTTCAGAAAATACTGGCTAAAACGCAACGGCTAACAGAGGTGGCTGCCGATGATTACGACGCCATCTTCTATCCGGGTGGACATGGCCCACTGTGGGATTTGGCCACGGATGCCGATTCGATTCGCTTAATCGAAGCCTTTGCCCGGCAGAACAAACCGATCTCCGCCGTCTGTCACGCTTCCAGCGTGCTGCTGAATGCGAAAGACGCACAGGGAGCATCGCTGTTTAACGGCAAGCAAGTCACCGGTTTTAGTAATACCGAAGAAGCCGCTGTAGGACTGACCGAGGTAGTGCCTTTCTTGCTGGAAGACGAGCTGAAGAACCGGGGCGGACTCTACAGCCAAGGCCCAGATTGGGCACCTTACTGCGTTCAGGATGGTGTGTTGATCACCGGCCAAAACCCAGCCTCTTCGACTGCGGTCGCAGAGGCTGTGCTGACCCGGCTTAAGGGCTGAGCCGACTTAAGGGCTGAGCCTACTTAAGGCAGATCAAGGAAAGGGCGGAGTCCTCTTCCTTTCTTCCCACTCCTCGATTCCCATTCTGGATCTATTCCCCTTCTGCTTAATGGTTATCTGAGCTGTATGGTTATATTTCTACACGTTAAGACGATAACCCTTAGATTGAATGCCAGTATATGACGGATTTTTCCCGCAGCATGCTTCAGGCACTTTTCGCTTATCTTACCTGGGGCTGTTTCGCCCTGTTTTTTCACCAGTTACAGCACATCCCTGCCACCGAGGTCTTGTTGCACCGCCTGGTTTGGGCTTCCGCGTTTGTTGCGGTAGTACTGACCCTTAGCCGCCGGTGGAAAAATGTCCGTGATGCGCTAGCAAAACCGCGGCTGGTACTCCAGCTGTTTGCATCGTCGCTGTTGATCGCTACCAATTGGGTTGTTTACATCTGGTCTGTCGGTATCGGCGATGCGGTGGGTGCCAGCCTAGGATATTTTATCAGCCCGCTGATCGGGATTGCGCTAGGTGTTTGGGTGCTCAAGGAACGTATCCTTCCCTACCAAATAATTGCACTGTGCCTTGCTGTTGTTGGTGTGAGTTACAAGGTGTTTGGTGCGCATCAAATTCCTTGGGCGGCCTTGACCCTGGCGTTCTCGTTTGGCCTCTATGGCCTCATCCGCAAACAAACAGCCGTCGATACGGTAACCGGACTGATGATAGAGAGCCTACTCTTGTTACCCTTTGCGTTGGGTTATTGGTTGTGGCTTGCGTGGACAGGAGAGCAGCATTTCAGCCTATCCCTCGATGGTTTGTTGTTGATGTCAGCAGGGATTCTGACGGCTCTACCGCTGCTGGCCTATGCGTCAGCCGCACGACATCTAAGCTTGGTTATTCTCGGCTTTATGCTCTATTTAGCCCCCTCATTGCAGCTTATAACGGGTGTTTTCATCCTCGGTGAACCCTTCGATGTCCATCAGCAGATCACCTTCAGCTTCATCTTTGCCGGGTTGATTGTCTTAACTGGCGGAGCAATGTTTCGGCAATATAGGGCCGGCAAGGTAGCCAGGGGGAATTCGGGGCTGCCTGATTAAACGCGCTTTCAAACTGAGGGTTCAATGGGGGCGTTGCAACACACCGTTCTAATCGATCAGCCTTCGACGTAGCCGGGCAGGGTTGTTAGGGACAGGAGTTAACCGGGGCTGTCTGTTAGGGGGTGCCGTCGTCGAATTTCCCCCGCGGGCCAATGCCAAGCGCAACGCGCAAGACAAATCCCCCAGTGGCTCATCGCATCAGGTTTACAAACTCGCTAAACAACTTTTTATCAAAATGGTCGGACATCTGGTTCTTCATCAGCATTAATGCGTCGAAGTTCGACATCGCTTTCTTGTAGGAACGCTCGGCGGTTAGCGCATCGTATACGTCGGCGATACAACAGACTTTGCCGTAGATATGGATCTGTTCACCGGCCAGTTGTTTGGGGTATCCCTGACCGTCATCACGCTCGTGGTGTTGCAGGATGATAATCCGGCTCTCTTCGCTCAGCTGATTGCTCCGCTCCAATAGCTTGTAACCTTTAAACGGATGCGTGCGCATATGCCGCATCTCGTCGTCGGTCAATCGCCCTGGCTTGTTGATCACTTCGGCGCGGATACGCACCTTGCCCAGGTCATGCAGGAAGAAACCGGCACCGAGTTCGTGCATGTCGTGGGCATCTGATTGGCCGAATAGTGCTTTGGCCAACATGATGCTGGTAACGCCAACATTGACCGAATGGGTGTAGGTATAGAAATCGTGGCTAGTGATTCGCAGCATGTTGGAGGCGGTTTGATCATCACTGAGGATCAGGTCGGTGATCATGCCGATCGCTTGCTTGGAGGCTTTGAGGTTTTCTGCCGTGGGTGTTGCCAACAAGCGGGTCATTAATTCGCGCGAATGCTGGTAGACGGCTTGAGAGCGTTGCTGCGGGGCGAGTTTTTTATCACTTAGCGCCTCCTTCAGCCCCTCTGGAATCAAGGTGTCAGGATTCCAATCGGGCAGGTCGCCACTCTCTTTTGGATCGAGCGGATGGAAGTGGTCGGTGATGTCTCGCTCAGCGGTGATGCTGGCCGGTGTTTGGGTGATATCGGCATTATTAGCCGTGGGTGCTGACCAATCTGCCGGTAGCTGGCTCTTGCTTAGATCGATCTGTATCTGTTTCAGACCGCTCTGGCGTAGTTTGGTTAGTTGCTTGTCAGACTTGATCAGAAACTGATTAAACAGGAATTCGTGTGACAACCATTCACGAGGTAGTGTGACATACATGCCAACTATCAGCTGCTCGGGGGGGAGACCGATGGTGTTATGTGGCTCTGCCATCATGCGGGTTACCCTGTCGGATTGGCGATCTGGCTAAACAATTTTTTGGGCGCACCGCATTCCGGGCAAACCCATTCATCGGGGATATCTTGCCAGGAGGTACCGGGCGTGACCCCTTCATCCGGACAGCCGACGGCAGCTTCGTAGTGATAGTCGCAGATATCACACTGGTAGTTCTGACTCATAGGGCTCTCTTGTGGTCGATTGCGATCAATTCCGACAATGTAACAG
Source organism: Motiliproteus sp. (assembly GCA_036961355.1). Classification (GTDB taxonomy): domain Bacteria; phylum Pseudomonadota; class Gammaproteobacteria; order Pseudomonadales; family Balneatricaceae; genus Motiliproteus. The sequence goes on from JBALVL010000002.1 coordinate 78,818, forward strand.
CTATTACCAGGAGTGTTGAGTGTGGGCTTGGTTGGTAGTAATACTTAGGTGAAATTTAGAGTGGAGGGCAAGGTGCGAAACAGCGCTATGGTGGTTTTTTACCTTGTTGCAAAAATTAATACATTACAGTGCATATATATCAATATACGAAAGATGATCTCTGCGATAAAGTAGCGCCATCCGATTTTAAGCGATCCATCATAGGTCGCTTGAACGTCAAAGATTAGCGCTTATGCTGTGTTTTATAAGCCGGATTTTCTCAGTCAATTTATTAATAAGTGTCTCTATCTGTCGTTACCGGCTTGGTAGCGACTCAACCGAACGGAATATCAGTTATGTCTAACAACTACTTCAACACCCTGCCGCTGCGCGAGCAACTGGAACAACTGGCCAAGTGCCGCTTCATGGATATCTCCGAGTTTCCTGACGGTGTTGATGCCCTTAAAGGCAAAAAAATTGTCGTGATCGGCTGTGGTGCTCAGGGTTTGGCTCAGGGTATGAACCTGCGTGACAGTGGTTGTGATGTCTCTTACACCCTGCGTCAGGCAGCGATCGATGAGAAGCGTCAGTCTTGGAAGAACGCCTCGGAAAATGGTTTCACCGTCGGTACTTACGAAGAGCTGATTCCAACCGCTGACGTCGTTTTGAACTTGACCCCTGACAAGCAGCATACCGCCGTGGTTACCGCGATCATGCCGCTGATGAAGCAGGACGCTTGCCTGTCTTACTCTCACGGTTTCAACATCGTTGAAGAAGGCATGAAGATCCGTGACGACCTGACCGTGATCATGGTTGCACCTAAGTGCCCGGGTTCTGAAGTCCGTAACGAATACGTTCGTGGTTTCGGTGTTCCAACGTTGATCGCCGTTCACGAAGATAACGACCCTAAGGGTGAAGGCCTGGCGCTGGCCAAGGCTTACGCGGTTGGCACCGGCGGTCACAAAGCGGGCGTTTTGATGTCCTCTTTCATCGCTGAGGTTAAGTCTGACCTGATGGGTGAGCAGACTATCCTGTGCGGCATGCTGCAAACCGGTTCACTGTTGTGCTTCGACAAGATGATTGAGAAGGGTATCGATGCCGGTTACGCCTCCAAGTTGATCCAGTACGGTTGGGAGACGATCACCGAAGCCCTCAAGTACGGCGGTGTTACCAACATGCTGGACCGCCTATCTAACCCTGCCAAGATCAAAGCGTTTGATCTGGCTGAAGAGCTCAAACAGATCATGCGCCCGCTGTACAACAAGCACCAGGACGACATCATCAACGGCACCTTCTCTCGCACCATGATGGAAGACTGGGCCAATGACGACAAGAACCTGCTGGGCTGGCGTGCAGAAACTGCCGAGACAGCATTCGAGAAGACGCCGGCTGGCGATGTTGAGATCTCCGAGCAGGAATACTTCGACCACGGCATCTTGATGGTGGCGATGGTTAAAGCCGGTGTTGAACTGGCGTTCGAGACCATGACCGCTGCGGGCATCATTGCTGACTCGGCTTACTACGAGTCGCTGCACGAGACGCCGCTGATCGCTAACACTATCGCCCGTAAGAAGCTGTACGAGATGAACGCAACGATCTCCGATACCGCTGAGTACGGTTGCTACCTCTACAACCACGCGTGTCTGCCACTGCTAGCCGACTTCATGACCAAGATCGATACCGATGTCATCGGTAAGGGTCTGGCGCTTGATGATCTGGGTGTTGATAACGCCCGTCTGATCGAAGTTAACGCTGAATTGCGCAGCCATCCGGTTGAAGCGATCGGTGGTGTTCTTCGCGGTCACATGGCCGACATGAAGAAAATCGTTTAAGGCGACGCTTCAGTCTGCACTAAGCTGCGGGCATGATTAAACTAAGGCCGAGATGAAAATCTTGGCCTTTTTTTTACAAATAATTTCATATTATTGAACTGGCATCGCCCAGAGGACTGGGCTCCTACAGAATGCGTCTGTTGTAGGAGCCGTGTCCACACGGCGATATCGTTCAGCAGAACTGTAACAAACGCCATGTTATTCGGAGTGTTATGACGACTCGCCCAGCAATTCAACTCGACAACCTGACGGTTAACTTCGACGATCGTTTCCAGCTCCACAACATCGATTGGTGTATTGAACCCGGCCAGCACTGGGTCATCACCGGCACTAACGGTGCCGGAAAATCGGCGTTGGCAGCGGTGTTGGCCGGTGCTGGTGAAACCCTGTCGGGTTCAATGTCGGGCCTGCCCGAGCAGGTCGGATTGGTATCGTTTGAGGCGCAGGCCGCGTTGATCGAGGCTGAGCTGAAAAAAGACGACGCCGATATCATGGATGTGATCAGCGAAGGTACACCGGTGCGCGAGATCTTGCTGGACGATTGTGCCGACCCGCAACTGGCCACCGAATTAGTCGGTAAGTTCGGCCTTGAGGATCTGTTGGATCGCGCCTTTCGTAAGCTCTCGACCGGCGAGTCGCGCAAGGTGATGTTGATCCGGGCGTTGGCTAGCAAGCCGCAGTTGTTGGTGCTGGACGAGCCGTTCGACGGTCTGGATGTCGATACGCTGGCGCTGTTGCAGCAGCACCTGGCCAGCCTGATCGAAACCGTGCCGATGGTGCTGGTGTTGAACCGGTTCGACGAGTTTCCCGATTTTATCACCGATATCGCCTATGTCGATCAGGGCCGCTTATCGCACAGAATCCAGCGTAGCGATGCACAGGCCTTTGCCGAGCTGTATCAACTGCTGCACCTGAAAACCTCAGACCTGAGTATTCCACCAGCCGATATCGATACCGCTATTCCACGGCTGGATTCGGCGCAACCGCTGGTGCGGCTCAACGGCATCAGTATCAAATATGATGAGACCATAATCATCGACAAGCTCGATTGGACCATTGAGCCGAACCAGCACTGGCAGCTCAGCGGCCCCAACGGCAGCGGCAAAACGGGCTTGCTGTCGCTGATTACCGGCGATCACCCGCAGTGTTATGTTAACGATATTTTTGTCTTCGGTTTCCAACGCGGTAGCGGCGAGAGTATCTGGCAGATCAAGCAGTTTATCGGCTACGTCTCTACTGCATTGCAGTGGGAGTATCGAGTCGGCACCGGCCTGCGCAACGTCATCATCTCCGGCTTCTACGACAGTATCGGCCTGTACAGCAAATGCACCGAAAAGCAGCGTGTCATCGCCGATCAGTGGCTGGAACTGCTGGGGATGAGCGACCGTGCTGACCAGCCGTTCAACAAACTCTCTTACGGCGATCAGCGCTTGCTACTGATCGCCCGGGCGATGGTTAAACACCCGCCGCTGTTGATCCTCGACGAACCCTGTCTTGGCCTTGATGATATGAATCGGCAGTTGGTATTGGCACTGATCGAACGGATCTGTGCCAGCAGCGAGACAGCGGTGCTGTACGTCAATCATCATCCCGAGGACCAGATCAAAGGGATCGATAATTATCTGGCGTTGGAGAAGCGCTGAGGCGGGCTCTGGCGGTATTGGTTTTCGGCTTCGGGGTCGTTAACTCGTTCAGACGCTTGCCGATCCACACAACCAGGCTTCGGCGCCGCTACGGTTGGTGAACTGTGCAACGTCGATGCCTTTACTGCAGCTGATGATGTTCTGAAAATGGTGTTCCAGCGTGCTGTCCTGACAAAGCAACACCAGCCGGGAACATTCTGGGATGTCTTTTTTCAAGGTTCGCCCCAAGGTATCAATATCCAGCAGTTTGAAGCTTGGGACATCAACATCGCGGAAATCCATCAGCAGTTTAGTGGTGCTCGCTTCGTTGAGGGCCGCGCGCACTCTGATACGCAAAGGTTGAATAACCTCTGGATCATGAGTGTTTGGCACGATGTATCGAACGTACTTCGCATCATCAAGTTCAATGATTTCTACATATCCGATCATAAGTCTATTCTTCGAACTGTCAGCTTAACGTGGCTCAGTATAGCGCTCCGAGATTTTGTGCGCATCCGATTAGCGCACGGTTTCTCATAAGGGGGGCGCTGGGCTGGGCGGTAATATAATGCCGTTTGAACTCTTTATTCAGTTAGCAGTCAGGATCAGGTGAGTATCTTATTGATGATCGCTCCGTCGTGTTGCGATCAGGCGATAAATTTCGAGCATCGCTATCGCATCGTGGTTAAATTGGGGATACGCTCTATAAATAGAGAGTTGGCGGTTTTATTCGGTTCTATCAAACAATTACTGCGCAAAAGATGGCTGAGCAAGCGCTTAAGGCTGTGATCGAATCGTCTAGGTTTAACCGCACAAACTGGGCTATCGACTAAACCATACAGGGGAGTAGGTACAATGAGACAACTAAACAGGATGCCGGGCTGGCTAACGTTATTACTGGGTATGGTGTTGGTGGTCGGTTGTTCGTCGCAACGCTCTCTCGAAAGTGATCTGGGACTGTCCGATGCGCCCGACTGGGTCAATGTTGGTACCCAGGCGGTTGAAGATGAAGAGGGACGGTTGCTACAAGGTGTGGGTATGGCCGCCGCGATGAACGATCCGTCGTTGCAGCGAAGCACCGCTGATAACCGAGCGCGTACCGAAATTGCCCGCGTATTGTCCACCTATGTCGACAGTACCATCAAGGATTACAGCGCGGCCTCAGGTACCAATAACAGTGCCAATATCGAGCAGGCGCTGCAGAGTTCAACCCGTACCGCACTGTCTGGGGCCAGGATCATCGCTCGGTGGCTCGATCCCGATAGCGGCAGTTTGTACTCGTTTGCCGAACTGGATATGGAGCAGCTCGAAACCTTGCTATCTACGTCAACGGCATTATCCGCCGAGCTACAAAAATACATCGCCGAAAACTCTGATAAAGAATTTCAACAGCTAATGAAGGGAACTCAATAATGATTCGCTGGTTAACCCTGCTTGTAACCTTTTCTCTGATCGCCGGTTGCGGTACTCAGGTCACCCGGCTCAACCCCGATGACGCGGTGGACTTGAGCGGAAGCTGGAACGATACCGACTCCCGGCTGGTGGCCGAGGAGATGATTCAGGACGCGTTATCGCACCCTTGGGTGTCGCAGCATGAATCCCGAAGCGGTCAGTCGCCGACCGTGATTGTTGGCACGGTGCGTAATCTTAGCCACGAACATATCAACGTCAACACCTTCGTCAACGATATGGAACGCTCGTTGATCAACTCCGGTCGTGTCATCTTCGTGGCGTCCAGTCAGGAACGAAACGAGATTCGCGATGAGCGGGTTGATCAGGACTTGAACGCAACCGAACAGACCCGCAATGCCGCCGGTAATGAAATGGGTGCGGACTTCATGCTCAAGGGGCAAATCAATACCATTATCGATGTGGCCTCGGATGAGCAGGTTCGTTATTACCAGGTCGATCTGACGCTGATCAGCCTGAAAGACAATCGCAAGGTCTGGCTGGGGCAGAAGAAGATTAAGAAGTTGGTCGAGAACAGCAAGCTGCGCTATTAATCCAGCGATATGAAGGCAACGGCCTTGTATGCCGCGACTCGGGGTTCCCTCTACGCGCTGCTTTTACTGTCGTATACGCTGCTACAAGGCTGCGTGGTGCAGCAGTGGCAAAGTGGCGGTATCGGCGGCTATCTCGATGGTCATACACTGACCGATACGCTGACTGAGTTAGAGTCGCAAACCCCCTACGATCGCGACCGGCCGATGTACCTACTTAATCGTGGTTTGGTGCATCATCTGGCCGGCAACTACCAGTTGAGCAACCAGGATCTGGAGGCGGCTAAGATGGCGCTGCAGGGCGTTCAGGCGCTGAGCATCACCGAGGGCTTCACCTCCAGCACCATCAACGAAACCTTTAATGATTACAGCAGTACAGACAGTGAACGGGTGTTGCTGCATGTGGTCATGGCGCTTAACTATCTTGCGTTGCAAGACCTGCCCAGTGCCCGGGTCGAAGTGTTGCAATCTGATCTGAGGATGCGGGAAAGCGGCGATGAAGAGACCGAACTAGCCAGCGCTCGATTTATCGCCGGACTGGTTTTTGAACTCAACAGTGAACTATCTGACGCCATGATCAGCTACCGCAAAGCCGAACAGGTTCTAACCCGCAGGCAGCTGGCGATACCGACGTTGTTGCAGGATAGGCTCCTGAGCAGCAGTCGACGATTGGGATTAGACAGTGAACATCTGACTTATCTCGATCGGTTTCAGCACCGGCCTGCACCGCTGCCCGACAACCATGGCGAGGTGTTGGTGCTGTATCTGAACGGTAAAGTGTCCGATATGTATCAGCGCCGTATCAGTATTTATGCGCCTTCATTGGAACACAATGTGACTATCTCACAAGCGTTTTATCCACCCCGAGATCGACCATTAGGGAGTGACACGACGTTGGCGTTTGGTGATCAGGGGCTGAGCCTTGAGCTGATAGAAGATGTCGACACGCTGGCCAGAGAAGCGTTGCAAGCCAGCCAGGGAAAACGGATGGCGCTTAGCTTGGCGCGGGTTACAACCAAACACCAACTGGTTAAAAGTTCGCGCGAGCAAGACCCCTTGCTCGGTTTTCTGGCCGACTTAGCATCGATCCTGACCGAGGTGGCCGACACCCGCAGCTGGAGCTTGTTACCGGCCACGATTCAGGTTGGCACTATTCGTCTGCCCGCAGGTACCTACTCGTCGACGGAAGATAAGGGGCCTGATCCATCGCCCCTGCAGCAGACAGTTGAAGTCAAAGCTGGGGCGACTCAACTACTGATCGCCAATAGCTACGGCTATCAGGCTGCCATGACATACAATTAAGGGGGTCGCAAAAGCGGCCTATCACTCGGGATACTGTTATGAATCGGATCACGTTGGTTTGTTTGGCTCTTATTACCGGATTGGTAGGCTGTTCGACCGCCTCGACTCCGCCGCAATGGAGCATGTCCGTTCCCGAAGATTACCCGGCTAGCGGTTACCTGACAGGGGTCGGCGAGGCATCCAATCGTGAACAGGCCGAGCAGCGCGCGCTGGCAGCATTGGCGCGGGCGTTTGAGGTCAATATTAACGAACAAAGCCGCGATTTCTCACTGTTTCGCAGTGCCGAAGGTGATGAACCCGAAGGCACCAATCAGCAGGTTAGCTCCCGCCAGTTGATAGCCGCTACCCAGCAGGTGATCGAGGGCGCAAGTCCGGTGGAGTATTGGCAGTATGAACAGCAATATCTGGTGTTGGTTGCGCTGGAGCGAGGCGGTGCCGAGCAGCGCCTGCGACAGAAAATCAACCAGCTAGACCAGCAATCCGCCGCGTTAATTCGTTACGCCGATAATCGACAGCGTAACAGTGTGGTGCAGATCAGCGCGCTGGAACGGGCACGCAAGCTGCAGCACCAGCGTACCCCTTTGAATCGAAATCTGTCGGTGGTCAGCGGCAAGTCGATAGCACCGCCGGTCACGCTTGCTCAGCTGGAAAAGGAGATTCGTGACCGGCTAGCGGAGCTGCAGTTTCAGCTCAGCGCCGATACTCAGCTACTACCGCAGCTACAACACGCGGTCGGCCAGATCGGTGCCAGTGTTCAAGATGCGGGTGATCTGAACCTGAACGGCAGCATGGATCGTGAGCCGATTGTGCAGCAGCAGGGTTGGTTCTGGCTGCGGGGCGCATTACAGCTAACGTTGAGTAATAACCAAGGCGAGGTGATCGCCGAGCAACGCTGGCCGGTAAAGATATCGGCACAAGAGCCCGGCATGGTCGAGCAACGGCTGAAGGATCAGATCAACGCGGATATTGCTAATCAGCTGTATCAACTGCTGACCGCTACCCGTGTAGATGCCGGATAAATGTTAAAGAGCGATGGTGGATTTACTCGCGGTACGAGGCAGGCGTTGCCCCTAGAGCGTCTGTTGACTCAACTCAATCAAGTCCTTAACCACCAGATCCGGTTTAACATCCCAAGGATCGAACACGTTAGCAGGATCCCTTTGGATCCAAGCGGCTTTTAAACCGGCGCATTTGGCCCCGATCACATCCCAGGGATTACTGGAGATCATCCAACAATCGTCCACGCTGGAGTGGGTCCGAGCCATCAGGTATTGATACACCTTCGGGCTGGGTTTGAAGGTGCGAATATCATCGACACTGATCACATCATCGAGTTGCGGTAAAATCCCCGAACGGTCTAACAGCGTGCGTACCGCCGCTTCCGGACCGTTGGAGAACGCGGCGAGGGTGTGGCCTTGTGCTTTTAGCGCGACCAATCCGGACACGACATCGTCGAAGGCTGCAAGGTTGCTGAATTCGGCCATCAACTGCTGTTGATCCGACTCGGACAGCTCGATCCCGAATTGCTGGAGGCAGAACAGCAGTGCCTGATGGGTACAGACACCAAAGTCCTGATACTGGTCCATTAGGCTGCGGCGAAAAGCGAATTCGACTTTTTTGTCGTGCCAGAGCTGACCGAACTGTTTTGCCTTGTCGCCTGCCAGCGCTTCTAGATGCTTACCCATGTCCACCGGGTCGACCAGGGTTCCGTAGACATCAAATCCAATTACTTGCGGCATTGTGTCGTCCTATGTTTAGTCCATTGTAATTTAACAGTCAGATCTCTCGCTGAACCGTGGCCCTTTACGGCGTGATCAGGCACAGTTTTTTGCAGTTTGTCCGAACAATAGGTTTTTACCCTCTTCGGTCACTGCCGGGCGATCACTCCAGGGTGCCGCCTTCTGATACGCGGTCACCACGGCAGCACGACTTTGCATCGCGTTGAACCAACGTTTCAGGTGCGGAAAATCGTCGAGGTTCTGTTGCTGCAGTTCATGGGGCACTATCCAAGGATAGGCGGCCATGTCGGCAATTGAGTAGTCGTCTGCAATCCAGTCACGCCCCTCCAAACGTTTGTTGAGCACGCCGTAGAGCCGGTTGGTTTCATTGACGTAGCGATCGGTGGCGTAGGGGATGCGCTCGGGTGCGTAGCGTACGAAATGGTGATTTTGGCCGGCCATCGGTCCCAAACCGCCCATCTGCCACATTAGCCATTCCACAACGTTGGCACGAGCTCGAACCTCGGTCGGTAGAAACCGACCGATTTTGTCGGCCAGGTAAGTCAGGATAGCCCCGGACTCAAACACGGAGATCGGCTCGCCGCCATCGGCCGGATGCTGATCAATAATCGCAGGCATACGGTTATTCGGCGAGAAGGCCAGAAACTCAGGTTTGAACTGGTCACCGGCGCTGATATCGACCGGGTGGATGTTGTAATCCAGACCCGCTTCTTCAAGAAATATTGTGATCTTGTGGCCGTTGGGGGTCGGCCAGTAATAGAGGTCTATCATCTGTTGTTCCTCATGCCGACTCAGTCGTATCGGTGTCGGTTGTTAGGCGCTAGGGTCGGCTGTTATTTCTGCCAGGAAAACTTCTGAAACGGCGCGTCGACCGGAGTTTCAGCGAAGTGATTAACGTAGTTGCTCATCACCTTTTGTGCCATGCCCAATGTGATTTCCAGTAACTGTTGCTGCGCATAGCCCGCGGCATAAAAGTTGGTAACCTCTGCCTCGGACAGTCTACCGCGGCTGCGCAACATGGCGAGGGTGGTGTCGTGCAGCGCCTGTAGCTTGGCGGTAGGCATCTCGGTGCCGTTTCTGAGTGCATCGGTTAACGCCGGGTCAACCTTCATCATATGGGCTATGCCGGTATGAGCGGGAACACAGTAGTGGCATTCATGCTCAACGTTGATGGTTTGCCACACCACGGTCAGTTCCTCGGCATCAAATGAGGTGGCTTGAAAGAGTCCGTGAAGCAGCTGGTAGCCCTCGAGAACGCTAGGGGCTTCGGCCATCACGCTGTGCAGGCCGGGTATCATGCCGAACCCTTTCAGCGATTTCTCAAGAAGCGGTTTGCTCTGTTCCGGGGCGGTTTCCAAGGTATGGAAGGTAAAAGTGCTCATAGTATCTCCAGCGTCATTTCCGGGTATCGTCCGGCAATATTGGGGTTAGAAATTGCACCATAACTGGTATTGAACGATCGTTCAAGCTAAGATTGAACAATTGTTCAAGCAAGGCTTGGCAGTTGTTGAGAGGGATAAAACAGTGAGCACGGTAAAACATGATCGCCAGGAGGCGATCCAAAGAGCGACCGATCTTTTTTGGGAAAAAGGCTTCCACGCCACCTCCATGCGTAACATCCAGCAGGCCATCGACATGCGCCCGGGAAGTATTTACGCCAGTTTTGGCAGCAAAGAAGGGTTGTTTAAAGAGACGTTGCAAGATTATGCAAAAGCTAGCGGAATCCGGCTGAATGCCTGTTTAGAGGCCTCCTCCTCACCGCTTGAGGGGTTAAGGCTGTTTATCAAGGATTCGGTGATCGGCTGCCGCGAGTCGGCTCCTAGCGGAATGTGTATGCTGGTTAAGACGATTTCGGAGCTGACCGATGAGAATGCAGAGTTGTTGGCAGAGGCAAAACGGTTGTTGGTGGGAGTTGAGACGAAGTTCATCGCCTTGCTGGAGCAAGCTCAACAGTGCGGCGAGCTTGATCGTTCAAAATCCCCGCAGCGTATGGCGCGTTACCTACAGGTACAACTGATGGGGCTAAGAGCCTATGCCCGCGCCAATGAGGGTGACGACCAGCTCAACGCGCTGATTGACGATGTGTTTGACCATTTGTGCGGATAGCGGGGGCACTCTATTTCCCGAGATGAATTCTATTTCTCTCGAGGCTAACAGTGTGCTGGCCTGCTAGGTCAGCACACTGTCATCTAAAATTCCGGCTTTAATCAATTGATTGAGAATGCCGGTACATTTTTCTTTGACCGCATCTCTTAGCAATCGGGCTGCCGGTGTAATCGATTGCTTGCTCGGAAAGACCAGCCATAGCTCGGTCGATCGGGGTGTAAACTCGGGCATGACGCTGACGACCTTTCCCGATAGCAGATCAGCGGACATATCCAAGCACGATTTAACGGCCAGACCTTTGCCTGTGACACACCAGCGTCTGACCAGGTCGCCATCGTTTGAGGCCCGGTTACCCTGCATCTTAATTTTGTAGTCTGTACCACCCTGGGAAAACACCCAAACATCGTGAAGGATGTCGTGAAGTTGGTAAAATAGCCCATTATGTGACGCTAAATTATGCGGGTGTTTGGGGGTGCCGTTTTTGTCGAGGTACTCTGGAGTCGCACAAAGAATTCCCGGGATATTGCAGATCTTGAATCCATAGAGATTAGCGCTATCGGGTGATCCATAGCGCAGTGCCATGTCCACCGAGTCGCGATAAAAGTCGATGTTACTGTCGCTGATATTCGATCGTAAACTGACATTCGGGTAGGTCTCCATAAACTCATCCAGCCAGGGCGTCACCAGATTTCGACCCATATCAGATGACAGCGCGATGCGCAGTTCACCGTCGACAATATCCAGATCTTCTTTCATGTTCTGTTTGGCTTGATCCAGCATCAGCAATGCCTGCTGACATTGGGGAATATACCGTTCTCCGGCACTGGAGAGTCGAAGGTGTCGTGTTGTCCGAATAAACAGCTCTACCCCCAAGGCACTTTCTACCCGCTTCAGTGCGGCACTGGCCGTCGCAGTGCGCATATCTAAGTTGGCAGCAGCGGCAGTGATACTGCGGAATTCGGCGACATTAAGGACAACTTGAAGGTCTTCTAATAGCATATTGTCAAATATTTTTTGATAATGTTTCTTTTATTATGCTGTTTATGGGTTGGTAATCAAGGTCCACAATCTCATCCACTGAATAACGAGTTGGCGTCCGGCCAATTCAGGCATACGCCTCTTGCGTGGGCTATTTACTGGAGATTATTTATGGGCACTGACAGCACTCACGGAACTACTGGTACTCTCAAAACTGTAGGCACTCTCGATTCTGTAAGCACTATGAAAGCGGTTGGTTATAGCAAATCCCTGCCTATCAATGATTCTGAATCGTTAACTGACATCGAGTTGCCTCAGCCGATCGCAGCCGGGCATGACCTGCTGGTAAAGATCAAAGCGATTGCGGTCAATCCGGTGGATTACAAAATCCGCCGGAACGTCGCGCCGGTTGAGGGTGAGTACAAAGTGATCGGCTGGGATGCTGTGGGTGAGGTTGTCGCGACAGGCGAGACCGCTACTCAGTTCGAGCCAGGCGACCAAGTCTATTATGCCGGTGATCTTAACCGTCAGGGCAGCAACGCCGAGTATCAGTTGGTAGATGAACGTCTGGTCGGCAGTAAACCTAAAAGCTTGCCTGACGGTGAAGCCGCTGCGTTGCCACTGACGACTATCACTGCTTGGGAGATGCTATTTGAGCATCTCACCATTAAGCAACAATCCCCGGATTCAACCGACAAATCCGACGAGGTGATTCTGGTTGTTGGGGCCGCGGGAGGCGTGGGCTCAATACTGGTACAGTTGGCAAAAGCGATCACCGGTGCCACGGTTATTGGCACCGCATCGCGTCAAAGCTCACAAGACTGGGTTAAAAAGTTGGGAGCGGATTATGTGGTGGATCACACCCAACCGCTGCAGCCCCAGATCGCGGCTCTGATTGAGGGCGAAGGCATCGGTCAGGTAACTCACGTTGCCAGCCTCAACAGCACCGATACTTATTTTGAGACCTATGCCGAGCTGTTGGTGCCTTTCGGTAAGATAGCCATGATTGATGATCCGGCAACCCCTCTGGACATCATGAAGATGAAGTCCAAGAGCTTGTCGCTGCATATCGAATTTATGTATGCCCGTTCCATGCATCAGGCGGTGGATATGATTGAACAGAGTCATTTGTTGAGTCGGGTCGCAGATCTGGTTGATCAGGGTTATATCCAAACCACCATCGGTAAAAATCTGGGGACTATCAACGCCGCCAATCTGAAAGCTGCGCATGAGGAGTTGGAGTCAGGTCGCTCGATTGGGAAAATTGTATTGGAAGGGTTTTAAGCGAACTGAAATTATCGCTTAAGCACGCTCTGGCATCGCTGGTCCTTAGCCCTTCCTAAACCAGAGCAGCCCATGAGTTAGCCTGAGCAAGAGACGCGGATAATGATCTGTTTCTCTGTTCTGGCTCTGAAAGCCACCACGTTGTTATCGAAGGCAGAGATGGCCACATTCTCAGTCCCGCCTCAGTAAGGTGAGAGCTATGCAAAAAACCATTCTTATTACCGGTTCGACTGATGGTATCGGATTTGCGACCGCCAAGATGCTGGTATCGCAAGGCCACCATGTTCTGCTACATGGGCGAAATCCAGACAAGCTACAGCGTGTGGTAACAGCTCTATCAGGGATAGTTGGCGGAGGGCCTGTTGAAAGCTATCAGGCAGACCTGTCGTCCATGGCTGAAGTCGGAGCGCTGGCTGCGTTGGTGGCCGCTAACACTAGTAGCTTGGATGTGTTGATCAACAATGCGGGGATCTTTCATACGCCTAGAACCACCACTGGGGACGGCGTAGATGTACGTTTTGCGGTCAACACGCTTGCGCCTTATCTGTTGACGCAGCGGCTGTTGCCGTTATTTGGCCCCGATGGGCGGGTGATCAACCTATCTTCAGCTGCCCAGTCGCCAGTGGACCTGCAAGCGCTGGCAGGAGAGATCCAATTAGCCGATGACTTCAGTGCTTATGCGCAAAGCAAGTTGGCATTAACTATATGGTCTCACCGTTTGGCACTGTCGTTGGCACCGCAAGGCCTGGCGATTATTGCGGTGAATCCCGGCTCAATGCTTGGCAGTAAAATGGTCAAGGAAGGGTTTGGGGTAGAGGGCGGCAATCTTCAAATCGGAGCAAAGGTGCTGGTCAGAGCTGCGTTGGAGGATGAATTTTCAACAGCCTCTGGTCAGTACTTTGATAACGACAGTGGCCAGTTTTCCGCGGCTCATGCTGACCTGCTCAACGCGAAAAAATCTACCGCGGTGGTGCGTGCTATCGAAGATGTGCTAGCTGAAATAACCGCACGAACATAAACCGGGTATAAACTCTATATAGGAAACCGACGTGGCTCAATTAACGATCGTCGCCAATATCATCGCCAACAACGATAAGATTGAATTGGTAAAAGCTGAACTTGAAAAACTGATAGCTGTTACCCGTACCGAAGAGGGGTGCATCAATTACGACCTGCACCGGGACAATGAAAACCCTGCTCACTTTATGTTCTACGAGAACTGGCAATCCCGAGAACTGTGGCAGGTGCATATGGCCAATCAACACCTACAGGATTACATGGCCGCAACGGACGGTGCGGTTGAAGAATTTACCCTCAACGAAATGACGATCGTTGCTTAGGATGTCGTCTCTAAGCAGCGAGGTGTAGTTTTAAACTGCCTGACTGATGGTGCGCTGACATATCCTTAACGTGTCTGTCAGCGATCAGTCAAAGCAAACTCATGTTGGAGAATTCAGCGATGCTACTCGACACACCTGTTTGTGACTTTGGCTGGAAAGCCCCCGATTTCACCTTGAGTGATGCTTACGGTGAGCACTTCAACATGAAAGATCACTTGGGAAATAAAGGCTTATTGATCGCCTTTATCTGCAATCACTGCCCGTACGTTCAGCGTATCGGCCAGCGATTGGCAGAGGATACTCAGTTGCTGATGGCCGAAGGTATTAACGTTCTGGCCGTGATGTCGAACGATTATGAGGCGGTGCAGAGCGACTCTCCTGAACACATGAAGCGGTTTGCCAAAGATTTCGGTTTTCCCTTTCCCTATCTGATCGATGAAGGTCAGTCGGTGGGTCAACAGTACGGCGCGATCTGTACGCCCGATTTTTTCGGTTTAAACAGTCAGGGAGAATTGCAGTATCGCGGCAGGCTTGACGATGCTCGCATGGGTGATGAGTCGAATAGGGTGCCTGAGCTAGTCAATGCGATGCGACTGATTGCCGCAACGGGCCAAGGCCCGGAAACTCAATTCCCCAGCATGGGGTGTTCCATCAAATGGCGAGCCTAGCGGCAGATTTATCGCCTTTGCTCCTCACAAGTTTGTTGAGGGTATGGATGAAGACCTGTCTGAACTCGATGAACTGGTGAATGAACTGCTTAGTTACGCGCGGTTGGAGCGTTTGGGGGTAGAGCTGGAGCGAACATCGCATAACTTATCGCAATGGCTGACAGAACAGCGTCCGCTGCTTGCACGTAACTGCCGCAAGCCGTTAACGCTGCAGCTCTCTGAGCCACTACAGCTGAAATTTGATGCCCCTCTGCTGATACGGGCACTCAATAATCTGGTTCGAAACGCCGACAGTTACGCTCAGGAGCGGATCGAAATTCGTCTTTATCGAGACACAAATGCCGCAGTGATCTGTGTTGATGATGACGGAATTGGCATCCCTGAATCTGAACGCGAACGCGTACTTGAACCCTTTGAGCGCGTTGATAACGCGCGTTCCCGAAAATCCGGTGGCCACGGGCTTGGTCTATCGATTGTCAGGGAAATCATCCAGCAGCACCAAGGCCGACTGTTGATTTCAGAGTCGCCCTTGGGCGGCACCCGTATCGCCATTTGCCTACCTATTGACGACTAGCCGGGCAATTCGTATCAATGTAGTTCATCAAGAGCCGCTATTTCAGCACGGATAGTTGCGGTGTGCTTTCCAGTAGCACCTGCTAAACATCAGCTAAATACGGGGGACAAAACCTCTATCTCGTCGGCAATGTTTTTTAGTTTGTGGCGACCGTGCGATACCCAGTTTGAGGCCACACACTCTGAGAAAATTTTGGATACTAGGACAGTTTCCCCGAGTTCTTTGCACATGCCTTCAATCCTCGCTGCCTCATTCGCCGCCTCCCCAATAACTGTAAACTCGAGACGGGTCGGAATGCCCATATTGCCATAGAGCACCTCCCCTTTATGCAACCCAATGCCGAACTTAATCTGCTGTTCCCCTAAGCGTTTTCTTTTCTCATTGAGTTGATCACAAAGCCGTAGCGCTTCCTTGGATGCATCCAGGGCCTTCTTGCAAGCGGTGCTGTCGGAATCAAATTTCTGGATAGGAAAAATAGCAAGTGATGCATCACCGATAAAGCGCAGAACTTCCCCGCCATGTTTTTCAACGGTGCCTGCGGTTACCTCGTAGTACTGATTCAGCAGGTCGAGAAACGCTTTTGGCGAGTACTCCTTGGCAAGAACCGAGGAATCCCTTAAGTCACAGAAGAAAATCACAGCATTAATCATTTCGACGTCACCGCGTTGGATTTTACCCGACAGCACGCGAGAGCCAGAGTAAGACCCCAGATAGGTATCCAAAATGTCTACTGTGAGCTTTCTTTGTGCCAGGCCTTTTACAAGCGCCGACAACGGCAATCGTAATCTGGATAGGAGCTTGATCTGGGTTTCGGTAAAACCATCGGCGTCGGTGGTGGACCAAGTCAATACAACGCCTTCTTGTTCGTCGGTGGGGATACTTCGGTCGCTAAAACCGGCGACCTGAACAAGATGCTCGGTGACGCCCTCATCACGCAGTTCGACCAGCATTGGAAATTGTTCGGCCTCCGAGTCTTGCAGTCGAAAACACCGTTCATTGAGGCCTGCTTCATACATCGGTTTGATCGGGCTTTTCTGCCAGGCATCATCTTTATCTGAACCCCGGCCATAGGTTTCCTGATAACTTCCTCTGTCCTGCTTCCAAATGTAAGTACCTATAGAATACAGAGGGTGCAACATCGGCATACCGATCTGCATGCGGTAAACATTAAGTTCGTATTGGCGTAGATGAAGCAGTAATTCTCGCTGCAACTCTTCGATTTTCCAGGGAGTCAGTACCCGTTCATGCAGCCAATCACTCAATTGGCCAATCTGCTGCTCTAACTGCGCCTCGCTAGCCATCGTTGGTTCCTTACTTCTATCCTGAGGATGCTTGTCTCGGGATAGGGTTATTGGCCTGACCAGCTTAGGCCAAATTTACCGATTAAGCTCCGCAATCTCTTAGGAGGATGAGCGGGTAAAGAATATTTTGCCTGCAGGGTGGGTTGTGACAGGCTCTGGTAATTAGTTGGTGCTGCATAAGGTTGATAAGGCGTAGAGGGGTTGCTGCACGCTGTTGTAGATACTGCCGATAAACCAGCGGGGTGTCAGAGCCTCCCAGCGGTTAGCCGGAAGGCTCTAGATCAGGGTACATGCTTTTTAAAGCGTGTTAGGATTTTGCTGTTGCCCGTAGATCTCGGGCATGGAAGATGTAACCGATAAGATTTAACAGAACCTGAGCGGCCAGAATGCTGGTTGATCCGGTCTGGTCGTAGTCGGGAGCTACTTCGCAAAGGTCGATACCCACGACCTCTCCCTTGTGGGCAACACCTTGCAGTACTTCCATCACTTCGTAGTAGGTGAAGCCTCCATGGCTAGGAGTGCCGGTGCCTGGCGCAATGGAAGGATCGAACCCGTCAATATCGATGGTGATGTAGTAGTTCACGCCTTCCGGGATAAGTGCTAATACGCCTTCTGGGCCTAAGCGGCGAACGTCACGGACCGATAACACGGTCGAGCCTGCGTCTTCGGCGGCTTTATGATCGGAGCGATTAGAAGAGGATACGTTACGAATACCCAGCTGGGTCATTCCGGTAATGTGATCTTGTTCGGATGCTCGGCGGATCGGGTTGCCGTGGCCGAAACGGACGCCATGGCGTTCATCAACAAAGTCCAGATGGGCGTCAATCTGGATGATGTGAATCGGCCCCTTGTCTTTAAAAGCGCGGATACAGGGGGCATTAACCGAGTGATCGCCACCGACGGTGACGGGTAACACGCCCGCCTCGAGCATTTTACGGACTCCGTATTCAATATTGGCGTGACATTTCTCGGTGTTGGTGTGGACCATGTCAGCATCACCGATATCGGTAATGCGCACGCCTTCGAGGTACATGACATCGTCTTCGTGATCGTAAGCACCGCCGTGTCCGAATGAGAACAATGTCGATGCTTCACGAATCGCACGGGGGCCCATACGGGCTCCGGAACGCCACTGGGTTCCGCAGTCGAAGGGTGCCCCCATGAAAGCGACATCGGCATCGATATTGTCCCAGTCTTCACTGGTAGGGCTTTTGGCAAAAGTACAGAAGCCTACAAAAGGCAGGTTTAGGCGTCCAGATTCGTAACTATTATCGCTCATGGAAGTAGACCTCGTGTGCTGCCAACCGCTTATGGTTTGTTAGGAGCGGAGGCAGGTTTATGTAGATGAAACAGTACAATTTAAAGTGAGAAAAGCCGCGCTTAGCCGAGTTTGCTCGGCAGCGGGTTATTCATTCAGGGTTATTCATTCAGAGTTGAGAAAAAAGGCTCGGTGATGCCAGGCCAAGCCAGGCAATGGAGGTAGCCTGGGAGGTTTTGCTATCGTAGATCGCTGTTGTTGGAGCGGGTTTACAGCAATAGATGTCCGACGCCAGCGACGATCGGCAAAGAGATCAAGGTCCTGATCAGGAATATCGCCAGCAGCTCTATAAAGTTAAGTGGCAGTTTGGTTTTTAGCATCAGTACGCCGACCTCGGACATAAAGATCAGTTGGCTGACGGAAACCCCGGCAATGACAAAGCGGGTTAGCTCACTTTCGATCCCTTTCCCCAGTACGGCTGGCAGGAACATATCGGCAAACCCAACCACCATCGTCGGTGCAGCGGCCGCCGCCTCAGGGATTCGAAGCAGTTCCAGCAATGGGATAAAGGGGGCGCCGAGGTAGTTGAACACAGGAGTAAACTCGGCCAGTGCCAGAGCTACGGTACCGATCGCCATGACGAGTGGTAACAGACCGAACCAGATATCAAATCCATTCAAGCCACCTTTGACCAACATACCTACTGGGCCGGGTGCGTGTTGGGCTCGAGCTGTTGCTAAGCGCAGGCCCCAAGAGAACATCGAATGTCCTGCCGGCACCTCTTCAGCAATCTGCTTGCCCGCTTCGGCGTGATAAATATCTTTCTTCCACGACAGCGGCGGGATGCGCGGTGTGATAATTGCGCAGGCAATGCCGGCTAATACAACGGCCACGTAGTACTCGCCAAACAGGTGGTTGATACCGATGAAATCGACCACAACCAAGCAGAATGCAACCGATACGATGGAGAAGTTGGTAGCGATGATCGCCGCTTCGCGTTGTGAATAATACCCCGACTCATACTGTTGCGCGGTAATCATGACGCCAACGGTGCCTGCACCTAGCCAGGATGCTAAGGCATCGATGGCTGAGCGGCCGGGTAGTTGGAATACGGTTCGGAAAAAACGGCGGAATACTGTGCCGATGAACTCCATAAAGCCGAAGTCAGTGAGCAGTGGAAGCAGTAACGAAGCAAACATCAAGTAGACGACGATGACAGTAGCCAGCTCGTTCAGCATCAAGCCACCGGTGGCCTCTCCAATAATCCATTCCGGTCCGACCTGGAAAAATATCATGCCGCAAAACACCGCACCGACTAAGCGCAGCAGGGTCCAAACGGGCCCAACATGAAAAATATGGATCAGGTGGGATTTGATCGTACCGCCGGTATCCGCGTCAGTTGCGGGTTTACTCAGATTGACGATCAGCGTAACAACAATGGAGATGACGGTTAACAGAACAGCAAACCCGGCCAGGTAATCGCCGGTTGCGTCTTTGACGGTATCGGCCAGTACACCCATGCCGATGGTGACTTTGCCGCCAAAAACAAAGGGAGTCAGGAATAACAGCGCTCCTAAAACGGAGGGGACAAGAAACTTAATTAAGTTGTAGTTAGTATGCGATGTGATCTCGGGACTCGCTTCGAAGACAAGTTGTTCGTTTTCTTCAAGGTTGGCATCCATCGGTAACTCCATTTATTGTGTTTATTTTTAAGAGTTTGTTCTGAATAGTCCAGTGAAAAAACCGCTGGAATCACTCAGTATGAACAAACGAGTTTCCTGTTTACATATCAATGTATAAAAGCTTGTGTTGATAGATTGATGGGTATTGATGGGCACATCCCTGTGCTGAATAAGGCTTTAGTTGGTCGTTGATGGGGTGTTAGGAATCCAGGGTTAGCCAGACAGATTTAGTTTCCAGAAAGTATTCCAACTGCTCTGATCCGAGGTCTTTGCCAATGCCCGATTGTTTGTAGCCACCGAACGGCATCGCCGGATCTATGGTGCTGTGCGCATTGACATAGACCGAACCCGCTCGGAGTTTGGGAATCAGCCGGTGGACTCGGTTTAGGTCATTGGAATAGATAGCGGCAGCCAAGCCGTAGATTGAGTCATTGGCCAGTGCTAATACCTCCTCTTCAGTATCGAAGGGTGCCGTGGTCAGGACCGGTCCGAAAATCTCTTCCTGTACGATCCGCATCTCGTTACAACAGTTGGAAAACACGGTTGGCTGCACAAAATATCCGGGGCCTTCCACGGCTTCACCACCGCAAACGATATCGGCGCCTTCGGCCTTACCGATGGCAATGTAATCCATCACCGACTGTTGCTGTTTCTGCGAAACCATTGGGCTGATGAAGCAGTCCGGATCGAGGCCTGGAGCCATGGTCAGTTTTTTGGTATAAGCCGCCAGCTCGGTTAAAAATTGGTCATAAATTGAGCGGTGGATATAGGCACGGGAACCCGCGTCACAGACTTGGCCCGAGTTAAAGAAGATGCCATTGGCGACGGCTTCAACTGTTTTTGGAATATCAACGTCGTCAAATACCATCACAGGTGACTTGCCGCCGAGTTCTAACGTGACATGTTTCATGTCCTCTAACGCAGCCCGACCGACGGTTAAACCGACAGGGGTGGATCCAGTGAAGGTGACTTTGTCGATGTCCGGATGGGTCGAGATGGCTGCACCGACAACACTGCCCCTGCCCGTGACAACATTAACGACGCCGTCTGGGATGCCTGCTTCCTGTACCAGTTCGGCAAAGCGCAGGGTTGATAATGACGTTAGCTCAGCCGGCTTAACGACCACCGTGCAACCGACAGCCAGTGCTGCACCCAGCTTCCAGGCCATCGTCTGTAGTGGAAAGTTCCAAGGTACGATCGACCCAACCACGCCGACCGCTTCTTTACGGGTATAAGCCACATAGTTACCCGGAAGTGATGGCTCCGCAGTGCGTCCGCTAATCTTGGAGGCCCAGCCGGTGAAGTAGCGTAGCGTGTCGATGGTGCCCTGGATGTCGACCTCACGGGCATCATTGATGGACTTACCCATGTCGATCGATTCAATCTGGGCCAGCTCTTCAGCATTGGCTTCTATTAGATCAACCAGCTTATGCAGTAGTCTTTCGCGCTCAAGCGGCTTTAATTGACTCCACTCGCCGCTATCAAACTGGGCTCTGGCGGCTTCGACGGCTCTATCTACATCGTCTTCATTGCCTTCAGGAATAGAGGTAAGAATTTTTCCTGTCGAGGGCTCCAGTACATCGCAGAACTTGGATGCGCTGCCTTCACTCCATTGGCCACCGATAAACATTTTCTGCTGTTTGGACAAGAATTTCTGTGTCGCTGGCAAAATGGGAAACTGTTCGAAGTACGCGTGGATCGATGGATCCATTTTACTGTGATTCATTAGGTCTTCCTTCATCGCTATGGCGTGAAACCAGCCATGAAAAAATTAGCCTTTAATATCAAGCACAATACGACTGTTTAGCTTGCCTTCGGCTACGCGCTGAAAGGCACTGTTGATCTGGTCAAAGGGAAGCTTTTCAGTGATGCTGCTAACGCGCCCCGATTCAGCAAGATCCATTAATTGCTTGATCTCCTGGCGAGTACCGTCGGCACTGCCTTGAATGGTGAGCCCTGATTCCACAATGTCGGCGGCATTGAAACTAAGATCGCCATTTGGTAGGGCGATCAACATGATCTTTCCACGGGGTGAGCAACTGGCCAGCATCTGTTTCCAGGTTGAGGCTACAGGTGCGAAGTTGAGGCAGGCATCGGCCCCGCCTAGGGATTGGATAAAGTCTTCGGGGTTTTCGTTGGCTTTGATGGTGTAATCTGCGCCCATCTCTTTGGCTAATGCCAGCTTATCGGCGTCGATGTCGACAGCAACGACTCGAGCACCTGACAGTTTGGCGACCTGAATGGCATACAGGCCTAGTCCCCCGGCACCAAACACGGCGGCCAGTTTCCCGGCTTCCAAATTAGCTTTGCGGACAGCGCTGTAGGCGGCAACACCGGCACATAGTAGCGGAGCGGCATCGAAAGCATCGAGCGATTCGGGGATGCGCGTTGTCCACTCTTCGCGTAGGCAAACGTATTCAGCGTAACAGCCACTGACATGAACACCGGTTGCTTCGGCTTCACCGCAGTTGGTTTCATGACCGGTACGGCACTCACGGCAGTGGTGACAAGTATCGTAGACGTACCCTACACCGACACGATCACCCTCATTGAATCGACTGTTGTTATTGCCCGATTTGACGACCCGGCCAATGCCCTCATGCCCAAGAATTTGAGGAAGGTTACCGGGTAGTTCGTGTTCTCCCTTCCAGAAGTGAACATCGGAGTGGCAGACGCCGCAGACGTCGAGCTTAACCAGGATTTCACCGTCTTTGGGTTCAGGAATAGCAACTTCTCGGATCTCGAGAGGTTGGCCATACTCAACCAAAAATGCTGCTTTCATTGTAGAGGGCATTGAATATTCTCCAGCGGTTTTAGATTTATTGTGATGCTAATGATGATGAAATTTTGTGTCTTAACCCGAAGGCTTGTTTTCAATGTAGAGAAAAATAATTCATTGATAAATCTTGATGTATAAATCTATACTTTGATAATGATTAATGTATTTCGGTGATTAACACGGCACTCATTCGCTGGTGATTGGAGTTTTATTGCCAGTTTTAAACGAACTTTTTAGGCGCTATATCATGACGGCACGACACCACAGTCTTCCTAATCTCGCTGATTTCGATCTCCGTTTACTGCGGGTTTTCGTTGCTGTTGCGCATAACAAAGGGTTTGCTGCAGCTCAGGATGAACTGGGGATTTCCCAATCAACGATTAGTATTCAGATACGGCAGTTAGAGGAGCGGTTGCAGGTTCGCCTGTGCGAGCGAGGCAGAAAGGGATTCAGTCTTACCAAAGAAGGGCTGGCGGTATTAGATGCTAGCCAGGGTCTGTTTCGGGCTGTGGATAATTTTCGCGGTCTTGTAGGAAGTGCCAGAGGGCTGTTGATTGGGGAGGTGCACTTTGGAATGGTTGATGCCATCACCTGCAACGAACAGCTGGGTCTTGAAACAGCGATAGGGGAGTTTGCAAGGATAGCCCCCGAAGTGGTGATTCATGTTGATATCTCTTCACCTCAAGAGTTGTTACAGGGTGTTATAGAAGAGCGTTACCACGCCGTTTTGTCACCAATATCACGACAGAACAGCTCAATAAATTTTTCCCAGGCTTTTATTGAGCAACAAGGACTGTTTTGTGGCCAAGAACATGCGCTGTTTGATCAACCAGCAGAGCAGCTTACGATGGAGTCATTGCAGCAATGTGACTATGTTGGACGCTCCTACATGCGCGATTGGACACCGCCCTCCAACATCGACTTCAAACACCGTGCTGTTGCATCGCATATGGAGAGTATCGCCCTGATGATTCTATCGGGTGGACTGGTGGGTTATCTGCCCAAAAATTATGCTGCGCTTTGGGTGGAGGCCGGCAGGATGCGCCTGTTACTTGATGAGCAGCTCTCTTATAACGAACAGTTCTTTGTGGCGTACCGAAAGCTAGAGCGCAACCGTGCCGCGTTAGCATTCATTGGGTGTTTGGAGCAGCACCTGTGCCAAGTCACTTGCGACTAGGGGTACGGCCTTGACTAAATTAATAGGGACAGTTGTTAGAGCAGAGGTGGTGAGGGTTTTGGTTTATTACTCCACCAAGTCCACTCGTACGAAATTCGTTACGATGTTGGAGCCGTGGGTGTAGGTGGTGCTTAACGTTTGGGTGGAGTCGTAGGATTACGGATGATCCATGCTAACCGAACTCGGGCCAACAAAAAACGGGGTGGTATAAGGGGAAGAGTAACGGCCGTTGCTCTGTGTTGTTGTAACCATCGTGTGGCCACGGCTTGTAACTACTGCCTGTAACTACGGTTTGGCCATCGCACTAAATTAGCCATCGCCTTTAAATGTTATGCCTGCTTTTTCGTGTGGATCTGACAAAAAACTCCCTCCAGCTGGATGGCTGGAAGGAGAAGGGGACCGAAAACTTAATCGGTACTGACGTGTGATACATCCTTACCGGGTGAGTAGATGTCGAGAATATTCCAGTGACCCGTGGTGGGTACCGGGTTGTTTCGCATTGCTACGTCGATCACTACCGGGCGGTTCAGTGCTACGGCCTTTTCCAGTGCAGGTTTGAACTCGGCCGCTGACTCGATACGGATACCTTCGACGCCATAAGCGCCGGCGATCATCGCGTAGTCGGGTAGGGTGGCACGTTCGCCCTCGTGCTTGGGGAAGATGGTGCCGTAGTTCAGGCCGTAGTGAGCTTTTTGCAGCCCGGCGATGGTGCCGAAGGCGTTGTTGTTCATGACGACCCAGATAACCGGGATATTCTCTTCCACGGCGGTAGCAAGCAGTGCCGGGTTTTGACCGAAGCCGCCATCACCGACTAGAGAAACTACCACGCGGTCGGGGCAGGCCAATTTGGCACCCAGGGCTGCTGGTGCACCAAATCCCATGGTGCAAAAACCGCCGGGGGTGAGGATGCTGCCGGGAGTATAAATAGGGAACTGCTGTCCCACACCGTTCTTGTTCCAACCCACATCAGTGGTGATGATCGCGTCGCGCGGCAGTACGTCGCGTACTTCGGCGAGGATACGCTCGGGCATCATCGGGAAGGCATCGCTTTGCGCCATTTCAGAGTTGCTAGCGGTAAAGTCGACACGGTAGGTGGCGATCTCATCGACCAGCTTGGGGTTCTTCAAGCCTTCGGGGTAGAGACGTCGGGCCACCCGGTTTAACACGGTCAAGGCCTGCTTCAGGTCGGCAACTGCACCGATCTCTACCGGGTAGTTGCGACCGATTTCGTTGGGCTCGATATCGATATGGATCAACTTGCTACCGGGGATGTTAAAGGTGTAACCGTTCTCCCAGGAGCTACAGTCCGCTTCGGCAAAACGGGTGCCCAGTCCCAGAATCCAGTCGGCATTGCAGCAGGAATCATTGATGTACTTCGTTCCCCAGAAGCCGGTCATACCCAGCGTCATCGGGTGGTCATCACGCAGCACGCCTTTGCCCATCAGGCTGTGGGATACCGGGATCTGCAAGTGGTCGACCAAGGCCTCTAGCTCATCAGCTGCGTCTGCCAAAATAATACCGCCGCCGACGTGAAGTAGAGGCTTTTGCGCTTCTACCAGAGTGCGCACGATGGTTTCGGCGGTTTGCTCGTCGATGGACGGCTTCACCAACTTCTTGGTGTTGTTGAGCTGGCGTTCAAAGAGTGCAACATCCACTTCCTTAGAGAAAATATCCATTGGCACGGAAACCAATACCGGGCCAGGCTGGCCACTCTCGGCCAGGTGGAACGCCTTCTCAATAATTTCGGGCACCAACTCAGGACTCTCAACCCGCCAGACGCGCTTAACGAACGGCTTGTAGATATCAGATTGATTGGCATCAGCATGCAGGTTGACTTCCTGATGCGGGTGTTTGCCGTAGTAGTGGCTGGGAATGTCACCAGCGATCACCACCATCGGGATGCAATCTAAGGCGGCATTGGCCACGCCGGTGGCGGCGTTGGTCAAGCCTGGGCCCAAGTGGCTCAGTACCACTGCGGTCTCTTTCTTGGCACGGGCATAGCCATCGGCCGCGTGAGCGGAAACTTGCTCGTGACGGACGTTGATGAATTTAATCGGGCTGGGTTCCAGCGCCGACAGTACGGCGATGTTGGTGTGTCCACAAAGTCCGAAGACATGCTCGACGCCGCGATTCTCGAGAAATTTAACAATCTGATGTGAGACTAGATCTTTCATAATATAGGCCCGTAATTTTATTGTGATAAGGTCGGCGATCTACGCCGGCAGCGGGATATTGATCAGGCTTGAGGGGCGAAGGGGTTCTCGGGAATCACCACATCGCTCTGGTAGTACTCACCGAACAGCTCCGCATCGGAAGGGCGGTCTTCTGCGATGGGACGGCTGACCCAAGTGACGTTCATGTAGTGCTTGAGCGAGACGTTTTCATTGGTGATGTTGCCACCCCAGATACCGCAACCCAGGCTTGAAGTCATCGGCATGCCATTGTTGAAGGCACCGGCGTTGGCCTTGGATTGGGGCTGACGCACCATCATCCGGCTGACTGGGGCCAGGCGGGCCAGGCGGTCGATGTGGTCGTCGTTGAAGGAATAGATTCCGCAAGAGTGGCCGGTGCCACCGACTTTGTAGATCTGCTCGATCTTACCCAACACGTCGTCGAAGTTAGCGAACTGATAGAGCGCGAACACCACACACAGCTTCTCGCCGGAGAACTTGTGATCCTTACCGATCTCTTCCTGGTCGACGAAGATGAACTTACGATCTTCGGGGATCGAGAAACCGGCGATGTCAGCGATTGTCTGCGGTGCACAAGCGACGGTGTTTAAGGTACGGTGACCCTCTTCGTCCCACAGGGCTTTCTCCAGCAGCGCCTTCTCTTCGGCGTTACACAGGTAACCACCTTCCTTAATGAACTGCTCGACCATGGCGTCGTAGATGGACGCATGGACTAATACGTTACCATCGGCAGAGCAACCAGAACCGAAATCAGAGGTCTTGCTGAGGCGAGTATTCATCGCGGCTTCAGCCACATCGGCGGTTTCATCGATGACGATAGTGGAGTTGCCAGCGCCGACACCATAGGCAGGCTTGCCGGAGCTATAGGCTGCTTGAACCATCGGTTTGCCACCGGTGGCCATGGTCAGGTCGCAGGCTTCCATCAGGTAGTTGGTGACCGGCAGGCTGGGTACCTCGACACACTGCAGCAGATCTTCGGGGGCACCGAAACGCTTGAGTGCTTCGCGCATCACCTTGACGGTCTGGTTAGTGGTGTACTTGGCACGTGGATGTGGCGTGAAGATGATCGCATTCTTGCACTTGAGTGCATTTACGGCCGTCACTGGAGGCGTCAAGGCAGGGTTGGTGGTCGGAATCAGGGAGGCGATGACACCGGCTGGCTTGGCATATTTCACCAGGCCTTTGGCCTCGTCTTCTTCGATGATACCCACGCTCTTTTGGCGCAAGGCATCGCGCAAGATGCCGATGATTTTGAATCGTTTGCCCGGGCGGCCTGCCCGATCTCCCAGGCCACTCTCATCAACGCCCATCTGCGCCAGTGCAGTAAAGGTCGTTTCATTGGCTGCTGCCCAGGCAATCGACTGAACCAACCGGTCGACGGTTTCCTGATCGTAATGCTCGACCGCTTTCATTGCTGCGCGGGCTCTTACGATCATTGCGTCAACTTGCTGTTTTTGCTCCACGGAAATTTCTTTTGCCACGGTCTTATCCCTCAGTTTGATTGCGGTTCTAAAAGGCGACTATCCCAACAGGCTGGAGCAATGCTCACCAAGAGCGCAATGCGTTATCGTCTTTCTAAACCTAGATTGTCGTACGTAATTAATTTTATGCTACGCAATCCTACATCTAACAAATAAGATGATCAAACTGTTTTTGTGCTTCTTGTTTGGTTTTGTAGTACCTAATTTTTCTGTTGTTGCTGTTTTATGCACATCACTGCTCAATGAGCATCTTTTAAGTACTATCCATAACGATTTAAAAAGACCGGAAATCGACGCTGAATCGACATAACAAAGCAGATGGGGGAGTTGTATGTGGAGGTCTAGGGCAGGACTAATAACTTGTCCTATAAGTGTTAGAATGCCTGCCTTATCTCTATATGGGTTCGATATCATGAGTACCGATGCGCACAGCAGTAACGCTTATATTCATTTAAGGGATGACATCCTCAGCGGTAGTCTGAAGCCCTCGTCAAAACTGCAGATCGCGGCATTAAAAGAACGTTATGAAACAAGCGCTGCGCCGGTGCGTGAAGCGCTATCCCGTTTGGCCGCCGAGGGGCTGGTGATCAAGAAAGGACAGCGAGGTTTCTGGGCTGCGCCGGTGTCTATGGAAGAGTTTCGGGATGTCTCGCGTCTTCGGGTGATGCTTGAAATTGATGCTTTTAAACAGTCGATAGAGAACGGCGATCTTGAGTGGGAAGCCACCATTGTTGGTGCGCGCCATCGAGAGAAGGCGGTAACCGCCCAGGCCAACGGTGATCTCGCCTCAGCTGCTGGAGCGTTGATTAACGAAAACCGAGCTTTCCACTTAGCGCTGATTGCTAACTGCCCATCGGATTGGCAGAAACGTTTTATTTCTACCTTGTACGATCAGTCAGAGCGCTTTCGCCGGCTGTCGATACTCAATACCGAAGAGGTGACCAACGAGCAGAGTGAGCATGAAGCGATCATGGCTGCCGCATTTTCTCGGGATGTGAAAAAAGCCTGCTCGCTGCTAACCAGTCATATTGAAGACTCGACTCAGCGCGTTCTCGACGCCGTGTTTTCTGATAAAGAAAGCTAGAGGCTAAGTCACGCTTTCAGTGAAAGTTTGACCTAGCTTCTTTCAATACCCCCATACTCCGTCAGACGGCGAATCTGTTGTCAGTATTCAGACGACATGTTTGTTGCTGACATTGGGGCTTGCGGTAAACAGGATGTCGACCTGCTTCTGTAAAATGTCGAGTTTTGCACGGATCTGCGCATTCTCTTGTTTGAGCTGTTCGATCTGTTCCAACATTTTGGATTCGGCTTCCGATAGTTGAATTGACATGGTTCACCTCTAGTGATGTTTCAAATCTTTATCTGAATTGGCATTAGCGATCGTGGGCTTTGCCTTGCTAGGTCTTCTGACTTGGAAGCCAGAGCACCCCTGATCTGTGTAATTGCCGCTTGCTGTCTCCCCCGGTTGTTTAGCAGGTCCAGGGCTGGCTATCGGTCTGAATCTTTAGGCGCTCAATGGCTC
The DNA here is from genome assembly GCA_036961355.1 of Motiliproteus sp. Lineage (GTDB taxonomy): Bacteria > Pseudomonadota > Gammaproteobacteria > Pseudomonadales > Balneatricaceae > Motiliproteus. The sequence goes on from JBALVL010000002.1 coordinate 107,637, forward strand.
TCTTTCGGATTGCCGGTAATCACCTTCGAGATAGTGCTTGGCGGCTACCAACATTCGTTGGGCATACTCCTCGGCCCCCAGCTGATTGATCAGTTTGTTGTTGGGGATCTCCAAGGAGTAAGGGACTTGCGGCAGGCATGCCAACATCTCCTGCAGGTTAAGCCCCCCATCCCCCGGGAATTGCCGATCGCAACGGGCCGTATGGATTAATCCGGCTTCCGTTGCGGGGATCTCTTTGGCGGCATCACACAACTGGATGAAATTGAACCATTGCCGCGGCGCTGTTGTTAGCTCGTCCAGGTTGGCACGGCAACGATCGACGTGCAGGGTGTCGATCAGCATGCCGGCATTGGAACGGTTGACGGCATTGAGGACGCGAGCTGTTTCGGTGATATCCGGGGTTTCGGTCCAGGAAGGAAACTCAAGGTCGACGGTCAGCCCCAATGGCTTGGCCATATCGCATAGCCGTGCAAATCGCTCGATGGCTCGATCCCGGTCTGGATCGGGTAGCTGGCAGATCACATGTCGAGCCCCCAGTTCCGCCCCGGTCTCAAGGAAGGCCTGAAAATTTTCGGGTTCGTCGTCTGGCCCCAGTCGCGCCAATTCAATATCCAGTACTTCGAGACCGGTATCTGCCAGCAAAGCCTTGGCTTCGTGCATCATGACCGGATTGTCCATCAGCGGAAAGGTCCGCTCGGTGGTGGTGACGGCGGTCATTCGAAGGCTGACAAAGTCATACCCGGTACGTGCCGCAACCGTAATCATCTCAGCAGGAGACAGACGTAGTACTGACAGGTGGGCGAGCGAGTATTGGTAACCCATATTGTTATTCTCTCCTCAACAAGGATGATCAGCCGCTTTGGACCGAGATCGCTATGCGCTGGTAGATGTTAGTTGGTAGATATTAGTTGTTACGCGTCAAAATTCATTAGGTAGCACAAAGCGTATAAAGTAGGTCTAAATTACTATACGTCTTTATTGGACGTAGCATCAATAAGAAACCGTAGTATCAGAATTAACGAATAGTATTTAAAGGGGGGTGTTATTGAGTCGCTGCTGAGGTGATGACGCTAAGAGGAGGCTAGATCGAAGACATCCCGACAAGCATCAGTGATAGCGTGAGCATCGAGATAAAGGTAGAAAGCAGAATCGATGAACTGGTGGTGTGGGTATAGCTGTTGTAGCGCTGGGATAGGATAAAGACGTTGGCGGCGACGGGCAGACCAGCGCTGAGAGTGGCCACCGACAGCCATACGGGGGAGAGGTCCAGTAGAAAATGTCCGATCGTCCAGACCAGCAGTGGAGCGACGAGCAGTTTTAAAAGGGTGATAGAGATACTCTCGACTAGATTTCCTTTCAGGGTGTATTGGGACAGTGACGCCCCTACCGTGAAAAGCGCGCAAGGAGCAGCGGCCTGTCCCAGAAGACCGGTAAATTTATCAACGATATAGGGGAGTTCTTGGCCCCAGATGCCCCAACCAAAGCCGCAGCCGATGGCCAGGATCATCGGATTTCGTATCACCGAAATCATCACCGTTCTCAGGCTTTTCAACAGGCTGGGTTGCTGCTGTTGGCCGAGTTCGATCAGGGTGCAAGGCAGGGTGAACAGGATCAGGGCATTGATCGAGATGATCGTCATCAGGGCAACCAGTCCCTCGTCGCCGAAGCGTGCCTGAACGATGGGTAAGCCTATCAGCACCAGATTTGAGTAGGTGGCGCCGGTGGAGAAAACGGTGGCGTCGATCTTTGTGAGCCTCAAAAGCTTTGGCGAGAGAATCAGGCAGAGTAAGAAGATCAACAGATTAGCGCCGAAAAATGCCAGCAGTATGGACAGTTCTAGTGTCTGAGTGCCTAACCCCTTTGCTGCGGTTCGAAATATCAGTGCGGGGATCGCCAGATAGAAGATGAACCGAGAGATCTCGTTGATCCCTGACTGGCTGAAAAAACCTGCTTTACCCAGTGCGTAGCCCAGTAGAATCAGCCCGAATACGGGCAGAATGATTTCGATCACCGTCAGCATTTTTGGGGGCTTCGGTTGTGGGCTTGTCGGGCCACCAAAAGGGGGATGATCATCAGTTCATCGTTCGGCAGCTGATACCTCAGATCTCGTGATCTCGAGGCAGAATCATCAGCCGTGGGATTTTTATGCCTGCAGGTTGATTGATCACATGCATGACCTGCACGGCGACGTCTGAGGGCTGCAGCGGGTTGGGGATGTTCATGCTAACGCTTGGCTGAACCTCCCAGTCCCGCTGTAGTTCAGTTTCTACCAGCCCAGGCTCGATACAGCTGATCCGCACATCAGTGCGTGCCAGTTCCATACGCAGCGACTCAGACAGGGCTTCAATCGCAAATTTGGTCCCCGAGTAAGCACCGGCGTAGAGACGGGCTTTGGTCCCCATGACACTGGAAATATTGACTAGATCGCCGCTGCCTTGAGCCTGGAAGTGACGGACCATGTGATAAATGAAACGGTAGGCGGCTTCGACGTTAACACGCACCATCGAGCTCATCTTATCAATGTTGATGGTATCGATAGGGCCGACTTCGATCGTTCCTGCGTTGTTGACCGCGATATCGCAACGACCATAACGCTCCAACGCCAGCTGTAATAACTTAGCCGGTGTTGAGGGCTCGCTGATATCCGCCTTTAGGTAGACCGCGTTCAGTTTGGCAGCAAGCGATTGTAGTTTCTGTTCGTTGCGTCCGTGGATGACCAGATTAAAGCCTTGCGCTGCCATAGCGCGGGCGACGGCCTCGCCGATACCGCTAGTCGCCCCGGTGATGATGCCAACTTTGTTATTCATAGGTTTGTCCTGATTCAGCTTGCCATGCTGGTGGTGAGAGTCGATGAGACCCGACGTCCATATTCTTCGACATGTCGCTGAAGCAGCTGGCAAGCGGTCTCGACATCCCTGGCCAGCGCCGCATCCATCAGTTGTTGATGTTCTAGAAGTTCCTGGCGAACCTCATCGGCCTCCAGGCTTGAGCGCCGGCGACAACGTTCCGTTTGGTCGTATAGGGTCGAAATAAAATCGATTTGACGCTGGCAGTCGCAGTTGCCAATGAGCGCCATATGAAAGGATCTGTTTTCTCTAATTAGTGCGTCGGAGGCGACCCCAGGCGTTGATTGCGCCTTGGACAGAGCTCGCTTAACGCGATGCATAGCACCGACAATTGTGCTCTCCCAGTTGAGGTCTCCGTTCTGGATCGACTGCTTAAGGGCATCGGTCTCAAGCAGGATGCGCAGGCGGGACACTTCCTCGAACTCCACGGTGGATATTTCCGTTACCCAGTAGCCACGCTGACCTTTTTTGATCACTAGCCCTTCGGCCGCTAAGTGCGAAAGGGCCTCGCGGATCGGCCCGATACTGGTGACATAGCGCTCTGCCAATGCGGAAATTTGTAGCTTGCTGGAGGGGGGGAGATAGCCGCTCATCAGATCCGCGCGTAACTGCTCGTAAGCGTTCAGCGGCGATGAAGTAGGGGCTTTAGGGTCGTCTGTGCGCATAACGTAATCCATACACATCGTGTCAGTTCGAAGGGTTTCGTACTTGAGTCGTTCATATTGTGGTAGTTCAGATTATGATGTATAAGTGCTACTTAAGCAATTATGTAGTACGAATCTGTAGTTAAACTATGGTTGGCGCCAGCGTTGGTTCGTCAACCGCCAAGCTGGAGGTTAAGCCCCGATGAACGATCTACCTGCACAGGTCCTGTTGGAAGATGAGTCGCTAAGAGATGGGCTGCAAAGTGAAAAGCTGCAGTTCTCGGTCGAACAGAAGTTACATTTCATCAAGGGGATGGAAGCCAGTGGTGTCCGGCGAATTCAGGTGGGGTCTTTTGTGCATCCCAAGTGGGTGCCGCAGATGGCCAATACAGATGAGCTGTTCGCCCAATTGGAGCGTACAGAAGGGGTAACCTATACCGCTCTGGTTTTGAATCAGCGGGGGGTTAAACGTGCTGTCAGTGCTCAGGTCCCGCATCTGAGCATGTCGATCTCTGCCAGTGAGACGCATAACCAGAAAAATACCAACCGCAGCCTAGCCCAGGCGATGGATCATATTGGTGAAATGATTGAGATCGCCCGTTCGGAAAATATACGTATCCGTGCCGGAATTATTGCGTCCTTGGGGTGTGCTTTTGAAGGGCGAATCCCTAAGGAACGTGTCTGCGAAATCGCCGAACTCTACGCGTCGTTAGGGGTTGAGGAGATCAATCTGGCTGATTCGGCCGGGCTCGCCAATCCGCGCTGGGTTTACGAGATGGTGATGGCGGTACGTGAGGTGGTCGGTGACCGCGCCGGCATCAGTCTGCATCTGCATGATACCCGCGGATTGGGGCTGGCCAATATGGTGGCGGGACTGCAAGCCGGGGTCACCACCTTTGATGCCAGTTTGGGCGGGTTGGGCGGCTGTCCTTATATCCCTGGTGCGACCGGCAATATCGCGACCGAAGACGCGGCTTACATGCTGGGTGAGATGGGGATTGAGACGGGGATTGACTGGCAGCAGTTGGGCAAGTTAACGATGGAGATGGAGAGTTTGCTCGATCGTCGTCTGCCGGGGCGTATTGCCCATTTGTCTTGATTTCCTTGTCGCACTGCCTAGATTCGGGGCACCTTGTTAGCCTTAGTCGTGGGCGCAGGAGTTTTTAATGCTGTCGCTATTTGCGATAACCGCCCCGATTTTCCTGCTGATCATTTTGGGCTACCTTGCGCTTAAAAGCGGACTGATCTCAACCGAGGCGAATATCGGCTTCGGCCGTTTTGTGCTCTATTTTGGCATGCCAGCGATGGTGTTTCAGGGCATCAGCCCGCTACATATGAGCGAAATTCTGAATCCCGGTTATGTGGCTGCGTACGCGATAGGCTCGTTGTTAGCATTTGCTTTTGGATGGTTAATTAGCCGTAGCAACGCCGTAAATAAAGGCTTACCTCCGGCCTTGGTCGGTATGGGGATGTCCTGTTCCAACAGTGCTTATATTGGTTACCCGGTGATGCTGTTGACCTTCGCTACCCCGCCAGCCACAGGCTTTGCCATGGTGTTGTTGGTAGAAAACCTGCTGATGATACCGCTGACGTTGGTGTTGCTGGAGTACGGCGCAGGGCGGGGCAGCGGTAACACTGGGTTGGCATTGTGGCGGCCTTTGGTCCGCCGGGTATTGGGTTCGCCGATGATACTGGCTGTTTTTTCAAGTATGGCTGTCTCGCTGTTTGATATAGCGGTTCCAGCGGTGTTGGATCAAAGCCTGGCGATGCTGGCTCAAGCGGCGCCGCCGGTGGCGCTGTTTGTGATTGGCGGCTCATTGGTAGGAGCTTCTTTGCGGGGGATGGGGGGGGCAGGTATCAGGCATTGTGATCGGTAAATTGGTGCTGCATCCGCTATTTGTTGCGTTGGCTTTTAGCCTGGTGCCAGGGGTCGACCCTATTTTAAAGGTTACGGCGATTCTGTTTGCCGCCATGCCGGTGTTGAGTGTGTATCCGGTTTTCGGTGGTATCTATGGTCAGCAGACCTTCTGTTCGTCGGTTTTGTTGGTCGCGACCGTGGCGGCATTTTTCTCGATCTCACTGTCGCTTAGTGTGCTTTTGTGATGTCGGTATTCAATGCGTAGGGCCCCTCGGTCAACTGCTCGATCAGAAATTCCACGCAGACTTTCAGTTTGGTCGAGCTACTTAACCGAGCGGGTGTTACCGCCCAAACATCAGCGGCTTGAGAATACTCGGGCAGTATTCTGACTAATGACCCGTCTTTCAGTTGATCGGATACATCCCAGGTTGAGAGCAGGATGATGCCGCGATCTTTAACGGCCCAGTTGCGAACCACGTCGCTATGGTTGGATCCGACAGAGCCGGTAACCCGAATGGTTTCGATGCCGCTGGAGTTTTCTAATCGCCAGACGCCGAAGGGTTGATCCCGATCTCGAAAAGGAAGACAGTCATGGTGGTCCAGATCTTTTAGCGTCCGGGGGTGCCCTCGGAGTTTCAGGTAGTCTGGGGATGCACACAGGATTCGTTGAGATTTGATGATCGGATGGGAGATCAGGTGCGGTTCTTGAACATCCCCGGCCCGGATATCAATATCGATCCCTTCGGCCAGCAGATCGACACGGCGATCAACCAGTTCAAGCCAAATTTTCAGGTCTGGATATGTCTTAGCCAGCAGCGCCAGGATATGGGAGACGTGGTTACGCCCCATCCGCAGGCTGGTACAGATACGCAGTGAGCCGGAAGGGTTAGCGCGGGTGTTGGCGACCTCCTGCGTTAGATTGTCGGCCGCTTCCAATACCTGAAGTGCCCAAACATGGGCAATCTCTCCTTCGCTGGTGACTTGGATTCGTCGGGTAGTGCGATGAAATAGACGTACTTTGAGGGCTCGCTCGAGGTCGGCGATTCGCTTGCTGACGTAGGCGGGAGAGATCCCCAGCTCCGTGGCGGCTCGGGCAAAGCTGCCGCAGCGATAGACGCTACAAAATACTTTTAGGTCAATAAGATCCCATTTATTCGTAACCATTAGTGAACACTGATTCCTTTAATTGGCTAATTACTAACTCATCAGTATTTAATATGCTATGGATTCAGTTGTCAGATCAAGCCCCTATTCGGGTTTTACGGTGGCAAACAATAAGAAAAGTGTTTTCAGAGGTATAGCGTGACGAAACTGAAAATTGCTGTAGCCGGTGCGGGCCTGATCGGTAGAGATCACATTAAACTTGTCGACGCGAATGATCGTTGTGACCTTGTCGCGATCGTCGACCCGACTGAATCGGCGCGAATCCTCGCTGCTGAACTCAATACCCCCTATTTTTGTTCTCTTTCTGATCTGTTCGCCTGCGATCTTCCCGATGGCGTGATTCTCGCCACACCCAACCATCTTCATGTCCAGCAGACTTTTGAGTGCATGGACGCCGGTGTCTCAGCGCTGGTTGAAAAACCGATCGCCCATGATTTGGCTGAAGGAGTGAAACTTTGCGCGGAGGTAGAGGCTTCCGACGCCAAGATCTTGGTGGGACACCACCGGGCGCATAGCCCCATCGTGTCGTTGGCGAAGGAGTTGATTCGCGACAATGCGTTGGGCGATCTGGTGGCGATCACCGGTAGTGCGACCTTCTACAAGCCCGATGACTATTTTGATGCCTCGCCTTGGCGTACTCAGCCAGGCGGTGGACCGATTTTGATCAATATGATTCACGAGATCGGTAACCTTCGCCAGTTATGTGGCGAGATCGTTGCGGTGCAGGCGATGACGTCCAGCGCCCGCCGTGGATTTGCTGTCGAGGATACTGCGGCTATATCGCTGCGCTTCGAAAACGGCGCGTTGGGTACTTTCTTACTGTCAGATACCGCCGGTTCGGCTCGCAGTTGGGAGCAGACCTCGCAGGAAAATAAGAGTTATTCAACATACCCGGACGAGGACTGCTATGTCATCGCCGGAACGGATGGCTCCCTGGCAATCCCCACCATGCGTTTGAAGCGGTTTTCCCGTAAAGAGGACCGGTCGTGGTGGAAGCCGTTTGAGTGTTCATCCCTATCTTTAGAACGTAAGGATCCCCTCGAACTACAGTTGGAGCATTTCTGTTCGGTTATTCGAGGAGAGTGTGAGCCTTTGGTCAGTGTCCGTGACGGTCTGCAGAACCTTCGGATAACCGAAGCGATTACAAACGCCGCCAAAACTGGCAGCCTGATTGAGATAGACAGAATTTAGTTTAAGGTGCTGCGGACCAGTCCTGAAGGCTAATATCGCAGCAATTAAAAGCATGGCTCCCTGTTGTGGGGCATAAAACTAGTAGCAGAAAATTAAGAACCATAATCATAATAAACGTGGAGTTCTGATCATGAAAGCGAACCAGTTATTAGCTAAAACCAACCTGAAACGAATATTTACTGCAGCGACTGTCGCTGTAGCGATCGGGGCTTCATCCTTGGTCGCTGCTGCGGACCTAAAACTGCGAATGGCAGCGACCGCGTCATCTAGTGACCAGCGTGCTGTCGCCATGACTGAGGTGTTTGGACCAGCAGTTTCCTCCTTTGCTAACTTCGAGGGGCATTGGAGTAACTCGTTGTTCAAACAGGGAACCGAGCTAGAAGCGATTGCCCGTGGCAACCTGGATATGACGATCACTTCGGCACAAGAATTGGCCGAATTTTTCCCCGAGTTCTCGATCTTTGCTGCCGGCTATGTGCATCGCGATGCGGAGCATCAACAGCGCGTTTTTGCTGCCGACTTTATGCAACCGCTAAAACAAAAAGTTGAAGATGATCTGGGCATCAAGTTGCTGACAGTGATGTACATGGGCCGCCGTCAAGTGAACCTGCGTACAGACCAAAAAATCACCACCCCTGCCGATCTTAAAGGTGTGAAGTTGCGTATGCCGGGTAGTGATTCATGGCAGTTCTTGGGCAAGGCTCTGGGTGCCAGCCCGACGCCAATGGCGTTCAGTGAGGTTTACACCGCACTACAAACCGGAGCGGTGGATGGTCAGGATAATCCGTTACCAACCGACAAAGACGCCAAGTTCTATGAAGTGACCAAGCAGATCGTGTTGACCAGTCACTTGGTCGATCTGAACTATATCGCCTTTTCTAAAAAGGTATGGGATAAGTTGACGCCCGAACAGCAGGTGAAAGTTCAAGACGCGGCGGATGCAGCAGCCGAGTCGGGTCGAAAGAATAATCTCATGTTGGAGGCTGAATTGGTGCAGTTCTTTAAAGATCAGGGGCTGAAAGTCTACGAGCCCGATCTGAAGGCTTTTCAAAAGACGGTACAGGCCGCTTACCTGAACTCCGATTACTCCAAAACCTGGCCAAAAGGTATGCTTGAAAAGATCAACGCACTTTAACCAGGACTGATAGCCATGACTAAAATTCTGAATTGGATGAAAGGTATGGCTGACAACATTGCGGCAGGTATTCTTGCCGTAATGGCTCTGACCTTTGTACTGCAGATCATATCGCGTTATGTGCTGGCCGATCCGCTCGGTTGGACGGTCGAGCTGTTGCTGACACTGTGGCTCTGGCTAGTGTTCTGGGCAGGTGCTTTCTGTGTGAAGGATAGTGATCATATCCGCTTCGATGTACTTTACATTGCGACCCCTAGCAAGGTTCAGCGCATCTTTGCGGTCATTGCATCGGTAGTGATTGTTGTCGGTTTTGTCTACTCTTTTCTCCCCACAATTGATTACATTACTTTCTACAAAATCAAGAAGAGCGCGATTATGAAGATTCGCCTCGACTATGTATTTAGTATCTATGGGGTCTTTATTATTGCGATTGTTGTGCGTTACAGCTGGCGCGCGATTGCGTATATCTACCCGCCTACGTATAAAAAAATAACTGACGAGGAGCACTACACATGAGTGCTGAATTCACGTTATGTCTGGTCGTCGTTTTTTTGCTGGCCGCACTGGGCGCGCCGGTGGCGATTGCGATGATTGTCGGCGCCATTGCTTACCTTGCCGCCAGCGGCCAGGACGTTGCGCTGGCGGGTGAACAGATCATTCAGGGTGTCTATAACAGCTTCATTCTATTGGCCGTGCCATTGTTTATTGTGGCGGCCAATATCATGAATGCGGGTTCTATTTCTGAACGTCTGTTGAACTTTTGTGTAGCGATTGTAGGCCATTTACGCGGTGGCTTGGGGCACGTTAATGTCGTCTCCAGCCTGATTTTTTCCGGCATGTCTGGTTCGGCAGTAGCCGATGCCGCCGGTGTCGGTAAAGTTGTTATCGAGATGATGACCAAGGATGGCCGTTACAAGCCCGGTTATGCGGCGGCTTTAACGGCTGCATCCGCTACTATCGGACCGATCATTCCACCATCGATCCCGATGGTGATCTATGCCTTAGTTTCCGGTGCCTCGGTCGGTTACCTGTTCATTGCCGGGCTAGTCCCCGGTGTGTTGATGGGCATCGTGCTGATGGTGATGAATCGGATCCAGTCAACCCGTCTCAATGCCGTGATGGAAAAGAAGGTACCGCTACGAGAGCTGCCGGGTATTACTTGGCGAGCATTTCCGACCCTGATGATGCCGGCCATTTTGTTATACGGCATCTACGGCGGGGTGACCACACCGACCGAAGCTGCAGCAGTCGCCGCGAGCTATGCGCTGTTTCTGGCAGCGGTGGTGTACCGTTCGATCAGTTGGGCGGAATTGGTTGTTGTGTTCCGCCAAAGTGCCGTCTCCTCCGCCTCGGTGGGGCTGGTGATCAGTGCAGCATTGATTTTCAATTACATTGTGGCTACCGAGAATATCCCGACTCAGATTGCTGGATTATTGGCGACATGGGATCTATCAACGTTCCAGTTTCTGATGGCGGTTAACGTTATCTTCCTGCTGCTCGGCTGTCTGCTCGACGCGACGACGGTGATTCTGGTAATCGTTCCCTTGCTGGTTCCCGCCTGTCGCGAACTGGGGGTTGATCTGATTCATTTTGGCGTGATTGCCGTCGTCAACCTGATGATCGGGTTGATAACACCGCCCTATGGTGTGTTGTTGTTCGTGATTAACGGGACCACCAAAATCCCTCTGGCGTCGATCATTAAAGAGGTGGTCCCCTTCATTGGTGTGTTGTTGGTGGCGCTTGTCGTGATGACTGCATTCCCTGATCTGGTGCTCTTTTTACCACGGGTGTTTGGCTATGCCGGTTGAGGATTCGATTCCAGGCTCCTGAGTGAAGGATATTTAGTCACCCGCATTGAATATATTCTTCTATCGCTTGGTTATCTCTTCTCTCACTTGTTCGGATATGCGTAAGAAAAGGTCTTGGCAGGTCACTTCCTCGGGAGTGCCTGTCTTTTTTTTGCACATCAAGGGGGAAGTGATCATAGTTTGTGCTTAACATTTCTCACTAAGTCTTAGCGGATAGCCAGCAACGTTATGCAAACCAACATACTGATCCGGATCAGACCGATCCTGTTTTCCATTTTCGCCATGGCGGTGAGCCATAACCTGTTCTTCGTGATGCTGCCGATTCGACTCAAGGAGGGGGGCTTTGCATCCGCAGACATTGGCCTGGCCATGAGTATGTTCGCCGTGGGAGGGATCTGTGCGGGGCTGTTTGGTACACGGGCGGTGCTGCGGGCTGGCCATATCCGCGCCTTTGCTTCAATGGCCGCGACATTGGCAATTGTTTCGGTGACGCATAGTTATTCTAACGATATCTGGATCACCGGCCTGTTAAGGGTGGTGGCGGGCTTTTGTTTTGTCACCAGTTTTATCACCCTTGAAAGCTGGTTGAACATGCTCACTGATCAGCGCAACCGAGGCCGGATATTCAGCATCTATCAGATCTGTTTTGCCGTTGGTTTTGGTGCGGCCCCTTTCCTGTTTAGCCTTTCGAGCGAGCATGATCCTCGGCTGTTCGGGTTGATCGGTGTATTTCTGTGTATATCGCTGATTATTATGTCGATGAGTCGATTGCCGCTACCCGAATTGCCGGATAAAACAAGTGCGATGTCGCTGAAGCGGCTTTGGAACTATTCACCATCCGGTACGCTCTCCTGCTTCTGCGCGGGTTTGATTAATGCCGCCAGCGTGTCGCTGATCTCTCTCTATGCCTACGACCACGGTATCTCCGGCATCTGGTTATCCTTGGTTTTGGGTTCCTATCAACTGGGTGGGCTTTTGACCCAGTTTCCGGTGGGGTGGCTGGCCGATCGTTTCGACAAGCGCTCGGTCGCTGCGGGGCTGATGGTGATGGGGATCTGTAGTAACTTACTGATCGTCGCAGAGAACTTTGTTCCGATACCGATCGAAGTGTTGGTTGTTCTGTTTCTGGTCTCCGGTGGATCCGGGGTGGCGTTATTTCCTCTGGCCGTTACCCAGGTCTTCGATCATATCGATCTGAAAGATGCCATGTCAGCGACCAGTACGATGCAGATATTGCTGGGGTGCGGTGGCGTTCTGGGCCCGATCATTGCCGGTTTTTTGATGACCGAGTTCGACAGTGTCTGGCTGTATTACTATTTGATCGTGGTTCATTTATTTGTGGTGTTGTTTCTGATGATTCGCAAGCTCTTTGTGCGGACTGAAACGTTGGAGACCGCCTCTAGCTATCAGATCAGCTTGCAAGGTACATCGGTAGGTTCTTCAGTTGTGGATCCACAAGTTAATTACAACCTTGCTGAGATCGGCGATCCGGAACTCAAGCTGCTGCTGGTGGCGCTGGGGCAGCAGCCCAAGGATCCTGCCATCCTGATCAAAACCGCGTTAGAGGGCTCGTCACTGAAACCCAGGGATGTGGCCATTCATCTGGTGTTAGCACTGCCAAAGCAATCCGGTGAATTGATTCAGCAGCTGGTTCAGCTGTTTCCAGAAAGTCGTTTGGCGATCGCTCATTCATTGCATGATCTCTTTATCCTGCGTAAGGAACGAATCAATGCGATGGTTCAGGAAGCGTTGATCACCGGCGCGGACGATGTCGAACGTACCGAGATCGATTCGATGATCCAACACATTACCCAGGAATTGCAGGAGACTGAAGGTCAGCCGGCGTAGGGGTGTGTGATATCAACAAAGATCGATATTTCTAATGATTAAACTGGGTCTTATCGGCTCCGGGATCTCTGGCTCCCGTATGCCTCGGTTGCAAACCTATCTGGGGCGGTTATCAGGGGTTGAGGTCGATTATCAGATCATCGATACCGGTGACAATAGTGGTTTTAGTCTGCAGGCTGAGATTAAACACCGTGAAGCGCAGGGCTACCGAGGGTTGAACATTACCCACCCCTACAAACAGCAGGTGGTGTCGCTGGCAGAGCCGATAAGCCGCCATGTTGCGACCATTGGCGCGATGAACACGCTGTTATTCAGCGACGATGGTTGGAAAGGGGCGACGACCGACTACACCGGCTTTAAGCAGGGGTATCGATATCGGCGTAAGGGGCAAAAACCGGGCAGGGTATTGATTGCGGGGGCCGGAGGAGTCGGTCGGGCCATCGCCTTTGCATTGGGGGATCTGGGTGCCGAGCATCTGTTTATTTTTGATACCCACGCTGGCCAGGCTAAGGCATTAGCCGATGCACTTACCCGTACTGGGACCTCGGCAACGATGGTCGAGGCCAACGCCTTTACTGATATTGCCCAAGGGTCGACAGGGCTGGTTAATGCTACGCCATTGGGTATGCATAAATACCCCGGGAGCGCTTTTCCAACAAAGGTTATAAGGAGGCAGGAGTGGGCCTTTGATGCGGTCTACACACCGCTCATCACCCCATTTATGGAGGCTTGCCAGTCGGCAGATTTGGAGGTCGTGACAGGCTACGATCTATGGCTTTTCCAAGGGCTGGATGCGTTTGAGTTGTTCACTGGGTTTAACGTTGATGCTGATAACGCCCGGAAGGAAGCTTTATCCTGGTTGGACTAGATCCATAACAGGTTATTTACGGATGGCGTCAGGCAGAGAGGATGCTATTGATCCTTTCTGCCCAAATCCAGCAACGGTAGCCGACCTACAGATCTCAACCTACTTCTTTAAGGCCAAGTTCAGATAATCAATGGCGCACAGGTAGCCCATACTCCCAAGCCCCGCGATCACACCATCGGCGCGAGATGAGACGTATGAGTGGTGGCGGAAAGGTTCGCGCTTGTGGACATTGGAGAGGTGAACCTCCACAATTTTTCCGTCGTACGCGTTCAATGCATCCAGTATGGCCACCGATGTATGGGTGTAAGCGGCAGGGTTGATAACGATGCCTGCCGCCTTCTCTCTGGCTTCGTGGATAAACTCCACAATCTCACCTTCATGGTTGCTTTGGCGGAAGTCCACGTCGAAGTCATACTGAGCTGCGTGTTTCCTAACCATCGCTTCGATGTCAGCCAAGGTTTCATAGCCGTAGACTTCAGGTTGACGGGTACCCAGTAAATTCAGATTTGGTCCATTAAGGACGAATATAGTATTCATAATTATTTAGCTAGACTGTTTTGTGTTAAGTAGTACGTATACTAGCATTTCATTACATTTTCAATCTGTATATTTTTAGAAGATATGTCGGAATTGAATGCGACTTTGCCATCTCCTTGAAAACTAACGTGCTGCCTTGTAGGAAATTGGAGGAGAGGTTACAAACTGCCGGTTGCGGCTTAATCTCTACTTTGGTAACCCGCTATAAAAGGGAGAGTTACCCGCCACAGGTGATTATTTTGTCCTGGCTGAGCCGCCAATCACGGAGCATAAAAAAAGGATACGAGAAATCGTATCCTTTTATTTGCCATAGCTTTATCGATGCAACGCAGCGTTTTTGGCTAGGGCAGGTAGGTTTCGCCCATTAGGTAGCGATCCACTTCGCGAGCTGCCCGGCGACCTTCGTCGATGGCCCAGACTACTAGACTTTGTCCACGGCGGGCATCGCCTGCGGCATAAATGCCCGGCACGTTGGTCGCAAACTGGTCGTATTGAGCATCGACATTAGAGCGTCCGTCGGTCTGTACCTCAAGGTTATCCAGCAGGCCTTGTTCAGGTCCCATGAAACCCATCGCCAGCAGCACAATATCGGCCGGATGCACCTTTTCTGATCCGGCGACCGGCTGCGGTATCATCTGGCCCTGGTCGTTCTTTTGCCAGCTGATATCGACAGTATGCACGGCGCTGACGTTGCCGTCGGTATCACCTTCGATCTTCTGGGTCATCACCAGATACTGGCGTGGGTCTTCGCTCTGAATGGCGATCGCCTCTTTCTGGCCATAATCCACATTTAATACCTTGGGCCACTGCGGCCAGGGGTTGTTGGCTGCACGTTCATCGACCGGCTTGGGCATGATCTCCAGCTGGATGACGCTGGCGCAGCCGTGGCGTAGCGAAGTGCCGACACAGTCGGTGCCAGTATCACCACCACCGATGACGACCACATGTTTACCGGCGGCATTGATATAGTTGCTATCGCGATGGTCGCTGTCGAGCAGGCTCTTAGTGTTTTTCCCCAAAAACTCCATGGCATAGTGCACACCATTGAGCTCACGCCCTTCGACGGCCAGATCACGCGGTACAGTGGCACCGGTGCAAACGACCACCGAGTCGAACTCTGACTTGAGCTGGCTGGTGGGCAGGTCCTTGCCCACTTCGGTGTTGGTGATAAAGCGAATTCCTTCGGCTTTGAGCAGGGTCACACGACGCTTAACAAACTCTTTTTGTAGCTTCATGTTGGGGATGCCGTACATCAGCAGTCCACCAATACGGTCGGCGCGTTCATAGACGGTAACACGATGACCGGCTTTATTAAGCTGTGCGGCGCAGGCAAGTCCCGCGGGGCCCGAGCCGATCACCGCAACGGTTTTACCGGAACGACGCGCTGGCGGGTTGGCAACGACCCAGCCCTCCTGAAAGCCCCGTTCAATAATGGCGTGTTCATGGAGCTTGATGGTGACCGGATCGGCATTGATCCCCAGCACACAAGAACCTTCGCAAGGCGCGGGGCAGACCCGTCCGGTGAACTCGGGGAAGTTGTTGGTCTTGTGCAGTACCTGTAATGCTTCTTTCCAGCGTCCCCGATACACCAGGTCGTTCCACTCGGGGATCACGTTGTTGACCGGACAGCCGGCAACGGCGGGGGCGTATTGCGACTCCCCTGACTGGCAAAAAGGCACGCCACAATCCATGCAGCGAGAGGCCTGATCTCGAATTTCGGCCTCAGCCATCGGCTGGTACACTTCCTGCCAATCAATGAGCCGTTCAGCCGCATCGCGGGTTTCGGGCATTGCTCTGTCTACTTTCAAAAAACCGGTTGGATTTCCCATCGTATTTTCTCCTCGTGGGCTTAGGCTTTTTGTGCAGCCAGATTGTTAAGATGCATGTCAAAGGCAGCCTCGGCGACCTCTTCCTCAGTGGGGTATTTACCGCTCGATCGGGCCTGATCCATATAGGCCTGCATCTGACGGTAATCGACAGGCATCACCTTGACGAAATCGGCGACGGCCGTCGGCCAGTCCGCCAGCAGCGCTTGGGCTACGTCTGATCCGGTCTGCTTGCGATGCTGCTCGATCAGATCGTGCAGCTCAGCGATCTCGGCACTGTCTTCAAGAGTTTCCAGTGCCACCATCTCCATATTGCACTTGGCGGCGAAATCCTTCTTCCGGTCCAGCACATAGGCCACACCACCGGACATGCCAGCCGCAAAGTTGCGCCCAGTCGCCCCCAGAATCACCGTTTTTCCTCCGGTCATGTATTCACAACCGTGATCACCGACACCTTCAACCACCGCCGTGGCTCCGGAGTTGCGGACGCAGAAGCGCTCGCCAGCGATGCCGCGGATAAAGGCACTACCGCTGGTGGCTCCGAAGAAGGCAACGTTGCCGATCAGAATGTTCTGGCTCGGTTCGAAGGGTGCTTGTGCATCGGGGTAAACCACCAATTTGCCGCCAGAGAGTCCTTTGCCGAAGTAGTCGTTGGCATCGCCTTCGAGTTCGAAACGAATCCCTTTGGCGCCAAAGCAGCCGAAGCTCTGTCCGGCGGAGCCGCTGAACTTCACCTGGATGCAGTCTTCAGGGAGGCCGACATCGTTGTACTTTTTGGAGATCTCGTTGGAGAGCATGGCACCGACCGAGCGGTCAGTGCTAATAATGCCGTACTCCAGTGACACTGGCTGCTGATTATCCAGCGCGGGCTGGGCATCCTTGATCAGCTTGCGATCGATGATCTCGTCGATCAGATGTTTCTGAGCGATGCTGTTGTACAAGGTCTCGCCATCTGGCGTTGGTTCCTTGTAAAGGATCGGCGACAGGTCGACGCCCTTAAATTTCCAGTGATCGATATTGTCGCGGATATCGAGGCACTGGGTCTGACCTACCATCTCGTTGATACTGCGGAAGCCCAGTTCGGCCATCAGCTCGCGTAACCCTTCAGCCATGAACGTGAAGAAGTTCACCACATGTTCAACTTTGCCTTGATAACGCGCACGCAACTCTTTGTCTTGAGTGGCGATGCCTACCGGGCAAGTGTTGAGGTGACACTTGCGCATCATGGTGCAGCCTTCGACGATCAGTGCAGCGGTTGCGACGCCCCACTCTTCAGCACCGAGCAAGGTGGCGATCGCGAGATCGCGTGGCGTCTTCATCTGACCATCGGCTTGTACGGTAATACGGCTGCGCAGCTTGTTGCGTACCAAGGTCTGATGAGTCTCAGACAGACCCAGTTCCCACGGCAGGCCGGCATGTTTGATCGAACTCAACGGCGAGGCACCAGTACCGCCGTCGTAACCGGCGATCAGTACCACGTCGGCATAACCCTTACAGACGCCCGACGCGATGGTACCGACACCCGCCTCGGAGACCAACTTAACGTTGATCCGTGCCTCGCGGTTGGCATTCTTCAGGTCGAAGATCAGCTGGGACAGGTCTTCGATCGAGTAGATGTCATGGTGCGGTGGTGGCGAGATCAGTCCCACTCCCGGGGTCGAACCACGGGTACGACCGATCCAGGCATCCACTTTATGCCCCGGCAGCTGACCGCCTTCTCCGGGCTTGGCGCCCTGAGCCATCTTGATCTGCAGCTCGTCGGCGTTGGCCAGGTAATAACTGGTCACCCCGAAGCGTCCGGAGGCGACCTGTTTGATTCGAGATTTCTTGGAATCGCCGTTGGCTTCCGGAGTAAAGCGAATCGGATCCTCACCGCCCTCACCGCTGTTGCTCTTGCCGCCGATCCGGTTCATCGCGATCGCCAGTGTGGTGTGGGCCTCCCAGGAGATGGAGCCAAATGACATGGCGCCGGTGGCGAACCGTTTGAAAATCTCTTCAATCGGTTCGACCTCGCTCAGAGGGATCGAAGGCCGGTCGGGGTTGAACTTCATCAGCCCGCGCAGGGTAAAGGCCGCTTGACTCTGTTCATCGACGTTTTTAGCGTACTCACCAAACTGGGTCTGATCGTTGTTGGATGTGGCGTGCTGCAACAACCGGATCGTGGTGGGGTTGAACAGGTGACGCTCGCCGTCTTTACGCCAAGCATATTCGCCGCCGGAGGGCAGCAGGTCATCTATGGCGATGCGACCTTCTGGAGCAAACCCTTGACGATGACGCTGTAGCGCCTCCTGGGCGATCTGATCCAGACCAATGCCCTCGATGCGACTCACGGTACCGGTGAAGTAGCTATTCACAACCTCGGAATTAATCCCCAGTGCTTCAAAGATCTGTGCGCCCTGATACGACTGTAGGGTGGAGATGCCCATCTTGGAGAAGATCTTCAGCAGGCCACTGTTGACCGCTTGGGTGTAGCGATCGAACAGCTGAGTATCGCTGAGGCTGGCATCAACGACACCCTCGTTACGCAGTTCCAGCAAGGTTTCGAGTGCCAGGTAAGGGTTGACCGCCGATGCGCCGTAACCGAGCAGAGTGGCAAAGTGGTGGGTCTCTCGTACATCACCGGATTCGACAATTAAGTCCGCTTTGGCTCGCAGTCCCTGAC
Organism: Motiliproteus sp.; assembly: GCA_036961355.1. GTDB lineage: Bacteria > Pseudomonadota > Gammaproteobacteria > Pseudomonadales > Balneatricaceae > Motiliproteus. The sequence continues at coordinate 126,024 of JBALVL010000002.1, forward strand.
GAATCAGGTAATGGTGTACCGCTGCGGTGACCAGTAGCGAGGGGATCGGCGCGTGGTCGGAATCGATCGCGCGATCACTCAAGATGATAATGGAGTAACCATCCTCGACCGCGTCCTTGGCGTAGTAGCAGATACGATCCAGCGCTTTTTCCAGCGAGCCCGGCTTGCCGTTGGCGCGGAACACGGTATCGAGAGTCTTGCTCTGAAAATGATCATGATCGATATGCTTGAGCTTCATCAGCTGTGGGTTGGTCAGCAGCGGTTGCTTGATCTCGACCTTATGACAGTGACGCGGGGTCTCCTCGAGCAGGTTCAGCGAGCCACCGACATAGGTCCGTAGTGACATCACCATCTCTTCGCGGATCGGGTCGATCGGCGGATTGGTGACCTGGGCAAACAATTGCTTGAAGTAGTTGGACAGGTGCTGGGACTTGTCCGACAGTATCGCCAATGGGTTATCGGTCCCCATCGCTCCTAGAGGCTCCTTGGCGGTGCCGACCATCTCGGCCAGAATCCGCTGCAGGTCCTCACTGCTGTAACCGAAGGCTTGCTGGCGCTTGAACAGCGACGCCATCAGTGGCTGATGGAACTCCTCCTCCGGGGTGGGCAGGTCGTCGATGACGATCTTGTACTGCTCTAGCCACTCGCCATAGGGCTGGCTCGCGCAGACATCGGCTTTGACCTCTTCGTCACTGATGATGCGGCCCTGTTCCAGGTCAGCAATGAAGATCTTACCCGGCTGTAGGCGGCCTTTTTGGATCACCTTGGACTGATCCACCACCAGCGCGCCGGTCTCGGATCCCATCACCAGCATGCCATCTTCGGTCACGAGGTAACGAGAGGGGCGCAAGCCGTTGCGGTCCAGCGTGGCGCCGATCACTTTACCATCGGTAAAGGAGATCGAGGCCGGGCCATCCCAGGGCTCCATGACGCAGGAGTAATATTCGTAAAAGGCGCGTTTGACCGGGTCCATGTCATCCTGGCTCTGCCAAGCTTCGGGTACCACCATCATCATCACTTGCGCCAGCGGTCGGCCGCTGAGCACCAGCAGTTCGATCGCCATGTCGAGGTTCGCCGAGTCCGAGCTTTCCCGGTTACAGACGGGGTGCAGCAACTGCAGTTCTTCGTTGCTGAAATTGATCGACTCGAACAGCGCCTCGCGCGCTTTCATCCAGTTGACGTTACCCTGTACCGTATTGATCTCGCCATTGTGAGACAGATAGCGGAACGGTTGCGCACGGCGCCAGGCCGGGAACGTATTGGTGGAGAAGCGGCTGTGGAACATCGCCATCGCCGTATCGACATCTTCGTTTTGCAGGTCCAGGTAATACTCACGGACCTGAGCCGTGGTTAATTGGCCTTTATAAACCAACGTCCGTGCAGACATGGAGGCGATGTAAAACTCATCTTTTTCAGTGGCGATGGTTTCATTGATCTGGTGGCAGGTGCTTTTACGCAGGATGTAGAGCTTGCGCTCAAAGACCTGGCTATCGAGTCCTTCCGGCTTCTGAATAAAGACCTGTTCAATCTGTGGCTCGGTATCCAATGACGCTTGGCCTAGGCCGCTGTTATCGGTCGGCACCCCGCGAAAGCCCAGCAACGTCAGCCCGAGCTTTTCTATATTGCTGATAAGCAGATTACGGCACTGTCGCATCTGTTCGGCTTGGGGTGGGAAAAACAACATGCCAACACCGTAGTCACCGGCGTCTTGCAGCGTAAAACCCAGGCTGGCACTTTGTTGTTTGAAGAAGTCATGGGGGATCTGAATCAGAATCCCGGCACCGTCACCGCTTTTGACGTCGAAACCAGTGCCACCGCGATGCTCCATGCAAGTCAGCATGGTCAACGCGTTTTCAATTATTTGATGGCTTTTTCGGCCCTTGAGGTTGGCAACAAAGCCAATACCACAGCTATCGTGTTCGAATTCAGGACGATATAACCCCGTCGAACGGTTCCGACTATCACTCATCTGAAGTTTCCCGATCTATTGTTAACTAATTCTAGGAATGGGGGGGACGTCGATCCCCTCATTATCACTGCGGCGACTGATACAGGTCGCTAATCCTGCTGCGAACCTGACAGGCGGCAGCGGTTTCGTCTGTTAAAGTGAGGTTTTGCAGTTTATGAGCTACTGCTTACCTCGACCAAAGTAGAGCAGAGTAAATAAATTGACCATTTTTTTCCACTAAAACAATTAATTTTACTGTTTTTATGATGTCAGCAATAAAAATTACTGATGCTGTGTATAAGTATTTACAAGGGTGTCATGGGTGGTTTACGGGAATTATTACTAAAAAGAGAGGGTTTCCTGCTGATATGATCTCCTTTTTGATTGGCCTTATCAGAAAGATGAAGCTCTTTACGTACCACTGGGGTATCTATGGACTCTGAGACCTTGTTTGGTACAGCGTGCGGGGGGTAGGAAGAAGGAGCTAGTGGTGGTTTTCATGGATCTAAATAAGATCCAACAAGGTCAGAAGATTAACTGCAGCGTGTTAGTGGGTGCTATCTAGGTGCTCAGAAACGCTGGGTACCCACTCGAGCAAGAAACGTATATCCAATAGCATTGAGATAGGTACTAAGTATCGTGGTCAACCTTTCTTGATCACGACAGACTTAAGTCATCTAGGTATTGAATCCGCATACGAAGAGTTAGTACTTAGGTGCTTCTTGCTCATTCAATAGCTCTCCTAGCTCGATCGCTGCTTGGCGCAGTATCGGTTCAAAGGCGAGCAGTTCATCCAGAGTTGTACGAATCAGTGGTGCATGGGTAAACAGGCAGGCAAACAGTCTGCCGTCTTGATCTTTGATTGGAACCGCGCAAGCAACCATGCCATCGACAAACTCTTCGTTATCGGTACCGAGCTCGTTGGTTTGAATTTGCAATAATGCTTTTTCTAAGGATTCAGGGTCAATCAAGGTGTTACGTGCCAGCTTATCCAATGACAGGTTTTGAATGATGCGATGGCGGCGATTTTTGGGTAGGGAACTTAGATAGAGCTTGCCGCTGGCGGTACACCAAGCAGGGGTATGGGAACCGACCGGAAGATGGATTCTTAATGGCCAGTTGGTTTGCACCCGGTCGTAATAGATCATCTCGGTGCCATCGGGAATGGCGATACCGCAGGTCTCTCCTATCTTATTGGTCAGGTTTTTAAGAATGGCCTGGCGTAGCGCCTTGTAGCGGCTGCTATAGAGTACGCCCAGTGCAATACCATGCATCCGCTCACCCGGTACCAACAGACCGCGCATGTTGGTTTGCAGGTAACCGTCGGATTCAAGCTGCTGCAGTAGTCGATGAACGCTGGGTTTGGGTATGTCGAGCAGAAATGACAGCTCGGTCGACGACATGGGACGATCGGCACGAGAAACCGCCTCGATGATCTCGAGTACACGGGTGATGGAGGAGCCCTTTTCTCGCCGCTGAACGGTCATAACCTATCCTGTGATTGAAAAAACAGCGCCTATTATAGGCAGGCAAGGCGACTCAGCAAGCTTAAGAGGCTCTGCGTCCTATATTGAGAAAGGAGAGGCATCCGAAACAGTCGCTCCCAGTGGGAGCGACAATCATCAAACCGGAGCCTGTTAGTCCAGCGTTGGCATCGAGAACAGCACCCCTTCACGGACACCGGCAGAGGGCCAGCGCTGGGTGACGGTCTTGCGCTTGGTGTAGAAGCGCACCGCATCGGGGCCGTAGGCGTGCAGGTCACCGAACAGCGAACGCTTCCAGCCGCCGAAGCTGTGATAGGCCACCGGTACCGGCAGAGGGACGTTGATGCCGACCATGCCGACTTTGATGTTATCGGAGAAGTAACGTGCCGCCTCGCCATCGCGGGTAAAGATACAGGTACCGTTACCGTATTCGTGGTCGTCGATCAGCGTCATCGCTTCTTGCATGGTGTCGACACGCACTACCTGCAGTACCGGGCCGAAGATCTCCTCTTTATAGCTGTGCATCTCGGGAGTGACGTTGTCGATCAGGGTGCCGCCGACGAAGAAGCCGTTGGCATAGCCTTCAACCTGCGGGTTACGACCGTCAACGACGATCTTGGCGCCCTGTGCTTCGGCGCTATCGATGTAGCCGACAACCTTTTGCTGGTGGGCTTTAGTGATCACTGGGCCGAAGTCATTGCTGCTGTCCGTATAGGCTCCGATTTTCAGTGCCTGCATCGCGTCTTGCATCTTAGAGATCAGCGCATCACCGGCTGCATCACCAACCGCCACTGCGACCGATAGCGCCATGCAGCGCTCACCGGAGGAGCCGAAGGCGGCACCGAGCAGTTGGTTAACGGCGTTGTCCATATCGGCATCGGGCATCACGATGGCGTGGTTCTTAGCGCCGCCCAGCGCCTGACAACGTTTGCCGTTGGCATTGGCGGTGCTGTAGATATACTCGGCAATCGGGGTGGAGCCGACGAAGCTGACTGCCTGGATACGCTGGTCATGGAGTAAGGTGTCGACCGCTTCCTTGTCGCCGTTGATGACCGTCATAACACCGTCGGGCAAACCCGCTTCCTGCAACAATTGGGCGATAAATAGCGTTGAGCTGGGATCACGTTCGGACGGCTTCAGTACGAAGCAGTTGCCGCAGACGATCGCCATTGGATACATCCACAGTGGCACCATCGCTGGGAAGTTAAACGGGGTGATACCGGCGACCACACCCAGCGGCTGAAATTCGCTCCATGAGTCGATATTGGGGCCGACGTTCTTGCTGTGTTCACCCTTGAGCAGCTCGGGTGCGCCACAGGCATACTCGACGTTCTCGATGCCGCGTTGCAGCTCACCTGCAGCATCGTGGGAAATCTTGCCGTGCTCTTCACCGATCATTCCGCAGATTTTATCGGCGTGCTTCTCCAGCAGCTCTTTGAATTTGAACATCACCCGCGCCCGCTTGATAGGCGGCGTGTTGCGCCATGCCGGGTAAGCGGCCTGAGCGATAGCGATGGCTTGTTCGACCGTTGCCTTGGAAGCCAGATCAACCTGCTTGCTGGCCTCGCCAGTGGCTGGGTTAAAGACGTCTTGGCTGCGAGAGCCTTCGATAACAATTTCGCCGTTTATCAGGTGTCCTACAGTGTTCATAACAATTACCTTCCAGTTAATACAGGCAGCGGCATAGCTGCTTTTGGTAGCAAAAAATGTTGATCGGTCTTGGCTTAAGAACCTGAGTGATCAAAGTGATAAAAGCGTCGAGAGTAACGAGTGCTACCAGAGTTGCTGATAGATCTCGACGACCTCTTCGACGCTGGGCACCCGTGGATTATTCGCAGGGGAACCCGAGGCCAGCGCTTGCTCGGCCATAGGGGTCATCAGATCAAAGAAGGCTTGGCGTTCGATACCAAACTGAGCAGGGGTGGGCACCTGTAACTCATCGTTGATAGCCTGCAGCTCTAGCAGCAGCTTGTTATTGGCCTGGGCGGTGCTGTCCCGCTCGGTGGCAACACCCATCGCCCGGGCAGAGTCGGCATAACGCTCCGGTGCTGCCGGGATCGAAAATGCGGTGACGCTGGGCAGTAACATCGCATTGGACAGTCCATGAGGGACATGGAAGGCCGCGCCTATTGGACGACTCATGCCGTGGACCAAAGCCACCGAGGCGTTAGAGAATGCCACCCCGGCCAAAGTTGAGCCCAGCATCATCGCCTCACGGGCGGCCTTATCGGCGCCGTCGTGGTAGACGCGACGCAGATTGGGGCCGAGCAGGCGCATGGCCGATATCGCCTGGCTATCACTATAGGGGTTGGCTTTTTTGCTGACATAGGCTTCGATCGCATGGGTCAGCGCATCGATACCGGTATCGGCGCTAATCCGCGGCGGTAGACTCAACGTCAGATTGTAATCGATCAGGGTTGCCACCGGCATAAAGCCGATCCCGACACAGAGCATCTTCTCGTCGCTGGTCTCGTCGGTGATGATGGTGAAACGGGTCACCTCTGAACCGGTGCCAGCGGTGGTGGGGATCGCGATGATCGGCAGACCGGCTTCGATTACCATCCGCGGGAATTTGTAGTCCTGCATCTTGCCGCCGTGCGTGGCCAGAATCGCGATCGCTTTGGCGCTGTCGATCGGGCTACCACCACCGAGTGCGATGATACAGTCGTAATCACCCTGGCGTGCTTTTTCGACGCCTGCTTGAATCGAGCTGATGGTCGGTTCGGGTACGGTATCGTCGAACACATCGGCGGTGATCTGCTGGCCGCTCAGGCTCTCTTGTATACGGCCGGCGTAGCCAAGCTGCACCATCATCTTGTCGGTGATGATCAATGGCCGCTGACAACCCAAGCTAGCTAGGACATTGGGTATCTCTTGGCTAGCGCCTTCACCAACCTGCATGATGCGGGGAAGAATCACTTGAATAGACATGTTTAGCTCCTGTTTTTGTTGCTTACCAAGGTCTGTTACTACTCTGTCTGACGGAGTGTGAGTAAAGCTAAGGGCCGTACGCGGCGGCGGGCAGCCAGGTTACGATGCCCTTCCAGTAGAACACGATGCATAGCCCTACCAACTGGATTAAGATGAACGGAATTACCCCGCGGTAAATGTGGCCTAGGTTGATCCCTTCCGGGGCAACACCTTTGAGGTAAAACAGCGCAAAACCGACCGGGGGGGTCAGGAATGAGGTCTGAAGGCAGACGGCGAACATGACAGTGAACCAGACCAGATCGAACCCTAATGCCGCGACGACTGGAGCCACCAGAGGCAGGATGATCAGCGTCAGTTCGATCCAGTCAAGGAAGAATCCCAGTAGAAAGGTCACGGCCAGAATACAGATGACGATACCTGTGGGGCTGAAGGGCAGTCCGGTTAAGGCACCCTCGATCAGTTCGTCGCCGCCTAGTCCCCGCAGGATCAGCGAGAACGCGGTGGCGCCCAGTAACAACGCAAAGATGAATGCCGTGGTTTTGGTGGTTTCCCGACCCACCTCGCGCAACACTTGAATCGTCAACCGGCCCTTGCTTAAGGCCAGCAGCGTGGCACCCAGTGCGCCAACCCCCGACGCCTCGGTCGGCGTGGCGATGCCAAAGAAGATTGAGCCCAGCACCGCAATGATCAGGCCCGCTGTTGGTATCACCGCCCAGAGAACGCTGAACACCACCCGCAGCGACACTGTTTCCGCATCGGCAGAGACTGGAGCTGCACTAGGGCGTAGAAAACCCACCCCTAGAATATAGGTGACGTAGAGCCCGGCTAGCAGTAATCCGGGAAACAATGCGCCAAGGAACAGGTCGCCTACCGAGATACCGATTTGGTCGCCCATCATGACCAACATGATGCTCGGTGGAATCAGGATTCCCAGGGTGCCGGTCGAACAGACGGTGCCGCAGGCTAGCTCCTTGCTGTACCCCTCGCGCAACATCAGTGGCACACCCAGTACTGCCAGTAATACTACCGAAGCGCCGATGATACCGGTGGACGCCGCTAGCAGCAGGCCGACGAAAGTCACAGTGACGGCCAAGCCCCCCCGCACCTTGCCGAACAGTCGCGCCAGGTTAGTCATCAGGTCTTCGGCCACACCTGATCGATCCAGCATCAGACCCATGAAAACAAACATCGGCAAGGCGACCAGCACCCAGTTAGTCATCACTGCCCACATCCGTGGAATCACGATCGAGACATAGTTCCAGTCGATGCCGATAAAGGCGTCGTACCAGTGATCCATCAACATGGCTACTGCTGAGAAAAGGATTGCTATACCGCCCAGAACCCAGGCGACGGGGTAACCGGTAAACAGCAGCAAGATAAAGGTGCCAAACATACTGATGGCGAGTATTTCGTTGATTTCCATAACAGCTTCCTGGGGTTACGCCACCGTGGCACGGGGTGGAGACTTGCGTAGGAATAGCAGGGCGCAGACCCGTGACAGTCGAGATAGCGTCGCGAGTGCCAACAAAGCGAAGCCGATAAACAATACCGACTTGATAATCCAGCGATAAGGCAGTCCACCCGGGGAGTCAGAGACCTCACCGACTTGCCAGGAGTAAAGGATGAACGGTACCGAATACCATAAGACAATGAACAGAAACGGCGTTAGCAGCAGCAGGATGCCGAGTAGTTCGATCCAAGCCTGAGATCTGAGTGACAGTCGATCGTGAATCAGATCGACCCGCACGTGGTCATCGGCGACGAAACAATAAGACAGGCCGAATAACCAGCCGATGGAGTAGAGGTGCCATTGAATCTCTTCAAACTCAATCCGCCCCTCATCGAAGAGATAACGCATCACCACGTTGATAATGATGATTGCCATCAATACCACCCAGGTCCACGACATCAGATTGCCGATGATATTTAGCAGACTGTCTAACTTACGTGAAAGCCAAGTATCTGGAAGTGCGGTGTGGTGGGTAAAATGATCCAAATCCATCAGCGTCGCCGGATTTGGCTGCAGAGAAGGGCTCACTTCACCGGTTGGGGTCTCACCCTTGTCCTGATGCATAAATGCTCCTTGTGGTGGCCTTGTCAGGAGATCGACGGGGTCGATGGCCACTCTTGTTAAGCTAAACGTGAGTGCTCAAATGCCCTGGCCTGAGTCAGGTGACACAGGTCAGGGATGTGGCGGTGATCGCCTAGCTGTTAGTCAAAGTCGCGTGGCAGGTAAGCCAGCTTCTTCCAGGACTTATATTCCTTCATAAAGGCTTGCTGAGATTCGTAGATGCGTTTGAAATCGGCGTCTTTAGACGACTGTTCCTGCATCACTTCATCGGTCAATGACTTGAGTTGGGTTAACATCTCACGCGGCAGCGTTCGGGCGGTAACACCCTTGTCTGGATAACCGGCAATAACGGCACCCTGCAACGACTCGCCACGCGTTAATGCACGGAAGGTACCCGCCGTACAGGCCATGTCGATCATAGCTCTGTTGGAATCCGACAGCGCGTTCCAGGAGTCGGTGTTGATCACCAGATGCGAGGCGGTGAAGGTCTGGTGCCAACCGGGGAAGTAGTTGTTCTTGGCGATTTTGTCGAACCCCATCATCTGATCGATGGCGGGCATTGAGAATTCAGTTGCGTCGATCGCACCTTTCTCAAGCGCCGGGAAAATTTCTCCGCCCGGGATCAGGGTCACCGAGGCGCCTGCTTTTTGCAGCACCTTACCGCCAATTCCGGCAAAACGTATCTTCAGGCCGTCGAAATCGTCCATCGACTTTATTTCTTTGGTAAACCAACCGGCTGTTTCCGGTCCGATTACGCTACAAAGCACGGGATGAACGTTGTGCTTGGCGTACAGCTCTTCACCCAGTTTCTTGCCTTCGCCTTCATACCACCAAGTAGCGTATTCCCAAGGTTCCATACCGAAAGGTACCGCCGCCAACAGTGCCGAGGCAGGAATTTTTCCTTGGTCGTACCCCAGCCAGATATAACCAGCATTTAGCTGCTTATTTTTGATCGCCTCGGTTATACCAAAAGGTGGAACCAGTTTGCCCGGCTCGTAAATTTTGAACTGGATATCGCCGCCACTGGCTGCCTTGATCTGTTCAGCGACCAGTTTTATCGGGTCGCCTAATGCGGGCAAGTGGGTGCCGAATCCAGCTTGAAGTTTCCAACGGATCTTATCGTCAGCTGCGAAAGTTGTTGAGCTGGTTGCGGCCAGTATGCAGGTCGCTGCGGTAAAACTGATAAGGCCTTTTTTTAGGTTTGAGGAGCGCTTTTTCATGAATGATTCCTTTTCAATCCCTAGTGAGCAGAAGCACGCTGGGAAGATAATTGTTATCTATTAGTAGCATCCAGTCTATAGTGGCTCATTTTTGATTGAAATCAGTATAATGAGTCGATATGGATCATTATACAGAATAATTTTCTTGTCAAATTATTTTGTATAATGATGTGATCTGTACCGTTATAGGTATGGTGGTGATGGTTCGGTTAACCTTGTTGCACAGGGTGCTGCGTGGAATTGACGGTAATAGGGTTTCTGAAAAGGATCATCAGCAGTGACGATAAAAAGTGGTTTAGTAATAATTTGTCTTTGATGGGTGATGAGGGTTTGATATGGGAATGTTTGTCTTCAATACGACGCCAAGCGTAATTTGCGGCGCTGGTAGCTTGTCTCAAACGGGTCAGTTGGTAGGTGATATGGGCACTTCCAGAGTGCTTGTGGTGACCGACCCGGGTATCGTGAAACTAGGGTTGTTGGACAAATTGGAGGCTAGCCTTATAGCCGCAGGTATTGAGTTCCGGGTGTTTTCCGGTGTTCAGCCCGATCCGAGTGAGGCGGTCGTACTGCAGGCGCTATCGATCGCACGAGAGCAACAGGTCGGCGCCGTCATCGGTATTGGCGGCGGCAGTTCGATGGATGTCGCTAAGCTGGTCGCGTTGCTGGCGCAATCTGAACAGACGCTGGAACAGATCTACGGTGTCGGCCTGGCGAAAGGACGGCGACTGCCGCTGATTCAGATACCGACCACCTCCGGCACCGGTTCGGAAGTAACCCCGATCTCGATCATCACTACCGGCGCCAATGAGAAGAAAGGGGTGGTTTCACCCTTGCTGCTGCCTGATGTCGCCCTGCTGGACGTGACGCTGACCCTTGGTTTGCCGCCGGGAGTGACGGCGGCGACCGGTATCGATGCGATGATTCATGCCATCGAGGCTTATACCAGCAGACACAGGAAAAATCCGCTCTCTGACAGCCTGGCACGACAGGCATTAGCATTGCTGTCCGCCAATATAAGCACTGCCGTTCATCAGGGCGATAATCTAGCGGCACGGGAGCAGATGTTGCTGGGCTCGATGCTGGCGGGACAGGCATTCGCCAACGCGCCGGTCGCGGCGGTTCATGCCTTGGCTTACCCGCTGGGTGGTCATTTTCATATCCCCCACGGCTTGAGTAACTCGCTGGTATTGCCCCATGTGATGCGCTTCAATGCCCCTGCTTGCGCGCCACTGTATGCCGAACTGGCGCAGATTATTGATCCGGCTATTGCCACCGGGCTCGCCGAGGTAATGACCCAAGCGTTGATTGATTCTATTGAACGGTTGATTGAGACGTTGGGGCTGCCTACTCGGTTAAGGGATATGAAAATTTCTCGAGATCAGTTACCGATGCTGGCCAATGACGCGATGGAACAGCAGCGTTTGTTGGTTAATAACCCTCGTGAGGTCACTTACGAGGATGCTTTGGCCATTTACCAGAACGCCTACTAAATCACATTTTAATCACCAGTCCGGTCTACGGCGGGCGGTGGATGCTCAGCTGGCCAATCTTCAGTTTCTGCACATGTTAAGCGTTCTCGGATGCCTGCCTGCAGCAGGCACTTAAAACACGGATTCCAATGACGGCTATGTGCATTCCTTGCACACGTGCCGTCTGCTCTTGTCTCTTAGTAACCATAAACAGCGGCGAGTGGATTTATTGGTAACTACAACGGCCCGGCCTCAGCTTAATCGCTATAAAGATATGTTCTGTTCTAGGGGCAGTTTTATCGATAGTTACGATTATTTATCTAAGAATGGATCAAACGGCTTGAGTGGCTTCGTAGACGATCTCTTCCGCCAGCACTTGGGATGCATCATAAACTGGCAGTGCGTTTTGCAATGTACTGGCCAGCACGGACAGTTCAGTACAGGCGATGATCAGACATTCTGCACCCTGATCCTTGAGGTTTTATACGGATATCACTAATGGCCTTAGGAACCAGCCTGCCCAGACCCTTTTCATGAGTTTAATTACCATCCCTTATCGATAAGAGATGCGACATTCCAGTCGCTATGTCGATCGTCCATAAATTACAAAGAACTCATGATGTTACTTGATGAACCGGGCTTCCACCGCTTTATAAAACTGCCGTGCATTGCCAACGCTTTATAGGCTTCAGCCAGCCATTTTATCTCCTGTTTGCGCTGATAACGGTGCCTATTTCCGGAGCATTAATCTATTGATTTCTTAGTGAATATGGATGTTATGCCAAAAAGTAACTGGTCGCATAGAAAACGGCATTAGCCATCCGGCGAAGACAAACCCTATGATGAATGCACGTCAGATATGCCCTGGCACCATAATAAAAAACATAGGAATATCAAATGCACCTGTCCCGTTTCCCTCGCTTACATTTCGCCCACCTCGCAACAGCCCTCGAGCCAATGGAGAGCCTTAGCAAGCATCTCGGAGGTCCCAAGCTTTGGATTAAGCGGGATGATTGCACCGGCCTTGCTGGTGGCGGTAATAAGACCCGCAAATTGGAATTTCTGATGGGCGACGCCATTGCGCAGGGCGCAGATACCATCATTACTCAGGGTGCGACGCAGTCCAACCATGCCCGTCAGACCGCCGCAATTGCCACCAAGATGGGGATGGAGTGTCATATCTTGCTGGAAGACCGCACCGGTAGTAAAGACGACGATTACAACTACAACGGCAACGTGCTGCTGGATCAGTTGTTCGGTGCTTCGCTGAGCAAGTTCCCGGCTGATACCGACATGAATACGGCGATGGATGAGCTCGCTGGAAAGCTCCGTGCAGCGGGCAAAAAGCCTTACATCATCCCCGGTGGTGGCTCCAACGCAACGGGGGCGCTGGGCTATGTTAATGCCGCTCTTGAGCTGCTGACCCAAGCTAATGACATGGGGCTTAAGATCGACCGATTGGTTCATGCCACCGGTAGTGCTGGCACCCAGGCCGGTCTGGTTACCGGTCTTGTGGCATCCAACAGCCTGATTCCCGTGCTTGGGATTGGTGTGCGTGCACCTCGTGAAGCCCAAGAAACCAATGTTTTCAAACTGGCCGAAAAGACCGCTGAGCACTTGGGGATTCCTGGGGTCGTTAAGCGTGAAGATGTGGTGGCCAACTGCGACTATGTCGGCGAAGGCTACGGTGTCCCCACCGAGAGCGGCATCGAAGCGATCGAATTGTTTGCCCGTCACGAATCAATTCTGCTCGATCCGGTCTATTCCGCCAAAGGTGCGGCAGGTCTTATAGATTTGGTCCGCAAGGGGCACTTCAGCAAGGATGAAAATATCGTCTTCCTGCACACCGGTGGTAGCCAGGCTTTGTTTGGTTACCGCAAGGCCTTTGGCTTAGCTGATTACAGCTAACCTACATATTAATAATGGACTTCCAGTGTCGGTGGCTTAGGCGCTAAGAATAATTTGAGGGTACCCATGGAATTTATAAAAAACGCGATTTCTGAAGAAGCTGTTGCCGATGAAGATGAAAAGATTCAAGCAACCGTTAAAGCTATGTTGCAACGTATCCAGGATGAAGGCGAAGTTGCGGTTAAAGCCTTTGCACAGCAGTTTGATAATTGGCAAGGTGATTTCGTCCTTTCTGACGAGAAGCGGCAGGCGCTGATCGACTCTGTTCCTCAGCGGGTAAAAGATGATATCGATTTTGCTCACCGGCAGATCAAGCGTTTTGCCGACGCGCAGCGCGACAGTCTGGTTTCCTTTGAAATAGAAACCGAGCCAGGCGTTCGGCTAGGGCAGCGAGTGATGCCGGTGCAAAGTGCGGGTTGTTACGTACCTGGCGGGCGATATGCTCATGCGGCGTCGGCTTTGATGAGTGTCGCGACAGCTAAATCAGCAGGAGTGCCTTTTGTTGTTGCCTGCTCTCCACCTCGTGGTGACAGCATCAATCCGGCGGTCGCTTATGCCATGCATGTTGCCGGTGCAGACGTGATTCTTGAGATGGGTGGTGTTCACGCTATCGCGACCATGGCCAATGGTCTGTTTACCGGTAAACCTGCCGATATTCTGGTCGGACCTGGTAATGCCTACGTTGCTGAAGCTAAGCGTATGCTGTTCGGTGCCGTGGGTATTGATGTGTTTGCAGGTCCTACTGAGTCGGCCATCATCGCCGACGAGACCGCTGATCCAATGACTATTGCCGTTGATCTCGTGTCTCAAGCAGAGCACGGCCCCAATTCCCCGGTCTGGCTGTTTACCGACAGCCGCGAAATCGGCGAGAAGGTGCTGGAGATCATGCCGCATGTGATCGCTGATATGCCGAATGCAGATGTCTGCGAGGCAGCTTGGCGTGACCATGGCGTTATTGTTCTAGCTGATAGCCGAGAAGAACTGGTTAAGATCAGCGACAGCTACGCCTGTGAGCATTTGCAGATCATGGCGAAGGATCTGGAGTGGTGGAAGGATAATCTCAACAACTATGGCTCTCTATTCCTTGGGGAAGGTAGCACCGTTTCTCAGGGCGATAAGTGCTCTGGCACCAACCACATTCTGCCGACCAAGAAGGCGGCCCGCTATAGCGGTGGCCTCAATGTGCAAAAATTCATGAAAGTGCTGACTTATCAGGAGCTGGACGAAGCAGCCAACGTGGCTTTCAGTGGTGCCGGCTCGCGGATCTCTCGTACAGAAGGAATGGAAGGCCATGCCCGTGCTTGTGATTGGCGCTTACGCAAGTTCTTCCCAGAGAAAGAGTGGGACTTTACGGTCTACGATCAGAAGCGTTACGACTAAGGAGTACGGCGTGAAAGTATTCCAAAAATCGTTTACACAGCAGGAGACGATCCCCGAGCAGGGGATCGCTGCCGCCGTTGAGGTGATGCGCTCGGGTCGTCTGCATCGCTACAACACGTTGCCAGGCGAAAAGAGTGAAACTGACCTGCTCGAGCTGGAGTTTGCCGAGTATCAGGGTGTGCCCTACTGCTTGGCCTGTTCTTCGGGCGGTTATGCTTTGCACGTCGCGATGCGCGCAGTCGGGGTTCAGTCGGGTGACAAGGTACTGTGCAACGCCTTTACCTTAGCACCGGTTCCAGGAGCGATTCATAACAGCGGTGCGGTACCGGTGCTGGTCGATGTTGCCGATGATTACTGTATCGATCTGGATGATCTGGAGTCGAAGGCGAAAGAGTCGGGTGCCAAAGTTCTGATGCTGTCGCATATGCGCGGACATCTTGCAGACATGGACCGTATCATGGCGATCTGCGAACGCTATGGTCTGTTCCTGATCGAAGATTGTGCCCACACCATGGGCGCGAGCTGGAATGGGAAGATGAGCGGAACCTTTGGTGACGTCGCCTGCTTCAGTGCTCAAACATACAAACATATCAATTCAGGTGAGGGTGGGTTTTTGACCACCCGCCACGCCGATGTGATGGCCCGCGCCATTATGCATTCCGGTTCTTATATGTTGTTTGATCGTCATTTTGCCGCACCGCCAAAAGAGGCGTTCGAAAAGATTCGTTACGACACGCCCAATTACAGTGGCCGCATGGACAATTTGCGCGCAGCGATTTTACGCCCACAAATTGCCGATCTGGATACCCAGTGCGATCGCTGGAACCGGCGCTATCGTGTTATTGAAAAAATACTTAACGACAGTCCGGTGGTTAAGATTCCAGCGCGATCCGAAGCCGAACGGTTTGTGGGCAGCTCGATCCAATTTTCGTTACCTCAGTTCACCTTGGAGCAGATACTGCAAACCGTTGAGCATTGTGGAGAGCGGGGGGTGGTGTTGAAGTGGTTTGGCGATGCTGTACCCAGGGATTACACCAGTCGTTATGACAGCTGGCAGTATATCGAGGAGATGCCGCAGTTGCCTAAAACAGAGCTGATACTTTCCACGCTGCTGGACATGCGGATTCCATTGACCTTCAGCGAAGATGACTGCGCCTTGATCGCCGAGGTCATCGTTGATGTTGTCGGGGAGTGTCAGCAATGACTCTTGCCAAAGCGAGCCATGAAAAAATTGTCGGTATCATCGGCGGTATGGGACCCGAAGCCACGGTAGATTTGATGCAGCGTGTGATCGACGCGACACCGGCCGGAGATGATGCTGACCATATTCGGATGTTGGTGGATAACAATCCTAAGGTGCCATCACGGATCAAGGCGTTGATCGATGGCGATGGTGAGAGTCCCGCACCCTGCATGGTAGAGATGGCTTTAGGGCTGGAAAAACAAGGGGCCGATTTTTTGGTTATTCCTTGTAATACGGCGCATCACTATTATCCAGATGTTGCCGCAGCGGTGCAGATTCCGGTGATAAACCTGATCGAGATGACTACTGGTCACGCTAAAAAAGCGCAACCCGAGCTGCGCAAAGTGGGTCTGCTAGCGTCCAGCGCTTTACAAAAAATTCATCTCTATGAACCTTGGTTTGAACAGCACGACGTCGCTGTGTTTTATCCCCAGCCGCACAATCAACAGGCGGTGATGGACCTCATCCGTGCGGTGAAGGCAAAGCAGCAGACGCCAGAGCAACTTGCGGACTATAACCGTGCTGCGAAGGACCTGCAGACCCAAGGTGTTCAGTGCCTGGTGGTTGCCTGTACCGAACTCTCGGTGATTGGCGATCATTTGCATACATCGCTACCGGTGTATGACGCGTCTGAACTGTTGGCTAATACCATCGTTCGTGAGGCGCTTGATGATAGGTAGGCGTGACAACCGCTTTATAAATTAATTGGGCTAAGTTTGGTTTTAATAAGCTTAATTTTTTAATAAGAACAGGAATTAATTTTGGGAGAAATATAAATAGTATGTTAAATAGAATGGCAGATTGATTTATCGGATCTTTCTGGAATTTTTAGACGATAGTAATCATTTAAAATAAAATCAAAACATAGGTGATAACAATGAAGTTGAATAGAATTGCAAAAGCAATATCGTTGACCGCGGGTTTGTTACTGTCTACGGGCAGTTATGCTGCCGGTAATTGGAACATGGCGGTAGGTGATGGCGGCGGCAGTGCTCAGGAAGCACTTGGGCTTAAATTCAGCGAATTGCTGTCGCAAAAAACTGGCGGCAAACACAGTGCCAAACTGTTCGTTAACGGCCAGTTAGGATCCGAGCAGGCAACGATAAACGACGTAGCATTAGGAACGCTTGACCTATCCATCATCGCCAGTAACAACCTATCGCCTTTCTCTCCTTCGATGGGAATTCTTTCACTACCCTATATCTTTGAAAACATCGACCAGGCCCAGAAAGTCGTCGAAGGCCCAATCGGCGAACAACTCACTCAAGATGCCGTGAAGAATGCCAACGTACGGGTTCTAGCTTGGACCTATTCAGGTTACCGCGTATTGACCAACTCAAAACGTCCGATTTTGAAATTGGATGACCTTCAGGGTCTGGTGGTACGGGTTCCTAAAAATGAAATCATGATCGACACGTATAAGTCGTGGGGTATCAACCCAACGCCCATGGCTTGGTCTGAAACCTTTACAGCACTGCAGCAGCGCGTAGTTGACGGCCAGGATACCCCTTATGCCGCGATCTACTCGATGAAATTTGGTGAGGTACAGAAGTATCTGACAGATATCCATTATCTGTTCCTGTTGGAGCCGTTGGTTATTTCAGAATCGCTTTATCAGGAGCAATCTCCTGAGGTTCAAAAAGCGCTGCTGGAGGCGGGTAAAGAAGCCACGTCCTATAGCCTGAGCTGGTTGCAGGGTAAAGAGTCGATGATCAAGAAAGAGCTGATTGAAACCTACGACATGCAGATTGATGCTCTGACCGATGAAGGCGAGTGGGCGAAAAAAGCTCAAGACGCAGTATGGCCTAAGTTCTATGAGCAGATCGGCGGTAAATCAAAAGTTAACGAACTGCTCCGTTCACTTGGCCGTGACGAAGTTTAGTTAAAGCGTTCGTAGTTCTTTCTATATAGAGAATATCCAGCGAGATCAGTGTAACTGTATCACTGGGTATTCTCCCCCTTCGCATTCCCTAAAAAGCTCTTTCTAATCCACTTGGTTAGGTGTTAATCACTTTGCCATATGTTTTGTGATTAACAAGGACATAGTAATAATGGGTACGATTAAAGAAATCTTTGATAATCTTGAAAGTTATATTTGTCGAATATTGCTGGTTATATTTGTTTGCTTGCTATTTGCACAAATTGTTTCTCGTGAATTTTTCGGTTATTCGATAGCCTGGACTGAAGAATTATCGGTTTACATGTTTGTTTGGTTCGTGTTTTTTGGTGCAAGTTATGCTGCCAAACACTCCGCACATAATCGGGTGACTTTTCAGTATAAATGGTTACCATCAAAACTCTGCGTTGCACTTGAAGCGCTATCTGATCTGATCTGGATCGGATTCAATGTTTATTTTGTTTATCTTAGCTACGACTTTGTCTTCAATAAAATGAATCTTTTTTGGAAATCCCAGACGCTAGGAATTCCGATGAAATATATCTATTTGGTCTTGCCAATAGCCTTCACCCTTATGACGATCCGGATCCTTCAAGTTAATTATTTGAAATTCGTAAAAGGGGTTGATGTAAAGGACCCCGAAGCGCAAGAACTTGATGCCTTGATGGAAGCGGATATGAGCGAACAGCTGGACATCGAGTCGCCTAAGCTAGGAGCGAAGTCATGACAGAAACATCGATCATCGTTATTCTTTTTGGGTCTTTTCTGGGATTGCTGATCATAGGGGCACCAATCACAGTTTCTCTTGGTGTAGCGGCGCTGGCCTCCTTTCTCTACCTAGATGAAAACCCAATCAAGCTTGTTCAGATTGCATTCAATTCGGTTGGGTCCTTTCCGTTGATGGCGCTGCCTGCCTTTATTCTGGCTGGTGCTCTAATGGAGGCGGCCGGAATATCCAAAAGGTTAGTGGCGCTGGCTGAAAGCTTTGCCGGGCCTGTAACTGGCGGTATTTCTGCGGCAACTGTTTTGGCATGTATGTTTTTCGGTGCTATTTCTGGATCGGGTCCTGCGACCACTGCAGCGGTGGGTATGTTGATGATCCCGGCGATGGTGCGCCGTGGATATGATAAAGGATACGCATCGGCTATCACCGCATCTTCCGGTGGTTTGGGTATCGTTATACCGCCTTCTATCCCGATGGTTATTTTTGGTATTTCAGCCTTGGGTATGACTGTACCAGCAGAAGCGCTTGAGAAGTTTGGAAGTTTCCAGAGTATCTCTATCCCTAAACTGTTCATCGCAGGGGTCCTGCCCGGTATCGTCATTTCGGTGAGTTTGCTCATTTTGAATTACGTGCGCTGTAAGCGTGCTGGCTATAAGGGCACCTCTGAGGGCTGGAGCTTGTCAACGATGGGTAGTGCCTTCCGGTCGGGTTTTTGGTCAATCCTGGCGCCACTCGTGATCCTTGGCGGCATCTATTCGGGTTTCTTTACCCCTACGGAATCTGCCATCGTGGCTATTTTCTATACCGTGTTTGTCGGTGTATTCATTCATAAAGAATTGAAATGGAAGGACCTGTCTCGTTCTTTGGAGACGACGACATGGCTGTCTGGTCGTGTGCTGTTGATCTTGTTTACCGCGACGGTGTTTGGGCGTCTTTTGGTGGAGAATCAAATTCCAACGATGGTTGCTGAGTCGATGCTTGGCCTCACTCAAAACCTCTATCTGATCTGGCTGCTGATCATCGGGTTTTTGCTTTTTGTTGGGATGTTCATGGAGACCCTCGCGGCAATCATGATACTGACACCGGTGTTACTCCCTGTGACATATAACCTGGGAATTGATCCGGTACATTTCGGTATTGTCATGGTTTGTAGTCTTTCTATCGGATTCTCTACACCTCCTTTGGGTGAAAACCTGTTCGTCGCATCGGGCATTTCTGATACCCCGCTGGAAGAGGTTACTGCTAAGGCGATACCTTTCGCTTTGGCATCAACGTTAGCGGTAATTGTGATCGCGTTCGTACCGCAGATCTCCCTACTACTGCCAGAGTTGCTTGGGTACTAGTGAAAAGACCGGCTGGAGAAATAGCGACAGTTTTTAATCGCCAGCCGGTAAACGATGAGGTTTAAGAGATAATTATTATGCTAGTCAATATAGATAAGATTCTGTACACCACAGACCTGACAATAGGCTCATCGGAGGCCTTTAAATATGCGGCTTTTCTGGCCAAAAATACGGGTGCAGATATTCACATCCTGCATGTGTTGGAGAAGCGCTCTAAGGAGGCTAAGCAGACACTAGAAACTTATGTCATCGATGAGGACAGCCGTAAGGAGGCGCTGGACGGACGATTTAGCCATGCTCAAGAGAAGCTTAAGCTTCGTCAGAATGAGTTTTGGAGTGCCGTTGATGAGCAGGATCAATCCGCTCGCAGGCGGATCAAATCGATCACGATAGTTGAATCACACCCTACGGACGCGATCTTGAAACTAGCTCGTGACCTCAGCGTAGACATGATTGTAATGGGAACCCATGAGAAAGGCTTTGTGGAGACTTTACTGGGTAGTGTGGCCAAGAAGGTATTGGCCAAATCGCGGATCCCTGTGTTGGCAGTGCCTTTGCCTGAAAAGTAATTTGAATGGTAATTGTCAGTTTAGTTTGTTCTACCGAAGGCCTCCTTCCTGAAGGGCGTCATAGGTAGCTCCCTTCCCCGCCTATATGGCGGGGCTTTTTATCGGTAACCCTGATTATAGAGCTCTGCTAGATAGCTCCAGAACGTATCTGCTACGTCCGAGTGCTCTCTTTTGAAACGGTATAATTTGATCTTCAAATCAACCGATGCTAACGGTGCTTCCAGAATAGCCATAGTGCCTTCGTTAAGCTCTTTTTCTACCAAGCACTGGGGTAGCCAAGCCACACCGTATCCCTTTTCTACCAAGGCTTTCAGCCCTTCGGCTAACGCATTCTCGCAAACATTATGCAGCTTAAGGTCGTTCTTGGACTGTGGCATGCATTCGCGCATGATTAAGCGGCCAAAAAATGATTCTTTAGGGTAGGAGAGTAACCTTATGCTGCCCTGGTCGGCGGTATAGATCGGCTGGCCGTTTGGCTTAACCGCGGTCACCGGTACCAAACGGTCGATACCAACCTGAATACTCTCAATGTCATCTCGCTCTAGTTGTTTGAAAATGTCGGGTGATGAAAAACAGAGTAAAAACTCTCCGGTACCGGCTAGAAATGATTCGAGTGAATCATGCAGGTTTCCGGCATTGACTCTGATTAGGGCATTGCCGACCAGAGGCTCGACGCTTTGCAGCCAGCCAGGGAAAAAAGAAACTGCCAGTGAATGCTGTGACATCACGACCATCGCCGCCTGATCGCTAACCATTGATTGTAAGTGGGCTTGGGTGGAATAAATCTGGTTTTTGAGACTCTCTGCCTGCTCGAGGAATTCCAGACCCGCCTCGGTAAAGCTAGTGGGGTACCGGTTACGATCAACGAGACTGACGCCGAGCCAGTTTTCTAACGAACGTATCCGACGGCTAAACGCAGGCTGGGTAACAAAGCGGGTTTCTGCCGCTTTCGAAAAACTGCCGTTGTTGGCCAGTGCAAGATAATCTTCTAACCATTTTAACTCCATCACTCCTCCTTTTTCAGGACATTAGCATGCCTATGCCGAAAAGTAACCGGTGCAGGAAAAAACGGCATTGGTCAGCAATAAAGCTCATCTGTAGGCTGTAATCATCATTAAAGCAGCCTCGTTTTGGAGATCTATAGATGCATCTTTCCCGTTTCCCACGCTTACACTTCGCTCACCTCGCAACAGCCCTGGAGCCAATGGAGAGCCTTAGCAGACATCTGGGAGGTCCTAAACTTTGGATCAAACGTGATGATTGCACCGGCCTAGCTGGTGGCGGTAACAAGACCCGGAAATTGGAATTTCTGATGGGTGATGCCATCGCGCAAGGCGCCGATACTATCATTACCCAGGGCGCGACTCAGTCTAACCATGCCCGTCAAACAGCGGCAATCGCGACTAAAATGGGGATGGAGTGCCACATCCTGCTGGAAGACCGCACCGGTAGTAAAGACGACGATTACAACTACAACGGTAACGTGCTACTGGATCAGCTGTTCGGTGCATCGCTGAGTAAATACCCCGCAGATACCGACATGAACCAAGCGATGGAAGCGGTGGCTGAGAAGCTGCGCGCAGCGGGCAAAAAGCCTTACATCATTCCCGGTGGCGGCTCCAACCCAATAGGTGCGCTGGGTTATGTCAATGCGGCCCTTGAGCTGCTGACCCAAGCTAACGACATGGGGCTTAAGATCGACCGTTTGGTCCACGCCACAGGCAGTGCTGGTACTCAGGCGGGTCTGGTTACCGGACTCGTGGCATCCAACAGCCTGATCCCTGTGCTGGGGATTGGTGTACGTGCACCTCGTGAAGCGCAAGAGGGCAATGTGTTCCGGCTGGCTGAAAAGACCGCTGAGCACCTGGGAATTCCTGGCGTGGTTAAGCGCGAAGATGTGGTGGCTAACTGTGACTATGTCGGCGAAGGCTACGGAGTCCCCACCGAGAGTGGCATCGAGGCGATCGAGCTGTTTGCCCGCCACGAGTCGATCCTGCTGGATCCGGTGTATTCCGCCAAAGGCGCGGCAGGTTTTATCGATCTGATCCGCAAGGGACACTTCAGCAAGGATGAGAATATTGTCTTCTTGCATACCGGTGGCAGTCAGGCTTTGTTCGGTTACCGCAAGGCTTTCGACATTCCTGATTACTGCTAATTACCGATAGCAGCCTTTTTACCTTCCCTTCGTTTCACCCAATCTTCCGTTACCGGCAGCGACACTTTCTAAGTGTCGCTGCCGTCGGGAGATCCTCTTTTGTTATTTGGCGGTTGCAGTAGTTAATGGTGCGGCCGTTTTTTCTAACGATTAACAAGGTGCCTGCTGACGCGTTTGTTGCGAGCGCTTTATCTGAGCATTTGGAGCCTTAGACAATGATTAACCGATACAACAAGAACGAACGCATGAGCCAAGTGGTCGAGCACAATGGCACTGTGATTCTTGCCGGCCAACTGGCCACCGATATTGCTGCTGATACAGCAGGTCAAACGCAAGAGATTCTTTCCCGGGTGGATGATCTCCTTGCCCAAGTAGGTACCGACAAGTCGCGATTACTGAGCGCCACCATCTGGGTCAGCGATATGACAGATTTTGCCGCCATGAACGATGTCTGGGTTGGCTGGATTGATGCTGAAAACCCACCGGTTCGGGCCTGTGTGCGTGCGGATCTGATCACTGCGGACTACAAGGTTGAGATTCAGGTCACAGCGGTTAAATAACTCCTTTAACCCATTACATCTCATCGTTTGATCTTAGCAGCCGGTTGCAAGACGTACGCATTATCAAGCGACCAACCCGCTTGAGAAGAAAAGAGATGGTGCGAAGTCAGTATGAAAAAAACAGCTGGCAAGGGTTGTCCTGATGCAATCAGATTTTCCGCCTAAAGCCATATAGGAACCCAAAGATGAATCTTATCCGGTTAGATAAGAACCAAGGACTGAAGTGGAAGCAATCACTACAGGATTCATTACCCGGTTTCATGTTGTGCCTGGTGGTCGGGATGGCGGCCAGCTTCGTCTCTGAGCACTACGGTGGTCCGGTCATTCTTTACGCCTTGTTAATGGGAATGGCGTTTAACTATCTATCGGCTGAAGGTCGTTGCGTTGCCGGGATTCAGTTTTCTGCTAAGGCCGTGTTGCGCTTTGGTATTGCCCTGCTAGGAGCGCGTATCACTGTTGAGCAGTTAATGAGTTTGGGTGTCACTCCGATAGTTATCGTGCTACTTGCGGTTCCTGCCACCATCCTGTTCGGTTTTGTGCTGGGGCACTGGCTTAAACTGGGCCGTTGTCAGAGTATTTTGACCGGTTCTTCAGTCGGTATTTGTGGCGCTTCCGCGGCTCTGGCGGTTGCGGCTGTATTGCCGCAGGACAAAGATGCAGAAAAGAACCTGATCTTCACGGTGATCTGTGTAACGGCGTTGAGCACTGTCGCCATGATCGCTTATCCGCTAATAGTGACGGCTTTCAATCTGGATGAGGCTGCTAGTGGAGTGTTTTTGGGGGCGACGATCCATGATGTCGCCCAAGTCGTCGGCGCCGGCTACATGATGTCCGATGAGATTGGCGATATCGCGACGTTTACCAAGTTGCTAAGGGTATCGATGCTGGTACCGGCGGTGCTTATCATCTCGCTGATCGCATCTCGCTGGGGTGAGACCGACGTGGGTAGCAAACCCAAAGGTTTTCCTCTCCCTGGTTTTCTGGTGGTTTTTATTGTGATTGTTTCCCTCAATAGCGGCGGTTTTCTGATACCTGAAGTCTCCAGCTTCATGGTGGAGATGTCACGCTGGTGCCTGGTTGTCGCCATGGTGGGGCTGGGTATGAAGTCCTCCTTCAAGGAGTTAGCAGCCATGGGCTGGCGTCCGATAGCGTTGATGGTGGCAGAGACGGTGTTCCTGGCTGTTCTGGTGCTGATCTGTCTGCAGGTTTGAGGCGACGGCCGTTTCGTTCTGCGGGTGCTTGTGTGAACTGATCCGTCCCGGTGGTTCTGGACGCCGAGGTCAGTGAGTAAATAGCAGGTAGCGAAAATATACCGACCATCTACTAGATAGCTCATCCCGATACCGAGCAAAGCAAAGCGATCAGCCAACCCCACAAGCGATTTCGTTAAATAAAAACAACAGGATCAGCAGTATGAATCTCAATCTGAATTTTCGTCGAAAAATTGGACTGGCGATCATCCTGGCCGCCTCCGGCACTCTGATTCTTGCCATCACCGCGATAATGGCGCTCAATTCGGTGTTAAGTACCTCCAACCAGGTCAGCGAGTTGAGTGATATTTCCGGTGCGCTGATTGAACTGGAGATCAAGCTGTTTAAACTCAACGCAGTGACCTGACCAACTCGGCTGTCGATTAGTATCAAACTCAAATCGGCCTAATCGATAGCGAGTCGTTGCAGGCCTTGCGTAATGCCGCATCACGTCAACAAAACACCGATATTGACGTCAAGATTAATCCGGTACTGCAAACCACCAGCGACTACCTCGCCAGCCTCGAGCAATGGCTGGCCAACAGCATTAAGCTTGGTTTCGACTCACAATCAGGCCAACAGGGACAACTGAACAAGTCTGCCAACCAGCTAAGCGAAGAAACCAACACTTTTTCAGCCCTGAAAAACTTGATGCAGCAGGTGCGCCAACATGAAAAAGACTTCTTTATCGAAGCGTCTCCGCAAGCGGCCGAACAAACACGGGCTAGTCTGGCCAAGGTGAAACAAAAGCTACTCGATTTTAATTTCGACAAATTTGTACCGACCTGTGATCAATACCTAATCGACTTTAATGCCGTTGTCACCACCTATGCCGCAATCGCGCGCCAAACTACCGAGCTAAAACAACACCTGGAAAAAATTCTCATCGATAGCACCAGCGCCGAGCATTATCTTGAAAATGAACTGATCGCCACCGGCACAACTCAGGCTAACGATGCAGCGTCGTTTTCCAAACAGCTGATCACGGGTGTTGGCGTGGCCGTGTTGGTCTTGGTTACCGGACTACTGGGTGTGACCGGACTGGGCGCCACCCGCGGCTTAATCCGCACCGTGGAAGCACTAAAATTGATCGCTGGCGGCGACTTGACCGTCAAGGTTGAAAAGAACAGCGACGATGAATTTGGTCAGCTCGCCGACGCCGTCAACCAGATGACCACCGACCTGCACGATGTGGTCGGCCATGTCACCCGCACCAGCAACGAACTCGGCGGCATGTCAGAGTCCCTGTCCTACGCGGTAACAACCATCGCCGAAGGTAACCGTTTCACCTCGGAGCAAACCACCTCAATGGCGGCCGCCACCGAGCAGATGAACGCCACCGTCGGCGAAATTTCCCAGACCACGTCTGAAGTTCACGAAGCGTCCAAACAAGCGCATCAGGCCGCCAACGAAGGTGGACAGGTGATCTCGCGGGCATTACATGCTCTTAATGAAGTGTCCGAAGTGGTTAATCAAAATGTCGAGCAGATGCAGGAACTGGGTCGCCGCTCAGAAAAGATTGATGTCGTTATCGACGTGATCAAGAGCGTAGCCGATCAAACCAACCTACTCGCCCTTAACGCCACTATCGAAGCCGCCCGCGCCGGAGAAGCCGGTCGGGGATTTGCCGTTGTCGCCGATGAAGTCAGAAGTTTGGCAGAAAAAACCGTCGGTGCCTCCAACGAGATCACCGCGATCGTTAATGAGATGCAGCAAGGTACTCAGCAGGCGATTGCATCGATAGAGAGCAGCCGCGAGCATGTTGAGCGAGGGAGTAAATTCGGCGCGGAGGCGGCAAATGCCGTTAACGTTATCGAAGGACAGGTGGAAAGCACCTCCGATCGAACCCAGCAAATTGCGGTCGCAATCGAAGAGTTGGCCAGCACCGTCAAAGAGATCGCTCAGAATATGGAACAGGTCTCCGGCGCGGTTAATCGTAGCTCGAGTGAATCGGGTGCCATCGTCGAAACGACCCAACAGGTAGCGCAACACGCGGTCAATCTAAAGCAGGTCACCGCCCGCTTCCGAATCGGTTAACCAGCAACCATCACGCCGGGGCATGGTTCTTGCCGACCAGCACATGATGAATGCCTGCGAAGGCCTCCAGCGACATTAATTAACAAATTTACAACCGATAAAAATTGCTCATCGTAAAGATTCCCGGTGTTTGGCGGTGGTGATTTTCAGCGCAGATGAACGCTGGCACCGTACTAGGAAATGGGATGGAATCCATGCCTCGCTGGTATCTGGTTGTCGTCATGGTAGGGCGGGGTATGACGTCCTCATTCAAAGAATTGGCAGCAATGGAGTGGCGTCGAATGACGCTGATGGTGGCAGAGACGGTGCTGATCTGTTTGTGACTTTAAGGCGACGGCCGTTTTGTTCTGCTGGTACTCGTGTGAACTGATCGGTCCCAATAATGCGGACAGGTAATCCTCCCGTTTTAGCTGATGCAAAAGAAGAGGTTAAGCCACCATCTTTGTGCGATCGCTCATTATTGTAAGACCAAAACCACTGCGTTGCATAATCCTGAACCTCCCCAACGTTTCGAACCAGATGATTGTTCAGTGCACTGATTAAATGTCTCTTGCATGGTCTGTGTCCGCCCGATACCAGCATCAAAGGGTTTGTGTCATAAACCCATAAATACTTACAGGATGGGTTGGTGGTATAGATCGTCACAACGTTGATGCCTGTTCAATTCACGACAGTGCAGCCACGACTCAACAAACTTTCTATCTAATCAGATTGTCCGAACGATCGGCCCGATGCGTTTTCGGATCTGAGCAGAACCAGACATGACACCAGCCTAACCCATCTCGCTAAACCGGCAATAAACCCCTGATTTGAAGGCATCTCTCAGAAACGCCAGCAGTGGAAGGTTCTTCTGTGTAAAAAAACTACAATATAAAGGTTTTTATGGATAGCATTAAGGATTATTTATGCTGTAACCTTGCTGTTCTGTAAAAATGCTACCTAAAAACATCGACCGCCATCGGTATTTTACCGTCGTCGGCCCGATCTGTAAGGAGAATGACTACGATGTCGAGCGATTTTGATAAAGATGCACTGGCCTATCACAGAGCCGGACCGGCCGGAAAACTGGCGATCGTCGCCACTAAGCCGATGGCGACCCAGCGCGATTTGGCTTTGGCCTACTCGCCGGGCGTCGCTGCAGCCTGTAATGAAATCGTTCGCGATCCCACTGAAGTCTCTACTGTGACCGCCCGCGGCAACCTGGTTGGCGTCATCACCAACGGTACCGCTGTGTTGGGTCTCGGCGCTATTGGTGCGTTAGCCTCCAAGCCGGTGATGGAAGGTAAGGCGGTACTGTTCAAAAAATTCTCCAATATCGATGTGTTCGATATCGAAATTGACGAGCTCGATCCGCAGAAATTCATCGATACTGTGGCTCGCCTCGAACCCACTTTCGGCGGCATCAACCTTGAAGATATCAAAGCTCCCGAATGCTTTGTGATCGAGAAAACGTTGAAAGAACGAATGGGTATACCGGTGTTTCACGATGATCAACACGGAACCGCGATCGTTGCCGGAGCCGCCGTTTACAATGGCCTACGGGTGGTAAACAAAGATATCAGCAAGATCAAGCTGGTCGCCTCGGGGGCAGGTGCTGCCGCACTGTCGTGCCTCAACTTACTGGTCAATATGGGGCTACCCAAAGAAAATATCTGGGTCACCGATATCGCTGGCGTGGTTTACCAAGGCCGCACCGAAGTCATGGACGAATACAAAGCGGTCTACGCCCAGGATACCGATGCCAGGACCCTCGATGACATCATCGAAAACGCCGACGTGTTTCTAGGACTATCGGCCGCCGGAGTGCTCAAACCGGAGATGGTCAAGAAGATGGCTAAAGATCCGATGATTCTGGCACTGGCCAACCCCAACCCAGAGATCACTCCGGAAGAAGCCAAGGCCGCGCGCCCTGACGTAATCATGGCAACCGGTCGCTCCGACTACCCCAACCAGGTCAACAATGTTCTCTGCTTCCCCTTTATCTTCCGTGGCGCGCTTGATTGCGGTGCCACCACCATCAACGAAGAGATGAAGGTCGCCTGCGTCAAGGCGCTGGCGGACTTGGCGATGGCCGAGCCGATCGATCGGGTACAAAAGGCCTATGCTGGCGAGCCACTACGGTTCGGCCCCGAATACCTGATCCCCAAACCGTTCGATCCGCGGCTGATCTTCGAAGTCGCCCCGGCAGTTGCCAAAGCAGCAATGGCGACAGGGGTGGCGACCCGGCCGATCGAAGACTTGGATGGCTACCGCCGTAGCCTAGCCCGGTATGCCTACCGTTCAAGCCAGGTGATGAGTCCCATTCTGGAGCGCGCTAAACAACAACCCAAGCGGGTGGTGTTCGCCGAAGGTGAAAGCAACCGGGTACTGCAAGCGGTACAGCAAGTGGTTGATGAAGGGTTGGCGCAACCGATCCTGGTCGGTAACACCGCTCGAATCAGTCACCGTATTAACGATCTGCAACTGCGGATTGTCGAAGGTCGTGACTTCAGCATCGTCGACCCTAACGGCGGCGATTGGTTCGAACCCTATCTGGCCGACTATATCGCTAGGATGGGCCGGAAAGGGATCTCGCCTGACGAAGCCAAAAGCATCATGCATTCAGACAAAACCGTGATTGCAGCGATGATGTGTCTGCGCGGTGATGCCGATGCCATGCTTTGCGGCGCCCATGGTCGTTTCCGCCAGCATCTTGAGCGAGTCAACAGCCTGATCGGCAAGTCCGACAGTATTGACGATTTCTCCACTGTCACGGTGCTGAGTTTGCCTACAGGCACGTTCTTCATCACCGATTCGCACATCAATCCCAACCCTACCGCCGAAGAGGTGGTTCAAAGCACGCTGCTGGCGGCAGAAGAGATGCGCCGGTTCGGCATCCTGCCCAAGGCCGCGTTGCTGTCCCACTCCAACTTCGGCACCAACGACCAACCTTCAGCGCTAAAGATGCGCAAGGCGCGGCAGCTGTTAAACGCACAAGCTCCCGAGTTGATTGTTGACGGTGAGATGCACGCCGACGCGGCCATCTCGGAGGAGTTGCGCAACAAGGTCTTCCCCGATTCGGTACTGCGCGGTCAAGCCAATTTGCTGGTGATGCCCAATGTCGAATCGGCTCATATCGCCTACGGTCTGCTCAAAACATTGGGCGGCGGTATTTCGGTAGGACCGATCCTATTGGGTACCGAGAAACCGATCCATCTACTGACCTCCAGCACCAGTGTTCGCAGCATCTTCAACATGACCGCCATCGCGGTAGCTGAAGCTCAGAACCAAAACGAAACAGCGTAGTTGCGATATGGTTCGTTTGTAGTCTCTAAGATGGCTGAGAGAGAAAGTTCGGTTTGTAGTGTTCTACTAAATCCGGACACGGATGTAGGTGCTCATTATCCTATCAAAGAGCTATGACAGTGATTCTCGCATCAAGGGGGCTTAATCGTATCTTCCTTAAGGGGTGAGAGGCGACCTGTCACTAACGCCTTAGGGTTTATTCCAGCAGCCGATTAGGAACGCACCATCAACCCTCTGCCCCATTTTGCCTTGGCGTTCGATTTCTCTAGCCTGGATGAGGTCGCTATCCTTGGCAAAATGTACTGCTGTATGGGTTACACCAGGTACCGGTGCTAGAGCCTGTAGTTCTTCAGGGCTACGGAAGTAAGCATGGTTGAACACTGACTTTATATCTCGGTCAGCCCTAGCCTGGCGGCACTTAGCCCATGGGCTCAGGCTGTTAAGGGTCGCCACTACCACTCGACCACCGGGACGAGTTACCCGAAACAGTTCAGTCAGGGCTCTTTTACCGTGCTCGATAAACTCCAGGGCTGTAATAGATACCGTTTTGTCAAAGGTTCCATCTGCGAAAGGCAGGCTGCTAATATCGGCGGCGACGAACATCTCGTTGATAAGCCGCGACTTTGCTCGGGCTAGCATCGGCAACGACAGGTCCAGCCCGGTGATCTGGGCGCCGCGCTCGGCTAGAGGAGCGGTAAAGATACCGCTGCCGCAGCCAGCGTCTAGAATATGTTCTCCAACCTGTGGCAAGACCTGATTTAGTACCAACTCCATTTCTGCAGTTTTTACCAATGCGCCGATTGGGGTTTGGAACCAACGTTCGTAGGGGTCGGGCCAGTCGTCGAACAGTTGGGTCATGATTGTTCTCGTAGAGCGGTAATTGATAAGTAGTATTTCAAAACAATATGATTACGGCTAGAGCCAGAATGTTAAGCCGGTTAGAGGCAGCATTGTCTGTATTATAAAGGTGATGCTATCACCTCTCATCAGGTGGCCAAATTCACCGTACCACCACAATACAGGGTCTATATGCTGTGAGCTGGGGTGCTGAATACGTTATAGCAACTTCGTTAAATGCTCAGCATACAGGTCATTAGGGTAACCGAGATCTGGCTGTTATGCGTGAGCATGAAAGGGCACGATTTGCTCCGATTTCGTACGCTGCTACTCAGCGTTTTGATGCAGTAATCCCACCGCTGTCGATCTATGAGTCATAAATGCCAAGCGTTCTGGCTGCGGAAGCCCTCCCTTTTTTGAGTCTGGTTTTTATGCTTATGATTTGAATTTAGGGGAATGTAGTTTGCGTTTTTATTTGGATGGTATTACTCACCTCGTTTAGCGATTTTGCTCGCTTATTTCGGTGCCCATAAATGGAAGGCTGGATCAAATGCCATACAAAAACGAGGTTAAATATATTCCAAATAAAAAGTAATAAATAATCATCTGATGACTCTTGCTATAACGATAATCGCTAGGTCAGTCATGATTATTATATTTTATGTATTATTATCATTATACAAGCCAGTGGCATAAATTGATAATATGTCTGTAATGACCATATCAAATACTTGATAAAAAATGATGTAAATGACTTTGGGTGTTCTATTGTTTCTGGTCAGGGTTTGATAATTTTTCAGGCCTGCTTATTCTGTATGTGAATTTCATCCGGAAATATCATTAGTAACTTTAATAAAGCATTTGAATCATAATGTTTAGCCATGTTTTGTTAGTGGACCTGCATAATAAGTCGTTGAACGTTTAGAGCAGCAGAGCGTGGCTCTAGCCCGTTAACTTTGCGTTATCGCTAATTTTGCCTAGGGTAACGCTTCTTCCGTACTCTTATTGAAGCTAGTCCCTTAGCTATTTCGCTTAACTATCTCGAAAACTCCGCATCCCTTTTCAGGGTAGGGTTTGAATGGATTCTAACTGCTTTAAATAACTCAATATCGTCTATCTCAGTGGCCAGTATCCACCTTGATCGGTTGACTACAACAGGCAGGGAGGAGAAGTGTCAGGCCAGCCCTCAGATGCCGCAGATAATGTGTTGTAACGGCGCTTTACGCCCAGGAACCGAATTGGGTTTTGGTGACGGATATTACCTATAGTCGAATCCATCAAGGCTGGACCCATTTAGCAGTGGAATTGGATCTCTACTCAAAGTAGTAAAACTTTATACTATTATTGCCTTTATATAAGTAAGCATATGCCAGTTGCTATGACGTGGGTGAAATTCGGGTCTGTTGGTGGTTTTATAATATGTTGTTAATTATAGAAAATATTCTCATAGTATGATTTTGCGTTGCCAAGGTGGGCCGGGCTGTTGTCGGTAGTATGTAATAGGTAGGTCTCTGTACTGTTAGGTGCCATATATACCGTAGCGATAGCCTTAATATAAAAATAAAATGGGTAAATAGATATGAGTGATAAGGATAAAAAAACCGAAGGTTTGCACGCATTATATGATCAAGATCCTGCCAAGGCGGATTTGAATGTATTCGGGCGTGTCGCTAATAAGAATCGTCGTGGTTTTCTACAAGGTGCTGGGCTGGCCAGTATGGCGGCCTTGCTGGGTGTCTCCGTCATTCCTTACAATCGAAACATGCCACTGGGGTTGATTCCCGCCGCTATGGCCGATGACAGCGGACCCTTCACCATCGTTGGAAAAGAGGGGCTGACGATCCTCAATGACCGGCCTGTAAACGCAGAAACGCCGGCCCACCTGCTCGACGATGCTGTTACGCCGACAAACCGCCACTTTGTTCGCAACAATGGCATCCCTCCAGTAGACATCGATGTTGACAGCTGGCAGCTGACCATTGACGGCTTGGTTGACAAGCCCATAACGCTATCAATCAAAGAGCTCAAAGAAAAGTTTGAAGTGGTGACCCGCAATGTGGTGGTCGAGTGCGGCGGTAATGGTCGTGCATCCTTTGAGCCCCCCGCACGTGGTAACCAGTGGACCTATGGCGCTGTTGCTTGTGCCGAGTGGACAGGCGTGCGCCTGGCCGATGTGTTAAAGGCTGCAGGCATAAAACCTGGGGCAGTCTATACAGCCCACCACAGTGCCGATAAGCACCTGTCGGGCAAAGAGGGTAAAGCGGCAATTTCCCGCGGTGTTCCGATCGAAAAGGCAATGGACCCCAATAACTTGATCGCCTTTGCCATGAACGGCGAAGAAATTCACCCAATGAATGGCGCACCATTACGCTTGATCGTGCCTGGCTGGCCCGGCTCTTGTTCGCAGAAATGGTTGCAGCGCATCACTATCCGTGACCAGGTCCACGATGGTGCCAAGATGACCGGTAAAGCTTACCGTGTACCTAATCATCCTGTCGCAGCTGGCGAGAAGGTGGACAAAGAGGATTTTGTGATCATCGAGCGCATGCCGGTGAAATCCTTGATCACCCATCCAGCTAATGGTGTCGATGTCAGCGGTAAATCGCTTGAGATTCGAGGCAATGCGTGGTCGGGTGAGCGAGAAGTCACCAGTGTCGAAATTTCCATCGACTTCGGGGCTTCCTGGATCAAGGCCGAACTCGGCGCACAGCCCAATTTTGGTGCTTGGCAACGTTTCAAGGCCGAGGTTACGTTCCCTCTGGCTGGCTACTATGAAGTATGGGCCAAGGCTACCGATGACCAAGGTATCAGTCAGCCGTTCGGCATCGCGTGGAATCCTAAGGGCTACCTCAACAACAGCATGCACCGTGTTGCCGTGAAGGTTAGCTAACATTGAGCCTCATGATGAAACACAAATCGACCACGGCACGGTTGTTTGCCCTGATGATAGGGTTTGTTGGCATCAGCTCCGCCTGGGCTGATCAAGCAAACGTCGCAGCCAAGGGAAAACAGCTTGCCTTAGTTTGTTCGGGTTGCCACAGTCTGGCTAAAGGTGAGCCCCACAAGCTGGGGCCTAACCTGTGGGGTGTAGTCGATAGACCAGTGGCAGGAGCTCCCGGTTTTGCCTACTCTGACGCCTTTAAGCAGTATCAGGGCAGTTGGAGTCGTCAGAACCTGAGCCGCTACCTAGCCGCACCATCGGCATTCATCCCGAACAACCGGATGGCCTTTTCCGGCATCAGCTCCGAAGCCGATCGTGCTGCTGTGGTGGCTTATTTGGAGACATTAACACCGGGTGGTCCTTTGGTTGGAGCCTCTGCCAGTTTTAACTATGGTGGATTAGAAGCGGGAGAGGGCCGGGAAGATGTCTACACTGTCTGCTCGCGCTGCCACTCCGTTATGCTGGTTAAACAACAGGGAATGAGTCGTTATCGCTGGGCTGAGGTGCTCGAGTGGATGGTCGAAGAGCAAGGTATGGACGAACTGGTTGAGGATCAGCATGAACGCATCCTCGATTATTTGGTCAAGAGCTATGGCGAATAGCGGTTGTACCAAGAGGCCCGGTCCCCTGCAAACTGGATCCTGACCGTGCATCCACTAGCCTTTTTATCCTAGCCAGTGCACACCGCTGAGTGGATAGTGCACCTCGTCGACATTGTCGACTGGGATGCGCTCGATAGTCCGAAGGACGCATTGGATGTGCCACCAAAAGGAATCGGAGGGTAGTCACGAAGGGCTTAATAAAAAGCTGCCATTGAAGGAGGCTTTTTTGCTTTCTGCCCTATTGAAACTCGCCTCGCTCCCCCAGTATCCTCAACCTGAATAATCAGTGTATTTAGGAGCATGCCATCAAGCGGCTTACAGCAACGCAGTTAACCTCATGGGGTGGGCAGTTGTTGCTTGTCCTGGCGCTTTGGGTGGGCATCAGTTACTGGCAGCAGAAAGACCTCATTCAGAATACATCAACAGCACCAGCACTCACGCTTTACAGTCTTAATGGTGATGCGGTAGCCCTCGGTGATATCCAAGCTGAACGCACGCTCCTATACTTCTTTGCGCCTTGGTGCAGCGTCTGCAAACTGAGCATCGGTAATTTAAACGAGTTGAATGCGGATGAATCTTTGGCGGTGGTTGCTGTGGCGCTTAGTTACGAGTCATCTGCAGAGGTAGAGGCATTCATTGGTGATCAGGAACTAGAGGTGCCGGTGCTGATAGGCACACATCAGACGCTGAGAGAGTACAAGATTGAAATATTTCCCACGTACTATGTGCTTGATGAGCAACAAAGGGTCATCAGTAAGTCGGTAGGGTATTCAACAGAATTGGGAATGAAGGCGCGATCGTGGTGGTAGAAGTGAGATCGTCTTCAGAACTGGCTATGACTATGCGATCCGAGTCGCATAGTGGGTCTGCTATATATTGTTGTAACCATAGTTTGGCCACAAACGACCCAGGGAGAAGGGTTGATTGCTTATAGAACCGGATTAAAAAGTTGCAGTCTCCGTTGTATCTTTTTTAGGCTAGCTTTATGCGGCAATGAATATGTGATTTATCGCTTCCAGTAAGGTTATTTGATACCCAGCAACCAAAGGGTAACCGGTAGCGTGATAAAGGCGATAACGTCTGAAAGGTAATGATCGCTGCCATTGCCTGGTAATTTCCGCCTAACTGACGCGATAAAATATAGGAGGAGGGGGCCGTTGGAACCGCTAGGAAAAGGATCACGATCGCAGCGGGCAGACCGTTGAGACCAAATAGCTGCGTGAACAGGAATGCCATTAGAGGTTTGATTAAAAACTGTACCACCGATGAGACTAGAGTGAGTTCCCAGTCTTGGGTCAATCTGCGTATCTCCAGCCCGGCACCGACTGCCAGCAGACCAATAGGAAAGGCTGCGCGGCCTATCAGAGAGAAGGTTTCTTTGGCTGCACTCGGCAAATCGATACCCGTCAAATTCAGGCTGAGCCCGATCAGGCAGCCTAGTATCAATGGGTTGGTGGCCAGTTGGCGCAGCATGTTGCCGGCGGAAAAGCGATTTTGGGGCAACGAGATCGAGAAGACGGCAACGCAGAGGATATTGATCAATATGATCATCCCTGCTGAAGCGAGAGCGGCATAGAGCAATCCCTCCTCACCAAATAAGGCGTTAGTTAGCGCCAGCGCAATGAAGGTATTAAAGCGAATGCCGCCTTGAAACAGCGATGTGAAGGAACTGGCATCCAGCGGACGAATCCAGCGTTGCCAGGCCACCAGCAGCAGCGTGCAGAATAGAATGGTGGTGTCTAAACAGAGTAGAAAACTCTTCCAAGGCAGACTGTCTAACGGGTTAGCTGTCAGGGCATGAATTAGCAGGATAGGAGTCAGCACGTAGTAGGTTAGCTGCTCGACCCCGAGCCAAAACGAATCGCTGAAAAAACGGCCGCGGCGTAGACCGTAGCCTAGAAAAATAGCTGCAATGATCGGTATTAACGCGTTGTAAGTGGTCAGCATGGGTTATCTCAAAAAGGGCTCGGCTATTGCTATCTCGTGATCAGTTAGCATTATGTGAGGGTTGACCATATCGGTGCTGGCACTCCGAAAAGATCCGTTTTGTGCAGTTTGCACACTGATTTTGTGGCAAGGCTTTCTGTATCTGTTGCAGTGCTGCTACTTTGCTGTCAAAAAAAGCATCCCTACCGATGGTGTCGATGTGACCACTCGACGCCAGAATCTGCTTGGGTTCGAACTTCATCTTGTAAAAGTACAGCCGGCCGCCCAGTTTGCGGCGGCGATTGGCTTCATGCACAAGCATCTCGGCACCGGCAATATCGATAAAATTGACGCCGCTGCTGACAATCAGCACGTTGGGCTCGGGAATCAGATACAGCTGTTCCTGCAGGTAGTGGACCGCGGTAAACAGAAATGATCCATCGATGCGAACGATCTTAAGTTGTGGGCATTCCGGCAGCGGTTTGAGCGTGATATTGGTCCAGGTTCGGGCCGTCGCCTCTGGATTTGGTGCTAGGGCGATCATTGACGGCTTGGATGTGTTCTTGAGGTAGAGAATGAGCGATAACACCACACCGATATAGATCGCAAACTGCATTGCCATCAATAGGGTGGCGGCAAACGTCACGCCGAGTACCAGCGCTTCGGATTTGTCGGTTTTAATGATCGAGCGGATGCGCTGGACGTCGATTAGACCGTAGGCGACCAGCAACAGGATGCCGGCCATGCTAGGGATCGGCACGTAAGCGGTCAGATCGGATAGCAATAGGATGATCGCGGCGAGGGAGATAGCGGCGAAAATCGCCGCTAACGGAGTTTTTGCGCCCGAGCTGAAGTTGATGCCGGTACGGGTAAATGAACCCGATGAAGCAAGACAGGAAAAAAATGATCCGCAGATGTTTGACAGTGCCTGGCCATAGAATTCCTGGTTACCGTTGACCATCTGATGGGAGCGAGTGGATACCGCCCTTGCGATGGAGACCGCTTCGACCAATCCCAGCAGGGCCAGAGCCAGAGCTCCTGGTCCCAGCTCACGCAGCAGTCCTTCAGAGAAGCCGGGTAGCGCAAAACCGGGTAACTGAGCCGGGATAGCGCCGATCAGATCGATATCGTGCTCCTCGGCGCCCAACGCGGCCACGACCAGGCTGCCGACAGTCATTGCTATCAGCATACCGGGCCAGCGCGGCAGGTAGCGTTTAAACAGTAAGCAGATGATGAATGTGGTTAGCGCCACCATCAATGCGTAGGGGTTGGTGCTTGGCAGTAGCTGATAAATGGCTTGCCAGGTTTGGATCACTGACCCCGAGGAGGTGAGCTCGATACCCAGCGCATGGTTAATCTGGCTGGTTGCGATGACAACCGCAGCGCCGGCGATAAAGCCGATGACCACGGTTTGAGAGACAAAATTTACTAGGCTGCCCAGTTTGGCTAGAGCCATCAGCAGCTGAAACAGTCCGGCCATCAGGGTCAGAGTGAGTGCCAGTTGGATGAATTCTGCCGTTCCCGGTTCAGCCAGAGGGCTCAGAGTGGTGAAAAACACGATAGACATCGAGGCGGTGGGGCCGGAAATCAAATGATGAGAGCTACCGAACAGCGCTGCAATGATTGCCGGAATGATGGCTGCATAGAGGCCATACTCCAGCGGTAGCCCCGCAATCATCGCGTAAGCCACCCCCTGCGGCAGCACAATCACCGCGCCGGTCAACCCGGCAAAGAAGTCTCCCCGGATAGAATGACGATCCATGCTGCCAAGCCAAGAAAGAAACGGCAGAAAACGGTGCCAGTTAATTGCGGAAGGGGCTGTATTTGGGTTGGATGAGGGCTGTTTAGTCGCCATGAACACGCTCGGTATCGAACCATTCTTTACGCGTATTTTTCCACTTGCAGATTCGTCTGTGGATTAGGTGAGCTCCGACAGATAGTGATGATGTTGGGTATTGCAGCGGCTGATTCGCAGTTCAACCGGACGTGAGTTGAGGCTGTAAGCGGTACGTTGGATGCAGAGCAACGGCGTGCCCGGAGCCAGTGCCAGTTGCCGGGCGATCTCGCCCTGAGCGCTTTCGGCCGATAAGCGTTCAACCGCCCGGGCTACCGAAATACCGTACTGGCGCTCATACAGGGAGTAGAGCGAGTTAGGGATTAACTCCTTTTGCTGTACCAGTTCGGGGAA
This sequence comes from Motiliproteus sp., assembly GCA_036961355.1. Taxonomy (GTDB): domain Bacteria; phylum Pseudomonadota; class Gammaproteobacteria; order Pseudomonadales; family Balneatricaceae; genus Motiliproteus. The sequence goes on from JBALVL010000002.1 coordinate 163,992, forward strand.
TAGGGCATAAGGAACGGTTATGGTTTCGCTGATAACCGGTTGTTCATTGAGAAATCGTACCCGAAAGAGTCGTATCACCGGCGCGTTGCTGTCGAGTTCTAGCTGCTGTGACTCTAAATTATCGGCTGGCCCCGTTGCTATCGAGATTAGCTGGCTTTGGGGCAGTTGGCGGTTGTCGTTCTCCCCGACCAGATGCAAAAAATGGAACAACGCGCGGTGCTGAGTATGTTCTGCGACAAAGGTACCGCGCCCTTGGCGGCGTACCAGCAGATTTTCTACCGTCATTTCATCCAGTGCTTTGCGCACCGTTCCCTGGCTGACCTTCAACTCCTTAGCCAGTTGATTCTCACTTGGCAATGCCATGCCTGCCGTCCAAGTGTTATCTACCAAGCGACGGATCATCAACTCCTTTACCTGAGCATAGAGCGGCTTGAAGTTTGGATTCTTTGCTTGTGCAGACTTTGTTTGTGAAGACATAGGCATGCACCTTCGTTGTTGGCGGGTCTTCATTACGTTTCTGATCAGAAAGTAAGCATACGTGAAAAATCAGTCTTACATAAGACATAAAATAAAAAACAAATTAAGTCTTGTAAAAGACATAAGAGTTTAGGTAAGCTGAGTCCAAGTTGAACGACCCTAAAAACAAGAGGACGAAGAAAATGAGCGAAACGCATTTTTTGGTACACGATAAAGACGACTCGGTTGGCGTCGCCGTAGTAGAGACCATCAAGGAAGGGATGGCAGTCACCGGTTACAAGATGGATACCAACGAAGAGATCAACCTGACTGCATTAAGCGACATCCCGTTGGGTCATAAGATCGCGCTGAAAGACCTTGCCGTCGGCGACACGATCATGAAATACGACCAGGACATGGGGAAGGTGGTAGCGTCGATTAAGGCCGGTGACCACGCCCATGTGCACAACATCAAGACCAAGCGCTGGTAAGCAGTCTTAGTCCCAGTTGTGTAGAAATAACTGACTAAGAATTGCACCCAAATAACATAAAACCTAGCGCTGCTAGCAGGCGTAACGGGAGAATAAAGAAATGACTGATAAGACTTTTATGGGGTACCGTCGTGAGAACGGTCGCGTGGGAATTCGTAACCATGTACTGATCTTGCCATTGGATGATATCTCTAACGCGGCTTGCGAGTCCGTTGCCAACAACATCAAAGGCACTACTGTAATTCCGCACGCCTACGGCCGTTTGCAGTTCGGAGCCGATCTGGACCTGCACTTCCGTACCATCATCGGTACCGGTGCTAACCCCAACGTTGCTGCGGTTGTGGTTATCGGCATCGAGCCGGACTGGACCCAGCGTGTGGTTGATGGCATCGCCAAGACGGGCAAGCCCGTTGCCGGTTTCTCAATCGAACAGAATGGCGATATCAACACCGTTTGCACCGCTTCGCGTAAAGCGAAAGAGTTCGTTCACTTCGCAACGGAGCAAAAGCGTGAAGAGTGTCCGATCGGTGATCTGTGGGTAGCTACCAAGTGTGGTGAGTCTGATACCACATCCGGTCTGTCGGCTAACCCTACCGTCGGTAACTTCATCGACAAGCTATATGCTGAAGGTTCTACCCTGTGCTTTGGTGAGACCTCTGAGATCACCGGTGCTGAGGTGATTGTCTCCAAGCGGGCCAAGACTCCAGAAGCCGGCGCTAAGTTCATGAAGACTTGGGAAGCCTACAACGACTTCATCATGGCCGAGAAAACCGACGACCTGTCTGACTCTCAGCCGACTAAGGGTAATATCTTAGGTGGTCTGACCACTATCGAAGAGAAAGCCTTGGGCAACGTCCAGAAAATCGGTAAGCACGCCATGTACGTTGACGTACTGGAGCCAGCCGAAGCACCTGCTAAGGGACCTGGTCTGTACTTCATGGACACTTCTTCAGCGGCTGCTGAGTGTAATACGCTGCAGGCTGCTGCGGGATATGTCTTGCACTTGTTCCCTACAGGCCAGGGCAACGTAATCGGTAACCCGATCATGCCAGTGATCAAGATCACCGGTAACCCACGTACCGTACGGACCATGAGCGAGCATATCGATCTGGACGTATCGGCTGTTCTGCGCCATGAGATGACGCTTGATCAGGCCGGTGATGCGCTGATCGAACAAGCCATTGGTGCCGCTAACGGTCGCAGCACTTGTGCCGAAGTATTGGGTCACGTGGAATTCTCCATGACCAAGCTATATCGCAGCGCCTAAGTCGTTGTAAATAGGAGTCGCCTGACTAACGCCAGGCTGCTCCTGTTCTGTTGTACTTGTACCCTGTGTTCTCCAGGGAGTCTTAGACCAATTTCAAACTAGTAAGGTTGTTTTAAAGCCTTATGTTTCCAGAGGGTTATGCTCAAAGTATTTACTTGTTCGCTTAGGATTATCTCACTCATAAAAAATAATAAGAGATTCTAACAATGGTTATAAAGTCAATTCTCACCCATTTTGCTACCTCAGCTATCGCCGCCACTCTGGCATTTTCCAGCCTGGCTCAGGCAGATTATCCTGAAAAATCAGTAAGTTATATTGTTCCGTTTGGCCCCGGTGGTGAATCCGATGTCACCGCGCGTCATCAGCAGCCCTTCTTTAAAAAATTGTTCGATGAAGATCTGGTCATCTCCTATAAGCCCGGTGGCGGTGGCGCTGTTGGCTGGTCCCAGTTGAACACGATGAAGGGTGATGGTTACAGCATGATGGGCATCAACTTGCCCCATATCATCATTAAACCTCTGCAAAAAAATGTCGGTTTTGAAACCAAAGATCTGACCGGTGTTTACATGTTCCACTACACCCCGGATGCGATCGTTGTAAAACAGGACAGCCCGTTCAAAACTCTTGATGACCTGGTGGCTTTTGCCAAACAGAATCCGGGGAAATTAATTCTCTCCGGTTCTGGTAAAGGGTCGGCCAACCATTTGGCACAAGTCCGTTTCGATAATATGGCCAGCGTAAAATCGACCTACGTCTCTTTTAAAGGGACCGGTAAAGCGGTTGCTGCGTTGCTGGGCGAGCAGGTGTTGGCGCAGTGGGGCTATACCTCGGTCGGTGCCAAGCATGAAGGCAAGGTACGGATGCTGGCCGTGGCGACAGAATCTCGTCATCCTCGGTTCCCCGACGTCCCAACCTTTAAAGAGCTGGGTTATGACCTGGTATCCGGTGCCTACCGGGGTATCGCGGTTCCCAAATCGACCCCCGAAGATGTCCGTCAGAAGATCTCCAGCATGATTGCTGACATCAATAGCGATAAGGAGTTTCGTCAGCGGATGGAGAACGACGGCATGATGCTGTTGGATGTCTCTTACGACAAGATGGATGCGTTTATTGCGCAGAAATCGAAGGAGTACATCAGTGCCGCTAAGCAAGCTGGTGTAATCAAGTAAAGGGGTTAGGTCATGCTTGAATATCTCTTTCAAGCACTGACTCCGCTCAATTTGTTGCTGGCGTTGGCCGGTGTTGTGGCAGGGACCATTATTGGTTCCCTGCCCGGCTTAACAGCAACAATGGCGGTAGCAGTGCTGGTGCCTATCACCTTTACCATGCCGGTTACCTCGGCTCTGATCATGCTTGGCGCCATCTATACTGGCGCTATCTACGGCGGCGCTTATGCCGCAATTCTGCTCAATACCCCCGGAACCCCTTCAGCAATAGCCACCACCTTTGATGGTTATCCGATGGCCAAACGCGGCGACGGCGATCTGGCGATCACGCTGGCCTGTATCGCGTCGGTTGTCGGGGGGTTGGTGGGTGCGTTCTTCCTGTTGGTGCTGGCTCCACCGCTGGCCGAAGTTGCATTGGCTTTTGGCCCGGCGGAGTACTTTTGGATGGCCCTGTTTGGCTTGACGCTGATCGCGGCGTTGTCTGAAGGCAATCTGACCAAAGGTCTGATAGGGGGCTGCTTCGGGCTGTTGTTGGCTTGCGTCGGGTCGGCGGCGGTCAGCGGTGATATTCGCTTTACCTTCGGCAGCCTCACCATGATTGGGGGGATTGAAACGGTCTCTGCCTTGATTGGACTGTACTGTATTCCGGTACTGATCGATCTGGTGGCGGTATCGGAGCGACATCTTAATGTCACCGGTGAGCAGCGTGGCTACCGCTTGAAGGAGGCTATGGCTATCTCCTGGAAGGGGAAGTTCAACCTGGCTCGCTCGTCGATCATAGGTACCTTCGTCGGTATCTTGCCCGGTGCCGGTGGCTCGATCGCTGGTCTGGTTTCGTATAGCGAAGCTCGCCGCGCCTCGAAGGATAAGTCACAATTTGGCAAGGGTGCACCCGAAGGGATTCAGGCGACGGAGTCAGCCAACAACGCCACGGTAGGCGGCGGTTTTGTACCGACGCTGGTACTGGGTATCCCCGGAACACCTCCCGATGCCGTTATTCTGGGTGCGCTGATGGTGCATGGCCTGCGGGTTGGGCCGGAGATGTTCGAGAGCAGTGGCTCGATCGTTTACACCTTTATTTTCGGACTCTTTATTGCCACTTTGCTGATGTTGCCCGCAGGCTTATTGATAGGGCGTTACGCCTATCGATTTATTATCACCGTACCCAAAGCGTTGCTGGTGCCGACGGTTGCGTTCATGACGCTTATCGGAGCCTACTCGATTCGTAACAGTGTCTCGGATGTATTCATCATGTTGGTGCTGGGGGCGTTGAGTTGGGTATTGAACCGCTTCGGCTTCTCGCCATCACCGATTGTACTGGGGTTGATCCTTGGGCGTATCGCCGAAGAGGGCTTTGTCCAGAGCTGGACCATCGGTGCTGCGACGGAAAACCTGTTTGGTATGTTCTTCGGTCGGCCGATCTCGATGGTGATTATTGCGGCGATCGGATTGGGGCTATTCTACCCGTTTTTTGCCAAGCAGATCCGCCTCAAACGCTTGCAGAAGGAGGTGATCGAATGAGCCATTCCGAGACTGAAACAAAAATGCATTTGCGTAGACAGCGTGATATTGGCGGTATTATTTGTGCCGCCCTGTTCATACTGCTCGGCGTGGCTTGTCTGTACGAGACCACACTGATGACCGACCCCGATTCCTATGTGTTTCCGCGCATGGTGATAGCCGGTCTGATGGGTTTGTCGCTGGTGTTGATCATCAACGCTTTGATGAAACCCGATACTGTTGTTACCGATGAAAATGCATCCGCTGTGGCCCCGTCCAATAGCCGCAGAATCTTGCTGGTGGTGTCGATGTTGGGGGCGACCCTACTGATGCCGTGGGTGGGTTTTCTGTTGTCGGGGCTTGGCGCTTTTGTTGCTTTGATGCTGTTGTCCCAATACGACCCCTGGACCCAAGGCAAGATCTGGCTGTATTCGCTGGTCGCGGTAGCGATCGTCTGCGGCTTTTACGGGGTGTTCAGCTATCTGCTCAATGTGCCGCTGCCGGAAGGTTCGTTTATCCAATTCCCCTAAATCTGTTGAATAGGGGCCTGTCTTAGGCCCCTGATTAAGTTCGTTGGCGGTGCTCAGTTTGGTCGAATCGTTATCTAGGCGTGCCTTTGCGGCGACGTCTGACGCTGTTCGCCTAGTTAAAAGAGGCTGTAGGAGCGCTGCTGGGCTTTATCGGGGACCGCTTACAGCAGGAAAATACATACCACTAAATATGCTGCATGGCAGCCATGCTGGAGTGATCTAAATGGTCGATATTCTTATTACTGAATTTATGGACGAAAGCGCCGTCGAGTCATTGAAGTCTGACTTTTCGGTACATTACGATCCGGAGCTGGTTGATCGTCCGGACCAATTACTGGCACTGGCCAAGTCGGCGCGGGCGCTGATTGTTCGCAACCGTACCCAGGTACGGGGCGAGCTGCTGAATGCGGCTGCTGATCTATGCGTCGTGGGTCGATTGGGAGTGGGGCTGGACAACATCGACCTGCCCGCCTGTGAAACTGCGGGTGTGCAGGTCTGTCCTGCCACCGGGGCTAACAGTGAATCGGTGGTCGAATATGTGATTGCCGGCATGCTGATGTTACTGCGCGGTGCCTATCACTCTAATGCTCAGATGGTCGCTGGTGAGTGGCCGCGCACGCAGTTGTCTGGACAGGAGATAAACAAACGCCATCTTGGCTTGATCGGCTTCGGTGGCATATCCCGGTTGGCTGCCCGCAAAGCCAAGGCGCTGGATATGAAAGTGTCTGCCTACGATCCGATGATTCCAAACGATGCGCTTGTTTGGGCCGAGGAGGGCGTGGAACCTCTCTCTTTGGATGAACTGCTGTCACAAGCCGATGCCGTGAGTTTGCACGTGCCTCTGGTTAAAAGTACCCAACACCTGATCAATTCAGATTCTATTGCCAAGATGAAGCCCGGTGCGGTGCTCATCAACAGTGCACGAGGCGGAGTCGTCGACGATGCGGCTTTAGCCAAAGCGTTAACCGAAGGGGCATTACGAGGGGCCATGCTGGATGTGTTTGAAGTTGAACCTATGACTGCAGATAACCCCTTTCATGGCGTACCCAACTTAATTCTGACGCCGCATATCGCCGGTGTCACCGAGGAGTCCAATGTGCGAGTTAGCTCAGTGACAGCTGCCAACGTACGACGCGTATTACAGGAGCAGCAATAATGGCTAATTTAACCCTTCAAGCGCTCAATGATTTGGCTGTGCAGGTTCTGGTCAATAGTAAGACCTCGCACGTCAACGCGGTTGCCACAGCTGAGGCGCTGGTGGCGGCCGATGCAGATGGGTTGGCCTCGCACGGGGTGTCTAGGCTGCCTGCCTACGCCGATCAGGCTAACAGCGGTAAGGTCGATGGTTTTGCCGTGCCCGACGTTGAATTGACCGCTGCTGCGACCGTACGGGTCGATGCTAAGTCCGGGTTTGCATTTGCGGCGATTGAGCAGGGTCTTGATCGTGCCGTGGCGCTGGTAAAGGAGATGGGTATGGTCGGGGTGGGTATCGGTCGATCCCATCATATGGGGGCAGCGGGTTACCAAGTCGAGCGGATGGCGCAGCAGGGTTTGATTGCGCTGGGGGTGACCAACTCTCCTGCTGCAATCGCTCCCTGGGGTGGCCAAAAGAGCCTGTTTGGCACCAATCCAATCGCTTTTGCCTGTCCAAGAACGGATAGTTCGCCACTGGTGATCGACCTGTCGTTGAGCAAGGTGGCACGCGGCAAAATTAAGCTGGCAGCGGACAGGCAGGAACCCATCGCTGAAGGTTTGGCGGTGGATATCGAAGGACGACCGACCACCGATGCTCAGGCCGCGCTGGATGGCAGTCTATTACCGATTGGTGATGCCAAGGGGGCGGCTCTGGTATTGATGGTGGAGATCCTTTCAGCGACCCTGACCGGTTCTAACTACGGCTACGAAGCCGGGTCTTTTTTTACCGGCGACGGTAGCGCGCCGCATATCGGCCATTTCTTTATCCTGATCGATCCCGACCGGTTTGCCCTGCAGAACTTTTCCGAGCGTTTCGAGGTGTTACTGAGTGCTATCGAGGAGCAGCCAGGCACCCGTTTGCCAGGTGTGCGCCGGTTGGCGATCCGTCATCAGGCTGAGCAGCAAGGGGTCACCATCCCCGATGCGCTCTATGCAGACCTGCGACAACGTGCAGGCTTAGTGTAGGTAAATGACAGGGCTGCGGTTCGTGTCAGTCTAAAACCTTGGTCGGCCGGTTGAAGCGACTCAAGCAAACAATGGTTATGACTATCTGTAATCGCTAGGCGTTAACCGCTCGGCGGTCAGTTTTCGCCATTATTGATCAACGGCGGTTTCCCGGTACTGCCTCGCACGACCAGTTGGGTGGGTAACTCTACCTTGGGCTTGTGCGGCTTTCCGGCGAGGGCGTCCAGCAGAAACTCTGCTGCTTGCCGTCCCATCTCTTCGGTTGGGATGTGGACGGTCGTTAAGCCGGGAAGCAGGTGTTCACTCAGTGGCAGGTCGTCGAAGCCGGTGATCGAAACGTCTTCTGGCACCTTAATACCCGAATGCAGACACTCCAGCAAACAGCCGAACGCCAGTACATCGTTGCCGCAGATAATGGCTGTTGGGCGCTCGTTTTTTGGGCGATCCATCAGAAAACGGGTTGCGTGGCGTCCTTCCCACATGTCGAAGCTTTTTTCCACGATGTAATTGTCGTTGAGCTCCAGTCCTTGAGCTTGCAGGGCATCTTTGATTCCCTCAACCCGCAAGGCGGCACGGTCATTGTTTTTGGTAATGCCGGCGATGGTGCTGAAGCGCTGGTGCCCCAGCTCCAGCAGATATTCGGTGATTTGTCGTGACGCGCTGCGATTATCGAAGCCGATGCAGAAGTGGGGGGTCTCTTCACTATAGGCCCAGATATTGGCAAACAGTTGCTGGTGTTGGTTCATCAGGTCAAAGGCTTCGGGTAGGTGCTCATTGCCGACCAGCAGGATGCCATCCACGCCTTGTTCCATCATCTCGCGAATCTGGCGCAACTCATGGTCCATATCGTAACTAGAGACAGCCAGGACTAGCGAATAACCCGCCTCATCAAGGCGTTTTTCGACGGCGTTGATGCCGGACGCGAAGATCGCGCTTTCCAGCGTCGGGATAATGGCGCCAATGATCCGGCTGCTCTTGGAAGCCAAGGCTCGCGCTGCGCCGTCTCTGACATAACCCAGCAGCCGGATCTGTTGCACAACCCTGGTGCGGACCTTATCGCCCACTGCCTCCGGCGTATTCAGCACCCGGGAGACCGTTGCCGTTGATACTCCGGCAGCTATGGCAACATCCCCAAGCGTTGGTTTCTTACGAGCTATGTTTTGAGAGCGCTTACCTTTGTTCAATCAACCTCCGAGACGTCGCTATCGTTAGAATAAATACGAGTAAATATGCGCAGAATATAGCAAAAAATCTCCACTTTTGCATTGCCAGCTGCTAAGGCCCGTTCTACTGGCCTTGTTGAAAATAATCTGAATCAACGTGAAAAATGTAAGCGCTTACGCTTGACTTGAAAAATGTAAGCGCTTACAGTGGTTTTCAACAGGTAGATCTCGATGCATTTAACGATCCGTTTGATTCAGCTCTATGTCTCATTCAGATGTATCACGGGCAGCGCAGCGATAGGTTGCTAATGCCACCGGCTAAATGCCATCCGAACGTCTGTTGTAGGAATTACCGAACCTTAGGAGGACATCATGAATGGCGGTAGCGTGAACTTATCCGAATTGAATCCAGCACTGAAGGAATCATCCATGGGCGATCAACATTCGAAGCTGAGAGCTCGGCCTTTATTGCTGGTCTCTACCCTCCTATTTGCCGGCTACGTGTGCAATATCCTGTTGGGCATGCTGGCCATTCAACAAGCTGTCGAGGTTCCCTACCTCGATGACCTGTGGGAATTCCTGATGCTGTTTGGCTCAGCGATCGGGTTCGTTGTGTTCATTCTGTTGAATGAATCGGACGACTCCTGATTTTTCATAACCTGTAATCGGTAACGATCCGGTCTAGAGGTTGTGGTTAGCGTGTTTGCTTCATTAAGCACGTACAGGAAAACGGTTGTTTTTAGTAAAAGTAGAATTTTAAGGAAGACGTAGTTAAGCAAAAAAACATTTTGATCTAGTTAATTAATTGGAGAATATAATGACAACAAAAATCCAAGATGAAACCGTGCCGTCGATCGAACGCCGTCGTTTTTTTAATACTGTGGGTAAGGCTGGATTTACCGCTGCAGTAGTCGCTGGTGCTGCTGGTGCGTTGGTTTCAGTTGAAGCAACTGCTGCTGTATCGAAAGAGGAGCAGGAACGCAAAAAAGCCGCAAAATATACCATGACCATCGCGACCGCCTATATTCTGGGTGCATCGCGTAGTTATCCAATTATGCAGCTAGATTTCAAAGAAAATATCCAAAACCTGACCAACGGTCAGGTCTACGTCAAGTTGGCTCCGGGTGGCCAGTTGGGTGCCGGCGGCGCTCTGGCGCAGAAGGTTCAACAGGGCACGATTCAGGCGGCTCAGCATTCTCTATCAAACTTTGCATCCTTTGCGCCAGTGGTTGATCTGATCAACGTTCCGTATTGGTGTGGTGAGAACCAGAAGTTTACCAACTTGGTCAGCTCCCAGGCTTGGAAGGATGAAGTCGATCCCAAACTGGCAGAGCGTGGCTTTAAAGCGCTATGGTACGTCTGTATCGATCCTCGAGTGGTTGCGGTCCGTAAGGGGCGTGACGGCATTGTTCGTACTCCGGATGATCTTAAAGGCGTAAAGTTCCGGGTTCCCGGCTCCAAGATCCTGCAGCAGTTCTACCGTTTGCTGGGCGCCAACCCAACACCAGTTGCCTGGGGTGAAACACCGTCTGCGATCAAGCAAGGTGTTGCCGATGCATTGGATCCTTCAGTAGAAGCGTTGAATATTTTTGGTTTCAAGGACGTTCTCTCCTCGGTCACTTTCATCCGCTCGGTTCCCGATGCGCAGGTGTTCTCTTGTAACTTGAAATGGTTCAACAGCCTTCCAAAGGATGTGCAGGAAGGGATCGAGCGAGCCAGCGAAATTACCTCGCATCAGAATCTTGCCAAAGTACCAGCGGCGCGCGCCTTTGCGATGTCGGAACTGGCCAAAAACGGCGTCGAGTTCTATTCCCCCACCGAAGACGAGTTGGCCCAGTGGGTCGCCAAGGCAGGGCATCAGTTGCCGGTCTGGGATAAGACCAAGATTGAGTTGGCGGGTTCACTGGAAACCTTCGACAAGCTGTTGAAAGCGGCTAACACACAGGGACGTTACTACGTTCACGACGTATAGAGCCTGAGGCTACCTGGAGAGTCGGGATGGGCGATTCGCTCGTCTCGACTCGATAATTAGCAACTACACGGCTTTATGCGTGAGGTGTGTTATGAAAGCTTTTATTTCTAAGCTCGATCTGGAATGCGAACGATGGTTATGCCTGATGTTCTATACGATGATCGTGTTGACCCTTGTGTCGGAGGTGCTTCGTCGCTTCGGACTCAGTTATTCCTCCATCTGGGGTGAGGAGATCGCGCGTTACTCCTTTATCTATCTGGCTTGGTTTGGTGCGGCGCTGGCGGTTAGAAACCGCTCGCATATCCGGATCGATGTGCTGCTAAACGCACTGGGTCGACGTAGCAAAGCGGCGCTTTACCTGTTTGGCGATCTGGCCTCGCTGCTGTTGGCAGTTGTAGCGCTTTGGGTCTCCATCGAGCCGGTGATGACGTCGATCGAATTCGGTTCGGTGACCGATGGCTTACGTATCAGTAAGGCCTGGTTCCTGATCGCGGTGCCGTTGGGCTTTACCTTGATCACGGTGCGACTGCTGCAGTCGATGTGGCGGGATATCCAGGACCTGGTTGCTGGCCGGAAAGTGTTTGCCGGCAATAGCCTGGTCGATTAGGAGAGATACAGATGTACAACTATATGATTGAACAGGCTGCCGATGTCTCCTATGGCCCGGCTATTTACCTGCCTGTGATGGCGATGATCGCGATGATTGTCTTGGCGGTGCCGATCTGGGTGGTATTGGGCCTGGGTGCTTTAGGGATGCTGGTGCTGACCGAAGTCCTGCCGCTGTCGCTGTTCGGTGAGGCCCTGTTTGACGGTATCGATGCGTTCGCGCTGATTGCGATTCCGTTGTTTATTCTGACCGGCGATGTATTGGTGCGCACCGGACTGTCCAACAAATTGTTGGATGTGGCCGAAGCGACGGCAGGCAGTGCCAAATCGGGACTGGGTACTTCGACAGTGCTGGGGTGTGGCTTCTTTGCCTGTATCTCAGGTTCTGACGCGGCGGGTGCTGCGGCGGTGGGGCGGATGACCATTCATCGGCTGGTGGAGCGGGGTTACCCCAAAGGCTATGCCTGTGCGTTGGTAGCGGCGGGTTCGTGTACCGGTATCCTGATACCGCCATCGATCGCCTACATCATCATCGGTCTGATCCTGGGTATATCGGCATCGACGCTGTTCTTGGCGGCGGCTATACCGGGTCTCCTGATCATGGCCACTATCATGCTGACCAACGTGGTGCTTAATGCTATCAACGGTTATGAAGACTCCAAGACAGGATTCTCCATGAAACGTTGGCTCACAGCGCTGTGGGACGGACGTTATGCGTTGATGATTCCATTCATCATCTTGGGTGGTATCTATTCGGGCATGTTTACCCCGACCGAAGCGGCCGGTGTAGCGGTAATCGTAGGCCTGGGTATCGGCTTTATGCAGAAGACCATCAGCTGGCGCGACTTTCCCAAGATGCTGCTCAGCTCGGCCAAGATCAACGGCATGATCCTGCCGATTATCGCGATGTCGTTACCATTGGCGCAGACGCTGGCTGTATTGGAGATCCCGCAAACCTTTGTCGCAGTGATGACCGAGTTGACCGATGATCCAACCATGCTGCTATTGATCATGATCGGCATCCTGATCCTGGCCGGTTGTGTGATGGAGACAACACCCAATATCGTGGTGCTGGCACCGATCCTGCTGCCGTTGGCACGCTCTATCGGCATGGATGATATCCACTTCTGCATCGTGATGGTTTCCGCCCTGGGGGTCGGCTTTATTACGCCACCGTTGGGACTCAACCTGTTCGTGGTGTCCGGAGTCAGCGGAACACCGGTACTGGAGGTCGCGAAATACGCACTGCCGTACGTGTTAACGATGCTCACGACAGTGTTGCTACTGGCCTTTGTGCCTTCGTTATCACTCTGGGCGTTGTCATAAGGCGTCGCTTTAACTAAACCTGCTTTATCTACCTTGAACGCGATCGTTAACGAATGTTTACGAGGGATCGGTGCGCCTGAAATAAGGCCCCTAACCCCTTAATAGATCAAAAAATAAAACACAGTTAGTAATCTGGAGACATACACCATGACTATCAAATACCTGAAGAAAGCCAGTAAAACTGCAGCAACCGGCCACGACGATGTTAGTAAGCTGGTTACCGATATGCTTGCCGCGATCGATGCCGGCGGTGAAGACAAAGTACGCGAGTACACCCAGCAGCTTGATAAGTATGACGGAGAGATCCTGGTCTCCGATGAGGCGATTGCCGCCGCTGAAAAACAGATGACCCAGCAGATGAAGGACGATCTTCAGTTTGCCCACGATCGTGTGCGTAAGTTCGCTGAAAAGCAGCTGGCCTCGATGAGCGAATTTGAGACCGAGCTGTCACCGGGCTTATTTGCCGGTCAGAAGCTGATCCCAATGAACACCGCCGGTTGTTATGTCCCGGGTGGCCGTTATTCGCACGTGGCATCAGCCATCATGAGTATCACCACGGCTAAGGTTGCCGGTGTAAAAAACGTTGTAGCCTGTTCACCGGCGCGTCCGGGTGTGGGTGTTAACCCTGCCATTCTTTACACCATGAAGCTTTGTGGTGCCGATCATATCCTGGCGCTGGGTGGCGTGCAGGCGATTGCCTCCATGGCCAACGGCCTGTTTACCGGTAACTCAGCTGACATCTTGGTCGGCCCGGGTAACCGTTTCGTGGCGGAATCGAAGCGTCAGTTGTTTGGCCGTGTTGGTATCGATATGTTCGCTGGTCCTTCTGAGATCGCCGTGATTGCCGATGAAACTGCCGATCCAGCGATTGTTGCTTCTGACCTAGTCGGTCAAGCAGAGCACGGTCCAGATACCCCAGCTTGGTTGTTTACCAGTAGCCAGGAAGTGGCCGATAAGGTTATCGCGCTGATGCCAGGATTGATCGAAGCGCTGCCTGATACTGCCCGTGAAGCGGCAACGACGGCATGGCGCGATTACGGTGAGGTGATCCTGTGTGACACCCGTGAAGAATTGGTCCAAGTCAGCGACGAATATGCCTCCGAGCATCTGGAAGTGCAGACCAAAGATCTCGACTGGTGGCTTGAGAACCTGACCAACTACGGTTCATTGTTCCTCGGTGAAGAAGCGACTGTTGCCTTTGGTGACAAGTGCTCAGGTCCTAACCACATCTTGCCTACTAAGGGTGCGGGCCGTTATACCGGCGGATTGTCAGCGAGTAAATTCATAAAGGTCGTTTCTTACCAGCGTCTGAGCCGTGAAGCTAACCGTGAAGTGGCTGCCGTTACTGCGCGTATTTCACGCTTGGAAGGGATGGAGGCTCATGCACGTACCGGTGATGACCGCCTTGCCAAGTACTTCCCGAACGATAAGTTCCAACTGGAATACTAAAAATGACCAGCCAACTGCAATCATTCAGTTTGGCCGATCGTGTTGCCCTCGTGACCGGGGGTAACTCAGGGATCGGTAGGGCGATGGCTTTGGCGTTAGCCGGTGCCGGCGCCCGCGTGGTGGTGATGGCGCGTCGCGCCGAACCATTGCACGAAAGTGTTCGGTTGATCGAGGCGCAAGGCGGACAGGCGGCGGCGTTAGTTGCCGACCTGAGCGAGCTTGCCAATCTCGATCAGCTGGTCGAGCAAGCGAGTGCACCGTTTGGTTCGCCGGACATTCTGGTTAATGCGGCCGGATTGAACCTGCGTCAACCGGTCGATGAGATCAGCCCAGAAAGCTGGGATCAAACGCTTAATATCAACCTAAAAACACCGTTCTTTCTGGCGCGAGCATTAGCACCGGCAATGAAGTCCAAAGGCTGGGGCAGGGTGATCAATATTGCATCCCTGCAATCCGACCGGGCCTTTGCCAACAGCTTGCCTTACGGCGCCTCCAAGGGCGGGGTGGCTCAGATGACTCGTGCCATGGCCGAGACCTGGTCTGCCGACGGCATCAACTGTAACGCGATCGCTCCCGGATTCTTTCCGACCGAGCTGACCGCTGCGGTGTTCAAAGATAAAGAGCGGACGCAAAAACTGGCCGACCAGACAGCTATTGGTCGCAACGGTCGCTTGACCGACTTGGATGGGCCACTGCTGTTTCTGGCCTCTGCGGCGTCGGATTACGTCACCGGCCAAGTGCTGTTTGTTGATGGCGGCTTTACCGCCAAGTAGAAGTGATTACCGGTCGTTAATAACGGCTATTAATAGACGTTATTAACGACCGGTAAGATCGATTTTAAAACGGTATTTAAAAATTCTAAGCGACTCCCGAAACTATTTTAATGGGAGAGCTAGGACAAGGGGAATAGCATGAAAGCGCTGGTCTTTACCGCAAAAAACGAGATAACCCACCGAGATGAGCCGGAGCCCCAAGTGGCACCCGGTGATGCCTTGGTACGTATTGAGACAGCGGGTATCTGTGGTTCTGATATGCACGCCTACCACGGCCACGATCCGCGTCGGGTTCCGCCGCTGGTGTTGGGTCATGAGGCCTGTGGTGTGGTGGTCGAGGGACGTTATAAGGGACAGCGAGTGGTGCTGAATCCGCTGATCACCTGTGGCGAATGCCACGACTGCATGACCGGTCGCGCTAATCTATGTCATGCGCGTACCGCGATTGGTCTAGCCCGTCCGGGCGCGTTCGCTGAACTGACCACGATCCCCGAATCAAATCTGATTCCGATTCCGGCGGATATGAATCCGGTTCACGCTGCGTTGGCTGAGCCTGCGGCGACCGCGTTGCATGCCTTGGCGCTGGCGGAGAAGGTCACAAGCCGCCCATTGAGTGAGGGAAAAGCGCTGGTGATCGGAGCCGGTTCGATCGGGCTGCTGGTGGCGCTGTTTCTAAAGAGTAAAGGTTGTCGCGATATCGTACTCAGCGATACCAACCCGCTGCGGTTGGAGACAGCGGCTGCGACAGGTTGCTGCCAGGTTCATAACCCGATTGACGATGAAAAGTTGGAGCAGAATGGCTTTGATCTGGTAGTCGATGCGGTTGGAGCCAGCATGACGCGGCAGGCTTCTGTGGCGGCGGTCAAACCCGGTGGGATTCTGGTGCATGTTGGCCTACAGGATTCAGCCGGCGAACTCGATGTCCGTAAAATTACGCTGTTCGAAATTAGCTTTATTGGCGCGTTCTCTTATACCCAGACTGATATGCAAGCGGCTGTGGACGCCCTGTACAGTGGCATCTTGGGTGATCTGGCTTGGGTCGAGACCCGTGATTTGGCGGAGGGCGCGCAAGCGTTTATCGACCTGGATCAGGGTAAGACTGCAGCGGCCAAGATCGTGCTTCGTCTGCCCTAGTACCCGATCGGTCTGAGTATCAGAGAGAGGGGCGTCTGGGACGTCCTTCATTCTGACTAGGTCACCAGTGGCATGTCCCGACTACAGCACCTGGTCTGCCATCTAGGCAGTTCCGGGTGCGCAGCTAGCTTAATTCAGCTCTATAAACCTTAATATATCACTCTGTGAAGAGGGGACAAGAACCATGCGCATAGGCATCCCTAAAGAGATAGAAGAGGGCGAAAAGCGGGTCGCGTTGACCCCGGAAGTCGCCACCCAATTACAGAAGCTAGGCTTTACCGTTGCCATCGAATCCAAGGCCGGTGAGGCTGCCAGTTTCGACGATGAGCAGTATCGGCAGGTGGGTGTTGAGATCATCGAAGATCCGCGTGAACTCTGGACCGGTTCCGATATCATCATGAAGGTGCGCCCCCCCAAAGAGCATCCGGAATTGGGCTTTTACGGCGTTGAGTTATTGAAAGAGCACCAAACGCTGATCAGCTTCCTCTATCCGGCCCAGAACCCTGAGATGCTAAAAGAGCTGTCCGATCGGGGCGTCACCGCCCTGGCGATGGACAGCGTGCCACGGATCTCTCGGGCCCAGAAAATGGACGCGCTGAGTTCGATGGCCAACATCGCCGGTTACCGGGCGGTGGTGGAAGCGGCCCAGCATTTCGGCCGTTTCTTTACCGGCCAGATCACCGCCGCCGGAAAAGTACCGCCGGCCAAGGTACTGGTGATCGGTGCCGGGGTTGCAGGCCTTGCCGCTATCGGCGCCGCCTCCAGCATGGGTGCCATCGTTCGGGCCTTCGACACCCGCCCTGAAGTGAAAGAACAGGTTGAAAGCCTGAACGCCGAATTCCTGATGCTCACATTTGAAAAAGAAGGTGATGAAGAAGAGGATGGCAGTGGTCAAGGCGGTTATGCCAAGACCATGAGCCCGGAATTCATCAAGGCGGAGATGGACCTGTTCGCGGTCCAGGCCGCCGAGGTGGATATTATCATCACCACCGCGCTGATCCCGGGTCGACCGGCTCCGGAGCTGATCACCGAACGGATGGTCGCCAACATGAAACCGGGCAGTGTGATCGTTGATCTGGCTGCCGAGAACGGCGGCAACTGCAAACTCACCGAAGCCAACAAGGTGGTGGTTAAACACGGCGTTACCCTGATCGGTTATACCAATCTTCCGAGCCGTCTGGCGGCCCAAGCCAGCCAGTTGTACGCCACTAACTTGCGTCACCTGCTGACCGATCTCTGTCCTGACAAGAACGGCGTTATCGACGTCAATATGGAAGATGAGGTGATCCGTGGCGCGACCGTGGTGAACAGCGGCGAGATCTCCTGGCCGCCGCCCGCTCCTCGAATCACCGTGGCACCCAAAGAAGATATCGGCATCAAGGCCAAGAAAGCGTTGCAGAAAGCCGCACCGAAACCGGCCCATCCGCTGGCTTTCCTGATCCCGTTGGTTGTTTGCGGTTTGGTGTTGTACGGCTTGGGAACGGTGGCACCGCCGGCCTTTATCGGCCACCTGTCGGTGTTCGTACTGTCCTGCTTTATCGGCTATATGGTGATCTGGGGTGTCTCGCACTCACTGCACACACCGCTAATGAGCGTCACCAATGCGATCAGTAGCATCATCGTCATTGGCGCGCTGATCCAGATCTCCAGTGACAGTCCTCTGGTCGTGGCCTTGTCTACCCTGGCGGTGTTTATCACCAGTATCAACATCGTCGGTGGCTTCGCAGTTACCCAGCGCATGCTGCGCATGTTTAGCAAATAGGGGTAGAAACCATGAATGCAGGTGTTATCACAGTTTCATATATCGGCGCTGGCGCGCTGTTTATCCTCGCTCTGAACGGGCTGAGTCATCAGGAGTCGGCGCGACGGGGTAACCTCTACGGCATGCTAGGGATGGGGTTGGCGTTACTGGTCACGGTGGTCGGGCTGGTGACCGCCAATCAGGTCTTTCTGATCGGTGGTCTCGTGGCAGGCGGTGCTATCGGCTGGGTCTTAGCCCAGCGGGTGGAGATGACCCAGATGCCGGAATTGGTCGCTATCCTCCACAGTTTTGTGGGGCTGGGGGCGGTGTTTGTGGGTTATGCCAACGCGCTGGAACACAGTGTAGGTATCAGCGGGGTAGAAAAGACTATCCATGATGTTGAGACCTATATCGGTATCTTGATCGGTGCGCTGACCTTCTCCGGCTCGGTGGCGGCTTATCTCAAATTGAGCGGCAAGATCGGCGGCAAACCGCTACAGCTGCCGGGGCGGCATTGGTTCAACCTAGGGTTGTTGATCGCGGCGATCTGGCTAGGCGGACAGTACGTTGAACAATCTGCTGCCGGTGCGGGTATCGGTGTCCTGATCGTCATGACCCTGATCGCCCTGACCTTCGGTGTACATATGGTGGTCGCTATCGGTGGTGCCGATATGCCGGTGGTGGTCTCGATGCTCAACAGCTATTCGGGTTGGGCGGCTGCGGCGATGGGCTTTATGCTCGGCAATGACCTGCTAATCGTGGTCGGCGCGCTGGTGGGTAGTAGTGGTGCGATCCTCAGTTACATCATGTGTAAGGCGATGAACCGCAAATTTATCAACGTCATTATGGGTGGATTTGGCACGCCTAAATCGTCCGGTGGCGCTGCGGGCCCGGCCGGTGATGTCGGGGACGTCAAACCGATCGAAGCGCAAGAGGCGGCCGACCTGCTGTTGAACGCCAAAGAGGTGATGATTTTACCCGGCTACGGTATGGCGGTGGCTCAAGCTCAGCATATTGTGTTCGAGATCACCAAGAAGTTGCGGGATAAGGGGGTCAATGTTCGCTTTGGTATTCACCCGGTTGCGGGGCGGATGCCGGGGCATATGAACGTGTTGCTGGCCGAAGCCAAAGTTCCCTACGATATCGTTTACGAGATGGATGAGATTAACGAGGACTTCCCCAACGTCGATGTCTCGATAGTGATTGGTGCCAACGATATCGTTAATCCCGCCGCCCAGGATGTGCCTGACAGCCCGATTGCCGGTATGCCGGTGCTGGAGCCCTGGAACGGCAAGACCACCATCGTACTCAAACGGGGTATGAGCACCGGTTACGCTGGGGTTGATAATCCGCTGTTTTATAAAGACAACACCCGGATGCTGTTCGGCGATGCCAAGGATAGCGTTGATGCGGTGTTGAAGTTTTTAAGCGCCTGAAATTAATAGATATGAGTTGCTATCAAACGTAATTCACCACCCCTTGGGGGGGCGTGAGCCCCCTCTTTTTTATTCTGAAAAAAGCGCTGGTTCCTGCGCTTTTGACCATGTCCTAAGCGACGCAATGCGTCCTTTTGGGGGGCTTTATGCCCCCCTTTTTTATAACTGAAGATGGGTGGATTGAAAAACTCGCCCTCACGTTGTCTATTTTATCTACCCATATCGGCCGTATGCCGCGTCAGGCGTGATTCTTCCTGGGGCTGAATATAGGCCCAGTCAGATTCAAAAATGCAGGACTTCTGTCTTCCAAAATATGCTGCGTCCTTGCCTGAAAATGCCGAAGGGTGCATAGTTGCGCTCCTAAATACCAACCCTGTACGCGAGTTGCGTTACGCAGATGACGGGCAAAATTTGAGCATGACAACAGAAGAGAGACCGACTCAATTTCTGCCGCTTTACGCCCAGGTAAAACAGCTGCTGGTGCAGCGTTTGATCGACAAGACCTGGACGCCCGGCATGGGCTTGCCCAGCGAAAATCAGTTGGCCGCAGAACTCAAAGTTAGCCAGGGTACCGTGCGCAAGGCGTTGGATGAGATGGCGGCGGAGAAACTGGTGGTTCGCAGGCAGGGCCGTGGCACCTTTGTTGCCGAACACTCCCAAGAGCAGGCGTTGTTCCACTTTTTTCGGTTGGTTGATCTGGATGGGCTGCAAAAAATTCCCGAAAGCATTGTGCTCAGTGCTAAGAATGTTGCGGCCAGCGAATTGGAAATTAAGCAGCTGGGGCTGAATTCTGGCGAACTGGTTACCCGGATCGAGCGTCTTCGCCAACTTGATGGCCGGCCGGTAATCTATGAGATTTTGTCGGTGCCTGTGGCTCTGATCCCTGATCTGGGCGAGAAGCAGCCGTTACCCAACTCGCTGTATAGTTTGTATCAACGCGACTACGGTATGTCTGTTCTTAAAGCGGTTGAGCGGGTAAAAGCCGTTAGTGCTGGCGCGGTGGAGGCCAAACGCTTGGGTGTTAAAACCGGGACGCCTTTGCTAGAAATTGAACGTACCGCCTCTGCGTTGGATGGCCGGGCCATCGAACTTCGTGTTAGCCGCTGCGATACTGAGCAGCATCGTTATATGGTCGAGCTTACCTAGTTAGCAGGCTAATTCCGTACTCATTATTCGTTCTCTGATTGATCCTTAGATCAGCCCGGTGGGTTCTCTACCGGTCTTCGGATTTTTTGATAACTCGGCTTGGCAATCATGTGTTGCCATTGCTGAGAAATCTGCTGGGTACCCGCAGCCCCCTCTATGCTCGTCATCATCTTATCAAAGCCTTTGGTGTCTTTGTTATGTGTGCCATTCAAAAAGAACACTGCGACTAGCGGCTTCTTAAAAGTTCTGGTGGGCTTTCTGCCGTTAATCACTGTATCTCGCCAGCTACTCCTCTACCCATTTCATTCATTGCCTGATGGAGCGGTGTGTCGTGGTGTTGTTATTACAATATACACTCTTATATAAGACATAATATATCTTGTGATATATGTATTAAGTCTGTAAATTAGTCCGTTAATGACGTGCTTGCTGCGCTGGTATAGGGAATAGCTGCTGCACTTTGCCGGGCGGGACTGTCGTGCCGTTTAGCTATTAAAAAAACAACAACATCAACGTATAACAAGCCACCCTCGCTGATCGGTAAAAATTTAGTCGTTCGGTTAGTAAGCACAGAATCTAGCCACGCGCAGTCACTGGGTGGTTGGAACGGTCGTAGGGTATCGAACAGGAGAACAGGGGTGAGTCTGGTGAATTTACGTAAGGGTCAGATATTTGAGTACAGGAAATCCCTGCAGGCCTTTGCTCCGGGACTGGCACTCTGTCTGGTGGTGGGGATGGCTGCCAGCTTTGTTTCGGAACACTACGGCGGGCCGGTCATTCTTTATGCTTTGCTGATGGGAATGGCGTTTAACTACCTGTCTGCTGAAGGCCGCTGTATGGCTGGCATTCAGTTCTCTGCTAAATCGGTATTACGATTTGGTATAGCCCTGTTAGGGGCGCGTATTACTGTCGAACAGTTGATGAGCTTGGGTATCACGCCGATTGTGATCGTACTGGTGGCGGTACCTGCGACCATCCTATTTGGATTTTTTGTCGGACGTTGGCTCAAGCTAGGGCGCTCGCAGAGTATCTTGACCGGTTCATCGGTCGGTATTTGCGGTGCCTCGGCTGCGTTGGCTGTTGCTGCTGTTTTGCCACAGGACAAAGATGCTGAAAAGAATCTGATCTTTACCGTGATCTGCGTTACCGCGCTCAGTACCGTTGCGATGGTTGCTTACCCACTGATCGTAACCGCGTTCGATCTGAGTCCCGCTGCAAGTGGGGTGTTTCTGGGGGCGACCATCCATGACGTTGCTCAGGTGGTTGGTGCCGGCTACATGATGTCGGACGAGATCGGCGATATCGCTACCTTTACCAAGTTGCTGCGCGTGTCGATGCTGGTACCGGCCGTGCTGATCATTTCACTGATCGCGTCACGCTGGGGTCAGGTCGGGACGGATAGTAAACCTACCGGCTTCCCTCTGCCCGGCTTTCTGGTGGCATTCATCCTGATCGTCTCGCTGAACAGTGGCGGTTTTATCATGCCCGAAGTGTCCAGCTTCATGGTGGAGATGTCACGTTGGTGCTTAGTCGTTGCCATGGTAGCGCTAGGGATGAAATCGTCCTTTAAAGAACTAGCTGCTATGGGTTGGCGGCCGATCATCTTGATGGTGGCAGAGACCGTATTTTTGGCTGTGTTGGTATTGGTTGCTTTGCAGATCTAAGTGATGAAGTCGGAGCAGGGTGCCTTCCTGATAAGCGGCAGTACCGTAGCAGGGTATTGTCGTAGTTTGTCACGTGGAGGGCCGTGCTTCACCCATGACAAGCTGGCAGCTGATCACCCCTTCGTACTATTACCTGTCCGACATGAGCCCCGCATCATTCACATCAACCATTAGCCAATGCTGAAGGAAGTCTATGCGTATTATCAATATTGGTTTTAAACAAAAATTATTGCTGGCTGTCGTTTTCACGTTGATCGGGTTTTCTGTGTTGGCGACACTGTCCATCACTTCGCTCAATTCACTGGTCGCAGCTTCAGACGATGTAGACAGGCTTAATCAACAGCAAGCACATCTGTTTCGTCTGAAGTTGGACATGATGGAGCAGATTAGTCACTTGGCCACCGGAAATGGTGATGTCGCAGCTGAGCTAGATCAATTTTATCAAACCCACCAGCCAATCGTTTCATCGGGTGGTGCGGCCGGCTTAGCGGATGATTCCCTGCAACTATTGTTATCGGAGTGGGTTGAAACCCGGAAACACTGGTTGGCGGCCACCGATGTACTGGGGCATGACTCCAGTAGCGGTTTAAGAGGGGAGATGAATACTTCAATGACGGCGCTGGGGGACGGTTTATTTGCCGCCATGCGCGAACGTTTCCAGGTGATTCAAGAGTCGCTTGACCGGCTGATAGACAATCAGGATGAGCCGAGTTTTGTCGACGTAAAAGCGGCATTGGAACACTTTTATGCCCTTGTCTTAGAGCAGAATTTCGAAGAATTCTTTGACCCAAAAGTCGCTGCTGTGCGTACACCACTGGATTTGTTCGGAGCGCAACTTATTGATTTGGCAAAATATGATCGTATTGCGGTAAATAATCTAGAGCAGATTCTGAGTATTATCAGCACTCGATCGGAGCAGCAGAATAGCCTGTTACATCAGGCCCGAGTGGCCGCGATTAGCGCCAGTGATACGGCGAGTATGAAGATCCTGATCAGCTGTTTGCTGATCGCCGCAGTAGTTTTGGGGTTGTTACTGATCGCTCATCGGCAAGCTAGCCGCACCTTGCATCAGGCTGTGACTTCACTGGTTAAAATTTCTGAAGGCGATCTGACGCAACGGCTAGCTGTTGACCTGCGCCGTAATGATGAATTTGATCAGGTCGGTCTGGCGGTTAATCAATTGACGGAAACCCTTTCAGAGGTGCTTTCGCAAGTGATAAACGGTAGTGCCGAGCTCCAAACCATGTCCGGTGAACTGACTTCGACGATAGATAAGATGGTGACCGGTAGCGAGCTAACCAACCAACAAACCGAAATGGCCGCAACGGCGATCGAACAGATCAGTGCAACGGTCAATGATATGGCGGGTGCGACAGAAGAGTCGCATCAACAGTCGCTTGAAGCCGGTGATGTTGCTGAAAGCGGCGGTGTTGTCATCAATAATGCACTGGCAACGATGGTGACCTTGGCTCAAGTGTTTGAGGATCTAGACCAGCGTGGCATCGCTCTTAACAATGCCTCCGCAAGAGTTGATGATGTGACCGATATGATTAACGGCCTGGCTTCCCAAACTAACTTATTGGCATTAAATGCTGCTATCGAAGCCGCCCGCGCAGGAGAAGCGGGTCGGGGATTTTCAGTGGTCGCCGATGAGGTTCGTAGGTTGGCAGAAAAAACAGTGGGCGCAACCTCTGAGATAGATAGCATCATCAGCGATATGCAGCAGCAATTACAGGGGCTCATGGCCGCAATGGCTGCTGGGGCTAACAACGTGCTGCAAAGTCGAGAACTTGGAGACAGTGCTGCTGGCGTTGTTGAGCAGATCAAATCTCTGGTCAATCTGACGACTGATCGTAGCAGTCAACTGTCGGTCAGTATCGAAGAGATTGCTCAAACCAGTGTGTCGATCAGCGAGAACATGGTCGATGTCACCGACGGAACTCAAAAAGGCAACCAGTTAGGGCGTGAAATCCTAGTTTTCGCAGGCGACGTAGCCAACCTGGCTGCACAGCAGCAGAGCATGACTGAGCGCTTCCAGTGTCGCTAAAAAACGTTTCGACGAACGACGTATCGGTAATGACAGTGAACGTTAAAATTGGCTGTGAGCAAGGTCCTGGCTGGGAATCATCAGTGCGTCAAAGGCGCCGGTTCTGGCCTGCGACAGAAGATGATTGGGATATTTTTTCGGGCCAGGAGCAGAGGTTGTCGCAGCCTCTCGATCGCTCTGTATCTTGAAAACAAGCAATAAATTTAAAAATTAAACATAAGGTTATAGATATGAATGCCATCACGTCTCTGCAAAAGAGCAAGATAAAATTCCTGTTGCTGGAAGGCGTGCACCAGTCAGCCGTTGATACCCTTAAAGCCGCCGGTTACGTCAATATCGATTATGTCAGTACCGCACTGCCCGAAGATGAGTTGATCGAGCGGATCAAGCAGGTTCATTTTCTGGGTATTCGATCACGCACCCAATTAACCCAACGGGTACTGGATGCCGCTGAAAAGCTGATGGCAGTGGGTTGTTTCTGTATCGGTACCAACCAGGTCAGTCTGAGTGCTGCTATTGAACGAGGCATCCCGGTGTTTAATGCGCCCTATTCCAACACCCGCAGTGTGGCAGAGCTGGTCTTGGCCGAAGCGATCATTCTGTTGCGTGGTGTGGCGGGTCGTAACGCCAAGGCTCATCGGGGTGTTTGGGATAAATCAGCAAAGAATTCCTTTGAAATTCGCGGTAAGCGGTTGGGGATCATCGGTTACGGTAGCATCGGTTCGCAGCTCAGCGTAATGGCTGAATCGTTAGGAATGGAGGTCAGCTTCTACGATGTGGTCGCCAAGTTGCCGATTGGTAATGCCTCGCAAGTTGGGTCGCTGAAGGAGTTGCTTACGATCAGCGACATCATCAGCCTGCATGTTCCTGAAAATGCCTCGACTCAAAATATGCTCGGTGCCGAGCAGTTGGCGCATATGAAAGCGGGCAGCATTCTGATCAACGCCGCCCGCGGTACTGTGGTCGATATCGAGGCACTTTGTCAGGAACTTCGATCGGGCAAGTTGCTGGGAGCCGCTGTCGATGTATTTCCGGTGGAACCTAAGTCCAACAAGGAGGAGTTCATCTCCCCACTGCGTGAATTCGACAATGTGATTCTGACTCCGCACGTCGGTGGAAGCACCATGGAGGCCCAAAAGAACATCGGCTTCGAGGTGGCAGAGAAACTGGTTAAGTACAGTGACAACGGCTCCACAATAACCTCGGTTAACTTTCCGGAGGTGGCTTTGCCATCCCATACGGATAAGCATCGCCTGTTACATATTCATCAGAATGTGCCGGGCGTGCTGAGCAGCATCAACAACGTTTTCTCCGACAATGGCATCAATATCAGCGGTCAATATCTGCAGACTAACGACAAGGTGGGTTACGTGGTTATCGACATTGACGTTGAACATAGTGATATGGCGTTGAAAAAGTTGCAGCAAATACCGGGAACAATGCGTTGCCGGGTACTTTTTTGATGGGTTGCTGAAATCGAAAATCCAGCATAATGCTTATATAAAATGAACGGCTGGATGAGTGCGGATCAGGGTTTACCTACTTTGTTATCACACTATCGATTAACCCAATTTTTAAAATCACCCTATAGCGACACAAAACGTTTAAGGAATTGACTATGTCTCTGCCCGAAGTGAACACAATCCTCTATACCAGCTCATTGGGAAAACATACCCGCCCCGTCTTTCGTCATGCCGTCAAAATGGCAAGTTTGTATCAGGCGAAAATTGTGATGCTGCATGTGGTCGAGCCGATCAGCGATTACGGTCAGGCAGTGATCCATAACTACCTGCCGGATGCATTGATTAAAACGATCCACGACGACGGGTTGGAGCAAGTGAAGGGCACCATGAAACAGCGTGTGGTTGCTTTCTATGAAGAAGAGATGGCGATGTTAGAGTCGCCCTCAAAGCCAGTCGTGGAGGTGGTTGTCGCTGACGGAAAACGTTCCGAGGAGATCGTTTCACTCTCTCAACAGATTGATGCGGACATGATCGTCATGGGTTCGCATAATAGTTTTGGCCGTAGCAGTCGAACCACTCGGCAGGTGATCAAATATGCCGGTCGTCCTGTTGTTGTTGTGCCGACGCGCAGCGCCAAAAAATAAGCGAGAATTTGAAGCGAAAGACGCTCAGTGCAGAGTGCTAAAAATAGGAGGTTTATATTGGTGTTGTGCAGGTTGTGTATAGCGAAGATGTGAAAATACGCACAGACCGGTCATTTCAAGGGATCGAGATTAACCTGTAGTATTCACACCTGTATTATCGATAGCGGACATCATCAGTACTGCTGTTGGAGCGCCTGGGTAGCTTAGCCGGTAACCATTACCGACCGAAAGGCTTCGATCTGACAGAGATTCTTGGAATATTCTGATTATTCATAATCCAACCCTTCAAATAAATGCAAGTGTCGTGCTGATACTGCGATAGACAAAAGATCGGAAGGAACGCATTCAAAGACAATACAGGCTATGTTCGTGCTAAATGTTGAAAACTCTCTGCCATCATGAAATCCGCCATAA
>JBALVL010000049.1:0-32502 GCA_036961355.1 Motiliproteus sp.
TACTGAAGAAAGGGCTATTGTGCCAGATACGGAGACTTGATCAGAGTTTCCCTAAAGGTACTGTTCCGTTATCTACTTCATTACCAATTAGGCGTAACTCCACAACTTCTTTTTCTCGTTGTTCTTTTGCAGTTTTCAATTGGAATGATAGGTCTTCAACATGTGCTTTGAGAGAGTTAATACTTAACTCAAGAGAAAAATTGGAACCTTGTGATAGTAACTCTGCTTTTTCACTGATTAGATTTTCAGCAGCCGCAAGCTTAGATTCTAAATTTAAAATACTCACAACTAAGCCTCTACTTTTATTCGAGCTATACCTTTCGGCTTCTCATTTCGATCAAAGCCAAACAAACCACGCCAATAACTCTTATCATTCATATTATCAATAACAAAATAAGCGTCACACTCATATCTTAGCTTAGTCGTTTTTTGGTCTTGAAACAGTTCTTTCAGAATTAATTGTTTTTCAATGGGAAGTTTATTCACTTCATCTTGAGCACGCACAACTACGAGATCAATGTCCCGAGGGTGTTCTTTTTTAGTTGCAAAGGAGCCATCAATCCATACTTCCATATTAATAGGGACGTCTTTTAAACGAGCTATAAATTCTTCAAAACGATTTAATAGCTTCTCTCTACGTTCAACATTTTCAAAAGGCTCAACAAAAACACTTTTTAGATCAGATAGTGTCATGTTATGCATCCCTGCTTCAAGTAATGCTGGATATTCCATTTCTACATCTCGTTGATTGGCTGCGGACTTTTTCAAGTAGCCCTAACAGCCTGTTTAAGAGGCCTTCGGTCTCATAACAATTATTAACGGGCGTCCCTATAATCACAAACACTTACAGTCAAGCCATTGAAATACAATCAATAAAATAGAGAAACCATGAATACGCCATGAGAAACGTGAATCTTTTCTAATAACAAACAGTGTTCGAACGGGCGGGGGTTGCGCGTAGTCATATCAGTCTTCCCTGTTTATCAAAATCGCAGCCGTGGCAGCCGCCATTGTCTATTTCCATGACTACTGCAGTAGTTCCATAGTTTTACTGTTAAATCATCCTGTTGAAGTAATAACTTGGCAGGGCTTGATATAGATTAAACCCAACGCTGCTGTGAAACTGAATCAACGTGTGGGATGCTAGTTTTATTGCGCCCCGCCGGGCGCCCCAAGGATATGCTCCGCCATATCCTCTGGACTCCTAGGCGGCCCCTGCTGCTTGATCGGCTACGCCGATTTCACTGCGCGTTTCGCTGCCATAGGGACTCGACGGAAACTCAGCCGCTACGCGCCTTCAAACAACCGTCTTCGCTGATCCCTATATCAGCTGCAATGCTCGCCTGTGCAGAAAGGGAAAGTGGGTGTAATCCTGATGTATATGGTTTTAACTTGAAAATCAGTAAAACCAAAATCTATAAAAAACTCGGACTCCCTCTTCACTCCTGAGTATTGCCCCCCCTTTCGACGCAGACGAGCATTGCTGCTTGGTGATGGAATCGAGCTGAGGCTGTTTGAGGGGGCGAAGCCGCCGAGTTTCCTCAGCGGCCATCGGTAAGCACAACGCGCAGTGACCCGACAAAGTCGGCAAGTCGTGGGGAAAGCATTTTTTGGTTCGTTTTTGATGCGTCAAAAATGATCCCGCCCGGCGGGGCGGAATAAAGCCATCAAGCCACACCGACAGATCAGAATAAGAGAATCGCCAGCAGGCTAGCTCCTACAAGGCAATTCCCAGAGGCCGCGCACACCAATCAGCTCCCCACCACTCGATCCCAAATCGCCGCCACCGAATCCCGTAACTCCTGCATCTCTTGCGCACTGATCACATTAGACTGCTCCTGCAGCGATAACCGATGACCCACCGACCGGTACGCCTTGTAAGCTTCGCGTAGCAGTTCAGCGTCGTCAGCGGGTAACAGCGCCAACTGCTCGGCGGCATCAAGAATACGGATATTGTCGGTAAAGCGGGTCAGCTCCGGCTGCTCGATCGAATAGGCCAGCGCCAGAAACTGCACCAGAAACTCGATATCGACGATGCCTCCGCGATCCTGCTTGAGGTGAAAGACGTCGCCATCGGTCGACTTACTGCCCAGATGATCGCGCATCTTAACCCGCATATCGCGAACTTCGCTGCGCAGTTTGTCACTTTCGCGAGCTTGCCCCAGCACTTCGCAACGAACCGCTTCAAACTGCTGTTTCAATTCGATGCTACCGGTAATCACCCGTGCGCGTACCAGCGCTTGGTGCTCCCAGGTCCAGGCTTCATTGAGTTGATACTCGCGGAACGACTTGAGTGAGCTGACCAACAAACCCGAGTTGCCCGATGGCCGCAGCCGCATGTCGACCTCGTACAACTGACCCGAGGTGGTCGAGGTGTTGAGAATATGGATGATGCGCTGCCCCAGCCGGGTAAAGAACACCTGGGTGTCGATTGGCCTTTTACCCAAATCAGGGGAGCCGTCTGTGGCCAGATTTGCCGCGCCGTCGTGGACAAACACCAGATCCAGATCGGAGCCGTAACTGAGTTCGATGCCGCCGACCTTGCCGTAACCGACGATAATAAAGTCCTTATCGCAAGGTACACCCGGCGCTTTCTGCGGCGTGCCATGCTTCTCGGTCATGATATGCCAGGCGATATCGAGCGCCCCTTCAAGCACCACCTCGGCGATATAGGTCAGGTAATCGCTGACCTTCATCAACGGCAAGGCACCGCTGATCTCAGCGGCAGCAACCCGCAGTACATGGGCATTCTTGAAGTAGCGTAGCGCCTCCATCAACTGCTCCACATCCTCTTCGGGAATGCGCAGCAGTTGCTGGCGCAGTTCCTGCTGCAACGCGTCTTTGTTTGGCGGCGCGTAGAGGCTGGTGACATCGATCAGCTCGTCGAGCAGGATCGGCTGTTTTGATAACTGTTGGGCAAACCAGGAGCTGGCCGCACTGAGCTTAACCAGCTGCGCCAGCGCACCCGGGTTCTCCCACAACAGCACCAGATAGGCGCTACGCCGTAGCACCGCCTCGATCAGCGACAGGGTGCGCTCCAGCGTCTGAGTCGATGCCTGCTGCTGCGCCACCAACTCCAGCAGCACCGGCATCACCCGGTCGAGACGCTCGCGGGCGACCTGCTGCAAGGTGGTGACCTTACGGTTGTCGCGCAAACCATCGAGTAGCCGTAAGGCCTGCTCAGCATAGTCAAAACCGGCTTGCTGTAGCAGTGCCTGAGCTTGTTCGGTATCGAGTTCACCCAGCCACAGCTGTGACCAATCGCTGGACTGATCCTGCTCGTCTTGCTCCTCATTGGCCGGTGCGATCACATCGGCGAAGTGATTACTCACTCGACCCCGGTGTTGATCGAGTTCGGCTAGGAACAGCGACCAGTCGTTGAAGCCCATGCTGTAAGCAATACGGGACTGCTCGAGCGTGTCCAGCGGCAGCTCCTGCGTCTGTTTGTCGGCCACCGCCTGAATCGCATGCTCGGCGTTTCGCAGGAAGCGGTAGGCGCTATACAGCTCATCAGCAGCCTGTTGCGGCATGCCGACCGTCTCCGGTAGTAATGCAAGAATATGCCGCAGCTCACGTTGCTGCAGCCGGCTATCGCGGCCACCTCGGATCAACTGGAACGCCTGGGCGATAAACTCAATCTCGCGAATACCGCCCGGACCCAACTTGACGTTGCCGTGCAAATTTTTGCGCCGCACCTCACGGTTGATCATCCCCTTCATCTCACGCAACGATTCAAAGGCGCTGTAGTCGAGGTATTTACGGTAAACAAAGGGCCGCAGGTCCTGCATCAACACGGCTCCGGCTTCCAAGTCTCCCGCTACCACCCGAGCCTTGATCATGGCGTAGCGCTCCCAATCACGGCCCTGATCCTGGTAGTACTCCTCCATCGCGGCAAAACTGGGCACCAGAATGCCGCTCTGGCCGTAGGGCCGCAGCCGCATATCGACGCGAAAAACAAAGCCATCGGCAGTCTGCTGATCCAGCGCTTGGATCAGTTTTTGCGCTAATTTATTGAAGAAACTGGCGTTATCGAGGCAGCGCCGTGCCCCTTCGGTTTCACCACTTTCGGGGAAACTGAAAATCAGATCGATATCCGACGACAAGTTAAGCTCGCCAGCACCGAGTTTACCCATCCCCAGCACCACCATCCGCTGCGGCCTGGCCGGATGACCTTCTCTGGCCCGCGAATGCGGTGTACCCCACTTTTCGCAGGCCCAGCGGTAAAGCCAGTTAAGCGCCTGATCGGTGCAGGCATCGGCCAACGCACTCAGATCAAAGGTGGTCTGCTCCATCTCGGCGCTGCGATTGAGGTCACGCCAGATAATGCGTACCATTTCACGATGCCGAAACTGGCGTAGCACTCTCTGCAGTTGCTCTTCGGTTTCTACCGGCTCGAGCAGTTGCTGCAGGCTGGCAGCATAGTGACCCACCGGGTAATCGCGCTGCAGATCATCAAGCAGCTCATTCAACAACGGTGGCCTCTGCTGGCACTGATCAACAACATAGTTACTGCCGACCCAGCAGCGCGCCAACTGCTCGGCAAAGGGGGCTGGCTGCTGAACCAGTTCGGCCAGCAGCTCCGACTCCGCCGCACTTTCAAACTGCTGCCATCGATCTCGCAGTTCGGTTTGCAGGGCCTGAGGCACGCTTTCCAGCGATGGCGAATCCTCCGCCGTGTGGCCAAAAAAAGCATCGAACGATGCGGTATCGGTAAGCGGTGTTTCGGGAGGTAACGCGGGCATCGAAAATCCTTTTGAAGCTGTCTGTGTCATTCACAATGTTATTAACCGCCGGGGACGCGATCGCAGAATCACTTTTTTACTGAGTCCCTGTTTTCTATATCCATGTTTTCTATGTCAGTGCTTTCTATATTCAGCGCCTAACGCGGGTGTTGGAACAACCATTGACTGATCTGCAGTAAACATCCTCCCAGCTCCCGGCGTTCAAACCATAACTGAACCTGAGTATCAGTCGGCGTTAACGCTAATAGCTCTTCGAGTGAGCGGTGCTGCTGAATCAACAGGCCGGTCAGCTCGGTTTCTGCGCCACCGTGCTGCAACTGTTGTCCGAGTTGATCAAAGGCCTCCAATGCAACGTTGAGCCAATGGCTATCACGCTCAAACTGGTATTCTTCCAGCGACATCAACAGGTGGTCCAACCACTGCTGGCAGTTTTCCAGCTCAAAGTGGCCCAATATCACTGGACAATCGTCAGAGCTATCATCGCCGCCGAAGGCTTGATCACGGCGGTTAAGCCGATAACCTTTTTCAGCCTTACTGACGCGGCTGATCCGCAGCGGTAATTCTACGGCCAGTTCAGCGGCCAGCGCAAAAAGCGCCTCAACCGGTCCGTCCTTGAGTTCGAGTTCTATTTCACAGATCCGATCACGCCGCTGACCAACGCTGACCCAACCGCTATCGAGTACCAGTTCGATGCTGGCCCACTGATCACCGAGTGGATAATCGAGCAACCAGCAGCTGCGCTGAAAGTCGGTATGAAAAGCCACTTGCAACGATGCGGGCTGCAACGTTTGCGGAAACACATCATCCGGCAACAGCGCCAACTGTAACTGCTCCGAGGGCACTGGCCACTCCCATTCATGCCGCTGATGTAAACCACCACGACTGCTGCCGCGTGTTTTAAGCGTTTGAATAAAGGTCCCGTTGCTGTGACGAATACGCAATGCGATAGCATGTTGATTCAGCAGTTGCTCGGGGGTATCAAAATAGCAATTTTGCAGCGCTGAAATCTGCGGCTGTACCCGGGGTTCTGCAGACGCATAGTGCTTCAACAACGCCAACGCGCTGAAGTCTGACCGGTGAACCTCGGGTAAACTTAGCTTGAGTTCTATCTCCTGTTGCATGGCATACTCCCTTAGAGAAATTCGTCAAAATGTCATCGCAATGACGCTATTGTTACAGTTTGATGTCAGTTTGGTGAATCCTGCCTACATTTATTTCACTCCCAAAACTATAAAACGATCGACCCCCTACGTATACTGCGCAAAAATTTTAATCCAAAGGTGATCCCTATGGTCGCGAATAGTTCCTTTATGAACATGTTTGCTCAGTCTCCGGTTAAGCCGTTGCAGCAGCACATCGAGAAGGCTCATAGCTGTGCGATCGAGCTGATACCCTTCTTTGAAGCCGTACTGGCCAAAGACTGGGTCGAAGCCGAAAAGGTTCAGAAAAAAATCGGCAGACTGGAACACGAAGCTGACGCGCTGAAGCAGTACCTGCGCCAGCACATGCCCAAAAGCCTGTTCATGCCGATCCCCCGGACCACGTTGCTTGACCTGCTACGGATGCAGGATCGGATCGCCAATAAAGCTCAGGATATCGCCGGCATCATGCTGGGTCGGCAGATGCAGATCCCAGATTCGATGGCCACATTGATGATGGAGTACCTCAAGTGCTCATTGAGTGTTACCAGCCAGGCGGTTAAAGCCCTTAACGAACTCGATGAACTGGTTGTCACCGGTTTTCGCGGTCGTGAAGCCGACGTGGTTGAGAAGATGCTACGCCGTCTGGAAGAGCTGGAGAGCGAAACAGACAGCCGTGAGAAGGCCTTGCGCTTGATGCTATTCAAACTCGAAACCGACCTACCTCCGGTTGAGGTAATGTTCCTGTACAACGTCATCGACTGGATCGGTGAACTCGCAGACCGTGCCGAGCAAGTCGGTAGTCGCTTCCAGTTGTTGATCGCCCGCTAACGCGGCATCGAGGATAGATCATGGAAATTATTGCTCAGTACGGTGATGTACTCGTTATTCTGGCCTGCGTGGTCGGTTTCTTTATGGCTTGGGGCGTCGGTGCTAACGACGTTGCGAACGCCATGGGTACATCGGTCGGCTCTGGTGCGCTGACCATTAAGCAGGCGATCATCATCGCCATCATCTTTGAATTTGCTGGCGCATACTTGGCGGGTGGTGAAGTTACCGCCACCGTCCGTAAAGGCATTATCGATCCAACAATGCTGGCCGATACGCCAGAGCTGTTAGTGTTTGGCATGATTTCAGCGCTGCTGGCTGCCGGTATCTGGCTGCTGATCGCGACCTCTTATGGCTGGCCGGTATCGACAACCCACTCGATCGTCGGTGCCATCGTCGGCTTTGCCGCCGTCGGTATCTCGGTCGATGCTGTTGCTTGGGGCAAGGTGGGTAAGATTGTCGCTAGCTGGGTGGTCTCGCCGATGCTGGCCGGCACCCTGGCCTACTTCCTGTTCCGCAGCGTACAGCGATTAATTCTCGACACCGCCAATCCCTTCGACAACGCCAAGCGCTACATCCCGTTCTACATCTTCCTGGTCGGTTTCGTCATCTTCATGGTGACCTTCACCAAGGGTCTGAAACATGTTGGCCTAGAGCTGAGCTTCGGTGAAAGTGCGGCCATGGCGACAGCCGCCGGTATCGCCTTGGCGCTGCTGGGCACTTGGATGGAGAGCAGAGTTAAGTACGATAAAGAAGAGAACGAAGACTACCACTTCACCAGTGTTGAGCGCGTATTCGGCATCCTGATGATGTTTACCGCTTGCGCCATGGCCTTCGCTCACGGTTCTAACGACGTTGCCAACGCGGTCGGCCCACTGGCTGCCGTTGTCAGTGTCATTGGTGCTGGCGGCGAATTGGCCCAAAAATCGGCCATGCCATCGTGGATCTTGCTATTGGGTGGTGCCGGTATCGTGCTGGGTCTGGTGATGTACGGCCACAAGGTAATCGCGACCGTCGGTAACAACATTACCGAACTGACGCCTAGCCGTGGCTTTGCAGCGACGCTGGCGGCGGCAACAACGGTGGTTATCGCCTCGGGGACCGGCTTGCCGATCTCCACTACCCACACGCTGGTCGGTGCTGTGCTGGGTGTGGGTCTGGCGCGCGGCATCTCAGCGCTGAACTTGCGCGTCGTTGGTACCATCTTTATGTCGTGGATCGTGACTCTGCCCGCCGGTGCTGGTTTGGCTATCATGATCTTCTTCATGCTTAAGGGTATCTTCGGCTAACAACAGTTGGTTAACGCTTTGGTTAACAGAACCTCGACCCGCCCCTAAAAAGCCCCGTTTAAAACGGCGAGTGACTCGAAAGAGCGCTCGCCGTTTTTGTTGGTAGCCAGCAATTATTTAACACCACTTTTGCTACCCGTCCGGCTTTTCGGTAAGTTGAGTGAGCCTATTACACTTGCCTGGGTATCACCTGCCTCAACCGGACCCGTTTATGAACACGCCCCCCTCGTTAATGACCATGCTGCAGGAGCTGATAGCGATTCCGTCGATCAGCTCCACTCAGGACGATATCGACCTGAGTAACCGCCCGGTGATCGACAAACTCGAAGACTGGCTAAGCGGCCTCGGTTTCACCACCGAGGTGCTCGACGTAACGGGGCATCCGGGTAAAGCCAACCTGATCGCCACCCTCGGCAGCGGTGACGGCGGCCTGGTGTTATCGGGCCATACCGATACGGTGCCTTTCGACGCAGGGCGCTGGAACCAGGACCCGTTCAAGCTGACCGAGCGCGATCATCGCCTCTATGGTCTGGGCAGTTGTGATATGAAAGGCTTCTTTGCACTGGCGATCGAAGCCGCACGCCAGTTTGCCGAGCCATCCATGCGCGGTAAATTGCGGCAACCGATCATCATTCTGGCCACCGCCGATGAAGAGACCAGCATGAGCGGTGCCCGAGCACTGGCAACTGCCGGACGCTTAAAAGCCCGACGTGCCGTGATTGGTGAACCGACCGGCATGCGGCCCGTCTATCTGCACAAAGGGATGATGATGGAGCGGGTGCGGCTGACCGGTCGTGCCGGCCACTCCTCCAACCCGGCGCTGGGTAACAACGCCATGGAAGCGATGCATCAGGTGATCGCTGAGTTACTGAAATTTCGCGGTGAACTGCAATTACAGCATCAAAACAACGCCTTCGACGTCGCGGTGCCAACCCTGAATCTGGGCTGTATCCACGGTGGCGACAACCCTAACCGGATCTGCGGTCGCTGCGAACTAGACTTTGACCTGCGGCCCTTGCCGGGTATGGAGCTGAAAAAACTGCGGCAACAGATCCACGACCGTCTCGGCCCGATCGCCGAACGCTGCGGTGTCGAGCTGAAGGCCGAAGCGCTGTTCCCCGGTATCCCCGCGTTTAATAACAGCCGCGAGTCTGAGCTGGTTAAGCTGGCCGAACGACTGACAGGACACGATGCAGAGTCGGTCGCCTTTGGTACCGAAGGCCCCTTCCTGCAACAACTGGGAATGGATACCATCATCATGGGGCCTGGCTCGATCGATCAGGCACACCAGCCCGATGAGTATCTGGCGCTGGATCAGATCAAGCCGACCGTGGCAGTATTACAACAGCTGATCCACGACAGCTGCATTAGCCCCACGTAGCTGCAATCCGATCAGTACGACATCAATCACAAATGACAGATATCAAAGGAACCGCTAGCGTGAGCCACTCTTCAACCGCCGTTGACGAATCATCCCATCCTGTAAACCCAGCACCAAAAGGTTCGGATTACATTGGATTTTTCCGCCACTGCTCACCCTACATCAACGCCCATCGCGGTAAAACGCTGGTACTGGTACTCGATGGCGATGCCCTGGCGAACGATAACTTCAGCCATATCGCCAATGACCTAGCGTTGCTCAACAGTTTAGGTTTGCGGTTGGTACTGGTGCACGGCGGTCGCCCCCAGATCGAAGCCCGGCTGGCACAGCAAGGGATCAGCTCGCAACTGCATCACCATCTGCGAATCACCGATCAGGCCACCCTCGACTGCGTCAAGGAGGTGATCGGCGGGCTGCGTACCGATATCGAAGCACAGTTATCGATGGGGCTACCCAACTCGCCAATGCACGGCGCACAACTGCAAGTTTGCAGCGGTAATTATGTCACCGCCAAACCGCTGGGCATTGTTGATGGTGTCGATTACTGCCATACCGGCGAAGTCCGCCGGGTCGATGGCACAGCGATCAGCAAGCAACTGGACCATGGCTCAATCGTGCTGCTGTCCAATTTGGGCTACTCCCCCACCGGCGAGGTGTTCAACCTGTCGGTCGAAGATGTCGCAGCCCAGGTCGCAATCAGCCTTAAAGCCGACAAACTGGTATTTTTTGGCGAAGATAACGGCATTATTCACGACGATGGGCAGCGCCACTCCGAGCTATTAACCCGTGCCGCCGAGCGTTTGCTGCAACAATATCTCGATGGCCTGAGCGACAGCCAGCAGCAGCACAGCCAGCTTTCGCGGCAACTGACCGCGATCACCAACGCCTGTCGGGGCGGTGTCGAGCGCGGCCACCTAATCAGCTACCGCATCGACGGCGCACTACTGACCGAACTGTTCACCCGCGAAGGCAGCGGCACCATGATCGCGCAAGAAAGCTACGAACAGGTTCGCGGCGCAGGCATCGACGATGTCGGCGGCATTCTGGAGTTGATTCGGCCGCTGGAGCAAGCTGGGGTATTAGTGCGGCGTTCGCGTGACGTGCTGGAGACCGAGATCAACCGCTTTGTCGTAGTCGAACGCGATGGCGCCACGATCGGCTGCGCTGCACTCTATCCGTACCAAGACGATTCGGCCGAGCTGGCCTGCGTGGCGGTGCACAAGGATTATCGGGGCGGCAACCGTGCCGATCAGATGTTACGGCAGATCGAGCAACAAGCGCAAAAACTGGGGATCAAACGGTTATTCGTATTAACCACCCGCACCGCCCATTGGTTTCAGGAGCGCGGATTCGTAGCGATTGATCAGTCTTCGCTGCCCGAAAGCAAACAGGCGATGTACAACCTACAGCGAAATTCTAAGGTGTTTGAGAAAAGGTTATAACGGCTATTCAGCGCTCAGCAAAAGCGTCTATTAAGCACTTAGAAAAAGTGCTTATTAAAGGCTAAACAAAATCGGCAATTCCAAGCAGAAGGGGTACTGGAATTGCCGATTAATCCGTCATAACCGGAATCACCAGCGTAAACCGGGCACCGCCCAGCGGGCTATCGTCGAGCTCCAGCGCACCGTTGTAGCTGTGGATGATATCGCGCACCACCGACAAGCCAATCCCCTGCCCTGGGGCAATACTATCGGCCCGCGAGCCGCGCTGTAGGATCACCTGGCGCAACGGTTTGGCAACGCCGTTTCCGTCATCGTCCACCCGGATCTGCAACTGCGAATCATGTTGCAGCGTTTCAACCTGCACCCGGCCATTGCCGTACTTGAAGGCGTTATCGATCAAGTTGCCCAACAGCTCCATCAGGTCGCGTTCATCGCCGGTAAACTCTAGCTCCGGCCCGATGACATCAAAGCGACGATAATGCTCGGGGTACACCTTGGCCATCGCCTGTCCAATGCGATGCGCCACCGGTTGTATCGGTACCCGTTGCAACAACGTATGGGCCGAGACGGAGCCGGCCCGGCCCAACTGGTGACTGATAATCGCATCCATCCGGTCGACCTGATCGTGCAACAATTGTGACTCGCGACCACTAAGTGCACTATCACTGCTCGCTACTGCATTGCGCCCTACTTCATTACGTAAGACAGCCAACGGCGTTTTCAAGCTATGAGCCAGATCGCCGAGGGTATCGCGATAGCGTTGCTGCCGCGCGCGTTCCGCATCGAGTAGTAGATTGAGGTTTCGGGTTAGCGGTTGTACTTCGCGCGGATAAAGCCCCTGTAACTGCTCTTTACGGCCTGCTTCGATCGCTTTAATTTCGGTCGCCAGTCTCTGCAGCGGCTTCAATCCCCAGTGCATCAGCAGCGCCTGCGCACCCAGCAGTAGCAACACCAGCAACGCCAGACCACTCCATAACTGTATTCGATAACTGTTCAGCTCGGCCAGAAAGCGTTCAGGGCGCTCAAGCGTGGTAAACAAAAATTCAGTCACCTGACCGGTCTCGGTCTCCCATAACACCCGGTAGCTGTAACTAAACAACTCGATCTCCGCCGCGGCGGCACCGCCATCAAGGCCGGTCGAAAACAGCAACTGCTGAAAAACCGGCTCGCCGATTGACGGCCACAGAGCCACCTGACGCAACGAAGATGGCAGCGTCAGGTCAACCCCCAGGCTGGAGTCCGATCGCCATAACAGCTCTCCGCCGGAGTTGCTGATCAGACCGTAGACGCCCGATCCTGGCTGGCTGAAACGGGCTTCCTGCAGCGTCGGAGGCATCCAGAGTTCGCCGCCGCCAGCTTCGGCTGCACCGAGTAGGACATAGGTTTGTAACTCCAACCGTTCGCGTACGGTCTGTTGCAGACTGCTGTTGTAAGCACGCTCCAGCACCAATGCCATTACACCGATAATCAACGGCAGCAGCAGGCACGAAGCCAGCCCGATTCGGGCATTGAGCGAGTGGGGAATAAAACGATGCAGCGGCATCGATTCAGCGGGTCTCTGCGGTGCTTTTTTCAGGAGCAGACTCAGCGCTGGTATCTGAGCCGGCGACGTCTGCCTGCAGCACAAATCGATAACCCTGCCCGCGTTCGGTAGCGATCGGCTTGAGGCTTCCGTCGGGGTCGAGCTTCTTACGCAGACGGGTAATAAACACTTCGATGACATTACTGTCGCGATCAAAGTCCTGATCGTAAAGGTGCTCGGTTAGCTCGGTTTTAGACACCACTTTACCGGCCTGATGGATCAGATATTCGAGGGTCGAATATTCGTAGGCGGTCAGCTCCACCGCTTGTTGTTGCAGAAACACCTGCTTAGCCGTGGTATCGATCTCCAACGGGCCGAAACAGAACCGCGGACTAGCCTGACCAACCGAGCGGCGCAGTAGCGCATTAACCCGCGCCATCAGCTCTTCGATATGAAACGGCTTGGTTAGATAATCATCGGCCCCGGCTTCAAGCCCTTCGACTTTATTCTGCCAATCACTGCGTGCGGTCAAGATCAAAACGGGCAGCGAGTTACCCTGTTGCCGCAACTTGCGAATCAGATCCAAACCGCTGATTCCGGGCAGTCCCAAATCGATAATGGCCAGATCGTACTGCCACTCCTGCGCCAGATAGAGCCCCTCCTCACCGTCGGGAGCCAGATCGGTGACATAGCGGTTTGATTTCAAGGCGTCGGCCAATTGCTGTCGCAACGCTTGCTCGTCTTCCACTACCAATATACGCATCGTCTAACCCTGACTCGTAGGAACGTAGTTATTTAACAATTGCCCGGTTTAACAATCGTCCGGTTTTACAATCACCCGACGTTCGGCGCCGCTCATTTGAACGGTAACTGGCGACCACTGCTGGCATCGATCAGCATCAATTTGACCCGACCCGACTGCTGCAACAACTTGACCCGATATGCCTTGCCGGTGCTGGTTTTGACCGGTTGTAGATCAAGAATCTTACCGCCGTATTGTTGCTGCACATGGCGTGCCGCCTGATCTCGGGTCATCGGTTCTGCAGCGCTGCACAGCGATGCCGATAGCAGCAAAGCGCAGATCACTGAAAGCATACGGAAGCGAGAAC
Organism: Motiliproteus sp.; assembly: GCA_036961355.1. Classification (GTDB taxonomy): domain Bacteria; phylum Pseudomonadota; class Gammaproteobacteria; order Pseudomonadales; family Balneatricaceae; genus Motiliproteus. Next base: position 13,453 of record JBALVL010000049.1, read on the forward strand.
GCGGGGACTTGATGTCGGTCACTCTGAAACCTGCCTATGAGGCCGGAATCAGATCACCGGCCGTACCTGGACGTTAACAAGAATAGTATCCCCCGGATCATAATCCATGCGGGTGCGGTATGTCTCGCCCCGGAACCGGTAGCTAACATCATAACCGGTAACTTGCTGCTCTGAGCGGGATTGATAGGTCGTGTTGCAGCGCTCTTCATTACGGTATTGCGTCCGCGCCTGCGGCTGATTTCGCACGCTGTAGTCGCGACCGATCGAAGCACCCAACAGACCGCCGGCGATCGTCTTAGCGGTGCGACCATCAGAGTGGTTACCTTTACCCAGATTACTGCCGATCGCCGCACCGATGATGGTTCCGAGCAGCGTTGGCGTGGCCGAACGATGGCTCTTTACCGGCACCTGATACGCAACCCGCTCGCTCCAGCACTGCTGCTGCGGCACCTGATACGAAACCGATTGCAGTATCGGATCAACCGCAACCACCTGAGCGTAATGTTGCTTGCCATTGTTGCCTTTGGTCGTATGTTTCGAGCCTTTATGGCGGCCATTCCCCTTCGAGTATTTGACCTTGTTGTGTTTGATAGACGATTGCGCGTTGTAGGGTTGGCTTGGTTTATAACTTTGCTGATAACCATGTTGGTAGTTCTGCTGATAACCATTGTTATGACGCGAGTCAGCCAATGCCGGGGTTATCGCCAAGCTACTCAGTGCAATGGCTGCAGCCAGACCGGTAAACAAATGTCGCTGTTTGGTTTGAGTTGTCATGATCCTGGTCCTTTTTGGTGATCGTAAAATCACCATAGCCGGATACGACTGAATGCTAACTGAACCACACGTGAAAGGATTTCCATCACCGAAGCCGTCAGATTGAGGCCTGATCAGCAGACTTAACGGCAACGGGGGGAGGATGAACTTGCGGATTAACGGTTTTAAGAAAAAAGGAGGCTAAAAAGCAGCCCGCAGAAGCGGGCTGAAATCCCTACGAAAACAACCTAGAGCGCTAAATCTTAATATTCCTAATTTCGAACTCTTCATCTAGAGCTCTTCACCTCAAGAAGAAAGCTCTAGCACTTACTGCAGGTTCTCAGGCCAAAAATTCGATAAGCCGGGCACCAACCGATCGAAGCGGTCAAAAGCGGTACCAAACCGATCCAACCCCAAGGGGTTTGCGGGCCAACGAAAACCAACGCCAGCAGAACCAGTCCGGCGATAATACGTACGGTGCGGTCGATTGTTCCTACGTTCTTTTGCATGAGGTGCTCCTTGCGAGTCACAGGTAATAAAGTCATCAACAGCGGTCGTCCGCTGTATGAGGGCAAGATTACGCCGAGCAGCAAGGGGCTTCAGTGACAAGGTCACACAACAGCCATTTTCTAAGCTAAAACGGGTCTTGGGATGGAGCGGTTATTTGACCTGCGCCACTGCGCCATCCAAAAACAGCAGCAGTTGGCGTCGTGGCTCGGTACGGTTAAAACCGCTGGTGTGGGGTTCTTGATGTAAAAGCCAGAATTTCGGCTCCGTGGCGGCCTCGAACAATCGACGTGTTGTCTCCAACGGCACCACGCTATCGTTGGGGCTGGCGACAAACAGTGTCGGCGCAGTGATTTTCGCAATGCTATCGATCGGGTCCCAACTGTTGGGCACTAGCCCTGCGGCCGGACTTAGCACAGTGCCTATCCAGCTCTGCCGCAGCGTACTGCTGGCGATACTGCCATAACTGTCGAACGGTGCATCGAGCACCAATGCCTGGAAGGCCATAGGGTTGGTGGAACGCTGTTGCGCACCCAGGTACGACACCGTTAATGCGGCACCCAGACTCTGCCCCAAGATGATATAAGGGCCATCGCTGTGTTGCTGTAGCCAGCGAGCAGCCATATCGATATCGATCAGAACATCGGGTAATCGTGGCTGGCCGCTGGAGCGACCGTAGCCGCGATAATCGAGCAGCAACAGGTTATAACCCTGCGCCGGTAGCCAGGCGACATTGCCAATATGAGTACTGATATTTTCGGCATTGCCATGCAGGAACAGGATCGAGCCTTTTGCCGGTACTGACGCAGGTGTTGAAGCGGGCAGGTACCAGCTATGTAGCTGTTCACCATCGGGCGTCTCTAGCAGCACATCCTGATAGTCCAACCCTAGCTGATCGGGGGTCCGCAGCAACTGTTTCTGCGGAAAGAAGAACAGCCCGGTGGTCGAACTGCAACCAGCGCTTAGCAGTGTCACTAATACCAGCGCCGACACCAGTCCGACATCTGATAACGTTCGATTAATGGTAGACACGGTATTCTAGCTTCAGTTGTTGATCGCTGTTATTACCGTCGAGCCAGCGCTGCTCCATCGACAGCCGAAGGCCGCGCTGCGGGCTCAACTGATACTGTCCGGCCAACTGCAACTGGCTTCGCGAGAACCCTTCGGTTAGCTGGTCATGACGGCCTTCAAGCTTGAGTTGCAGTGAACGGGAGGGCAAGGAGAGCAGCAATCCCGGGTTGATACCGGCAGCAAGCGCGGCATCGTTATCAAGCTGCGAGTTGAGCTCGGCACGTACCGTCGCCAGCGCATAAAACAGCAGCGAGTCGGCCAGCGCATAACTAACACCACCGCCGGCACTGGCATGCCCCGCCAGGTGATCCTCGGTCTGATCGCCCCGCTCGGCATAATCACTCTGCACCTGATCCAGCCCGACCGCTAATTGCCAACTAAACGGCTGAAAGAACGCGTCGCGCGGGCTGAACGAACGAATCCGGATCAGGTCGAGTTGCTGTAACTGAGCGCTACCATCATCGTAAGCCCGCAGATCCAGCGCCATCATCTGCAACAGCGAGCCCGGCGGATAGCCGGCTGTGGGATCAAGCAGGTCATGGTAGGCGGGGCGATAATGCAGTTGCGCAAAACTGCCCCGATCATCATCACCCAGCGCCAGCCCGGTCGTTGACGACAGGTGCCCGTCCACCGGATCTTCTAGCAACGTGCGGGCCTGATCGGCAACACCCAGATCCGGCTGTTGGCTGATACTCTTGAGCAAACGGTAACTGGCACGACTGGTTTTCGGGTCTCGCACCTGGCCGTTCTCACGCAACCGGGTCAGGCTATAAGCCGCTTCAGCGGTGGCTTTTCGTTGCTCTGCCGGCAGCTGTTGTAATTGTTCAATGGCCTGCTGGTTATCGTCGACACTCAACGCTTGCAACCGCGCCCGCTGCTGCGGATTGAGCTGCGCCAGCTCCTGATAGAATCGGTTACGGTGTGAGGGACGGTAGAAACGTGATGTCACCATATCGGCATCGATCACCGCCCGAACGGTGTCGGCCGGAATCGCGGCATACTCAAACGGCTCGGTTAACCGGGCTTCGGGGCGAACCAGGTCGATCAACTCCAGTAACCGGTAAGAGCAGTTTTCATCAAAGAAGTAATAATCGAAGTTGATATCCTTGAGTTCCCAAATATGGGTCAGCATCTGATCCACCTCCGCTTCGCTGAGATTTAACCGGTATTCCCACATATCGCGGTTTTCCATCCGGTTGTACTCTTTAATCTTGTCAAAATACGGCATCACATTGAACTGGCCGGGATAACCACCCACCAGCCCTTTGTAGGCATAAGCAAACGTGTTGTCATCCATATTGACGTTGGCACCAAAATTCAGCGCCCAGGACAGCCACAGCGAACCGCTATCGGCATCCGCCGAGTCAAAACGTAAGAAGGTGTGTCCGTACATCGACGAGGGGCTGTTGAGGTAGGCCGACGGGAATATCAAACTAACCGAGCTGGCGTTGACCTGCTGACGCCAGCTCTGATAGTCATCACAGCCTGCCAAATCAGTAGCAGAGCCGTTAAGCAAACCTTGCTGGCTCAACCACAGATAGCGAGCCGGAAAACGGCAACGTGGATGATCGTTACCGACTGGCCCGGCAAGGCGCATCGCCGCCAGCGTCGCGATCAACTCCTGTGCGGCACTCACCGCCTCGATGTCTTTATTGTTATTGTCCGCGTGGTCATTGTCGGCCTGTTCATTGTCTGTATGACCTTTGACTGCATGATCATTGTCTGCAGAGCCATCGTCGGCGGATTGCGCCAAAAAAAATCGCCGGTCATCAACGCTGGAAATCCCATCAGCATCCATATGCAGTAAGCGGTACCAGGCCGGATCGGCGGCGACCGCTTCGATACGAGGCTCGGCTGCTACGTCTAAACTGGCTGCTATCACCTGATCATCGGCCAAGACCTGCGAACTCCACAAAGAGGTGAGCAAGAGCAACAAACCTAACGTCGAACGTTGTAGCTTTTCTATCAATCCTGACAAAACAAACCCTTAGAACACGTAATAGGAAAAACAAAGAAAACGCCTGGCAAAAAAAATCCCCGCCAATGCGGGGATTTCTGAAGCTATAACGATCAGGACGCGTAGTGGTTCAGGCGTGCATCACTCTTCATCATCTCATTCAGATTCATCGACAGCTGCTCTGCGGTAACATCATCGCTTGGGAACAGCGTGCTGAAGTTGCTATGCGCCACTTCACCAAAATAATCACGATCTGCAGGTGTGATACCGATCATCACCGCCACTGCGTTCAGTGCTTCACCGTCGCCACGTGCAACATCACCGGAAAACTCGTCCATCACACCGGCCAAACCCATCCAGCGCTGGCCGCCATAACTGAGAGTACCGTTGGGTGAACAACCGTTGGTGCCAGACGTCATACCAAACGATGCGTTACCGGTAGTGCCGTTGGTCAAACTGGCGCCGACGTGCGAGGGCAGTCCGGCAGATCCGTCAAACAACATGTTGCCCCAACCACAGTTAGGACCACCGGGAGCTTCAGCAAAAGCATTGGCAGAGGCGATCAGGAGTACGGAAGAGAGAAGAACACGTTTCATAATAAATCCTTTTTAATGATTCAATTCGCGCCCGATGGCGCACCATACCGATGGAAAAATATTCATACACTGCAAAACAGCTTGCTTCGAATTTATGGGCAAATTGCTATGAAGTCAAAGCCTGATCAAAATTCATCTAACGACAGTAACCCTGCATAAGTCTCTGTAAGAGCAGAGATCAAACGTCAGCCGTGCGCCGTAAACCTTCCAGATCGTCGACCCGGATAGTGCCACGCCCCAGCTTCAGCCACCCCCGCTGTTCAAAATTTTTCAACTGGCGACTGATCACCTCGCGTGCAGAACCCAACTCAGTAGCCAGATCCTGATGCGTTATATTCAACTCGATCCGCCCGGCGGCCTGTTCAAGCAGGTACTTGGCCAGACGCTGATCAATCCGTTCGAACGCTACCTGCTGCACTAGCATGATCATATCGCTCAAGCGGCTGCCGTAGGATTCGAAGATAAACTGCCGCAGCCCCTGCGAACCGTTCAACGCCTGTTCAAAACCGGAGCGCGAGATCGCAAAGGCTTGTACCTCGGTCTCGGTAATCCCTTCAGCCGGGTAGCTGTCATCGCCCAACAAACAGGCGGTGGTCAGCACGCAGGTACCGCACTCATCGATCCGGTAAAGAATGATCTCGCGCCCACCCGGCGAGCGGCCCACCACTTTGACCTTACCGCTAACTACCAGCAGGTAGTTCTGACACGGATCACCGACCCGAAACACCGATTGCCCGGCCGGTACACTGAGCAGTTGCGCCTGTGCCAGTACCGCATTGCCGGCAGCATCATCAACCTGCCCCAACTGCGGGTAGGCTTTAAGCAACAACGGATGCAGCGGACTCATGACTTGTTGACTCATGACTTGTTCTGGTCTCGTTGCCGCCTAACTGCCAGCGAGACGTAACGGATGTTGTAAGCAAAACCGATCGCCAGCGCCAACGGGCAGGTGATAAAGAACAGCAGCTCTAGACCGTCGGAACCAAGCCAGCGGCTCAGCCACAAGCTAAGGATGCAGATCAGCGCCAGTGGGATGCCGATTTTGGTCATCAATCGCAGGTACTTGTCGGCCCGAACAGCCTGTTTATCGGCAGTCACCGCCGCTTTCTGACTCTGTTCTGAAGCGCCGTCGGCGGTGTCTATATCGGTCTTTTTAGATTTTTTCCGGGCCATATAAGAGTACTCATCACAGCAACTGATAGATTTGCCCTCCATCCTACGGCGAGCCCCTGAACGCTTCAAGGTCGTTGCCAGCAGTTCGCGACTATCGGACGCCAACGCCTGATAAAAATAACGTAATGGTTAGCGCATTATCGCCGGTTCCGTTGGCTCCTCAACCGCCCCCTTGCTAGAATGACCGGCTTACTCTATTTTTTACCCGTTTAACGACGTTTTTATCAGCAACTTTAATCACCCGTCAGCCGCATCGAGGAAGACCCATGCCCGCTTATCGTTCAGACACCTCTACCAAGGGCCGTAACATGGCCGGAGCCCGTTCTCTGTGGCGTGCGACCGGAATGAAGGACGAGGATTTCAGCAAGCCGATCATCGCCGTGGCCAACTCGTTTACCCAGTTTGTACCGGGCCATGTTCATCTCAAGGATATGGGCCAGTTGGTGGCGCGTGAGATCGAAAAGGCTGGCGGCGTGGCGAAAGAGTTCAACACCATCGCCATCGATGACGGCATCGCCATGGGGCACGACGGTATGCTCTACTCGCTGCCCTCGCGCGACCTGATCGCCGATTCGGTCGAGTACATGGTCAACGGCCACTGTGCCGACGCGCTGGTGTGTATCTCCAACTGCGACAAGATCACCCCGGGAATGCTGATGGCCGCAATGCGCCTCAACATACCCGTTATCTTCGTCTCCGGCGGTCCGATGGAAGCCGGTAAAACCAAACTGGTCGACCACGGTCTCGATCTGGTCGATGCGATGGTACTGGCCGCCGATGACAGCGCCTCCGATGAACTTGTCGATGAAGTCGAACGGTCGGCTTGTCCGACCTGCGGTTCGTGCTCGGGCATGTTTACCGCCAACTCGATGAACTGCCTGACCGAAGCGCTGGGTCTGTCCTTGCCCGGTAACGGCACCATGCTGGCGACCCACGCCGATCGCGAAGAGCTGTTTCTGGAAGCTGGTCGCAAAATCGTCGAGATCACCAAACGCCATTACGAGCAGGACGATTACAGCGTGTTGCCACGCTCGATCGGCTGTAAGGTCGCGTTCACCAACGCCATGACCCTCGATATCGCCATGGGCGGCTCGACCAATACCATTCTGCACCTGCTGGCGATCGCTCAGGAAGCCGAGGTCGACTTCACCATGGCCGATATGGATCGGTTGTCGCGCAAGGTACCGTACCTGTGCAAGGTGGCGCCCAACGATCCGAAATACCATGTCGAAGATGTGCACCGCGCCGGCGGCATCTTCAGCATTCTGGCCGAACTCAACCGCGGCGGCCTGATCGACGCCAGCATCCCCACCGTGCATAGCGAAACGCTGCAGGCGGGACTCGATAAGTGGGACATCATGACCTGCGGCGACGACGCGGTGAAGAAGTTCTTCCGCGCTGGCCCCGCCGGTATTCCTACCCAGACGGCGTTCTCGCAAGCCACCCGCTGGGGCTCGCTCGACGCTGACCGCGTCAACGGTTGTATCCGTTCGGTCGAGCACGCCTTCAGCAAAGAGGGTGGCCTGGCCGTACTGACCGGCAACATCGCGCTCAATGGTTGTGTGGTGAAAACCTCCGGTGTCGACGAGAGCATCTGGGTATTTGAAGGCAACGCTTACATCTGCGAAAGTCAGGATCAGGCTGTAGCCGACATCCTGGCCGATAAGGTCAAAGCCGGCGATGTGGTGATCATCCGTTACGAAGGCCCGCGCGGCGGTCCGGGTATGCAGGAGATGCTCTACCCCACCAGTTACCTCAAGTCGAAAGGACTGGGTAAAGAGTGTGCTCTGCTGACCGACGGTCGTTTCTCCGGCGGCACCTCCGGCCTGTCGATCGGCCACGTCTCGCCCGAAGCCGCTTCGGGCGGTGCAATCGGACTGGTCGAAGCCGGTGACAAGATCCGCATCGACATCCCCAACCGCAGTATCGACGTGCTACTCAGCGACGACGAGCTAGCCAGCCGCCGCGCCGCGATGGACGCAAAAGGCAAAGCCGGTTGGAAGCCGGTTGAATATCGGCCCCGCAAGGTAACCCCGGCGCTGAAAGTGTTCGCCATGATGGCGTCCAGTGCCGACAAAGGCGCGGTACGCGATCTGAGCCTGCTGGACTAAGCACGCAACCCAGGTGCGCACCATCAAGGGTCAGACCAACGGTCTGGCCCTTTTATTTTACTCAATCACTATCTCTGACTAAGCACTCCAACACCATGACCGAACCGCATAACGATCCAGAAACAACCACAACTGACAGTAGCACTGACAACAAAGACGACAGCAACAAATACTTGCGCTCGATCCGCACCTTCGTGATGCGCGCTGGCCGGATGACCCCGGCGCAACAGAAAGCACTCGACGATCAATGGCCCACGCTGGGACTCAACCTCGATGATGGCATGATCGATTTTGCGCAGGTGTTCGGCCGCAGTGCGCCGACAGTGCTGGAGATCGGTTTCGGTATGGGCGATTCGCTGGTGGCGATGGCGCAAGCTGCACCCGCCACCAACTACATCGGTATTGAAGTGCACAAACCCGGTGTCGGTCGGCTGCTCAACGGCACCGCCAAAGCTGAACTGACCAATCTCAAGGTCTACAACGACGATGCGCTGCTGGTGCTGAAAGACTGCATCCCCGACGGTTCACTCGACGGCATCCAGCTGTTCTTCCCCGATCCGTGGCACAAAAAGAAACACCACAAGCGCCGCATGGTGCAGCCTGAAATTGCTCAGACCTTTCGCAGCAAGCTCAAGGTCGGCGGTGTGTTCCACATGGCCACCGACTGGCAGCCCTACGCCGAGCATATGATGGAAGTGATGAACGCCGCTGACGGCTACAGCAATCACGCCGGTGAAGGGCAGTACTCACCGCAGCCCGAAGCCCGTCCCGACACCAAGTTTCAGCGTCGTGGCGAAAAGCTCGGTCACGGGGTTTGGGACCTGATGTTCGAGCGGACTGAGTAAGCGAGCGCCGTTGGCGCCCGCGGGTCGATCAAGAAGGGAAAGCGAACTGTGCGCCTTCCCGAACCCCTGCCGAAGGCCAGCGCTGGGTGACTGTCTTACGTTTGGTGTAGAAACGTACGGCATCGGGACCGTAGGCGTGCAGGTCACCGAACAGAGAACGCTTCCAGCCGCCAAAGCTATGGTACGCAACAGGTACCGGTAGCGGAACGTTGATACCGACCATACCCACCAGGATATTATCGGAGAAGTAGCGTGCTGCTTCGCCGTCACGGGTGAATATGCAGGTTCCGTTACCGTACTCGTGGTCATTGATCAGTTGCATCGCCTCTTCCATCGAGTCAACACACATCACCTGCAGCACCGGACCAAAGATCTCGTTAGTGTACGAATCCATCTCGCGGGTGACGTTATTAATCAGCGTACCGCCAACGAAGAAGCCGTTTTCATAACCGGCAACTTTGGTGTGTCGACCATCAACTTCAACCGTCGCACCATCGGCTTCGGCACTGTCGATAAAACCGACCACTTTCTCCATGTGCTGTTTGGTGATCACGGGGCCAAAATCATTGCTGGCGTCGGTGTATACACCCACCTTTAATGGCTCCATCGCAACTTTCATCTTCTCAATAAAGGCTTGCTGCATCGGTTTACCAACACAAACCGCAACAGACAACGCCATACAGCGCTCGCCAGAAGAACCAAAAGCGGCACCTACCAGCGCGTTAACGGCATTATCCAGATCCGCATCGGGCATCACGATGGCATGGTTCTTAGCACCACCCAGTGCCTGACAACGCTTACCGTTAGCATTGGCGGTGGCGTAGATGTATTCAGCGATCGGGGTAGAACCGACGAAGCTGACGGCTTTGACATCGTCATGCGTGAGCAGGGTATCAACCGCTATCTTGTCACCATTGACCACGTTCATGACACCCGCAGGCAGACCGGCTTCGGCCAGTAGCTCGGCAATATACAAGCACGATGACGGGTTACGCTCGGACGGCTTCAACACAAAGGTGTTACCGCAGACGATCGCCATCGGGTACATCCATAGCGGAACCATGGCTGGGAAGTTGAACGGCGTAATACCGGCAACGACGCCCAGTGGTTGGAACTCGCTCCAGGAGTCAATCGCAGGACCGACGTTTTTCGAGTGTTCACCTTTGAGTAGTTCAGGAGCACCGCAGGCATACTCAACACACTCGATCCCGCGCTGTAGCTCACCCGCAGCGTCATGGGAAATCTTGCCGTGCTCTTCACCGATCAGGGCGCAGATTTTGTCAGCGTGAGACTCGAGCAACGCCTTGAATTTAAACATCACTCGAGCGCGCTTGGCTGGCGGGGTATCACGCCAGGCAGGGTAAGCCGCTTGGGCTGCCGCGATTGCTTCTTCTACGGTGGCCACGGATGCGATAGCCACCTGTTTGCTAGCTTCACCGGTTGCAGGGTTAAAAACGTCCTGAGTGCGCTCGGCATCGGTACGCAGTTCACCATTAATCAAATGTCCAATCATGCTCATTGGGTAAGCCTCTTTTTATACGTCTTATTATTTAAATATCACTCATTACAGAGCGCTTTGGGTAAACCCGGACAGAGCACTATAAGCGACCTACCCGACTCGTTTGGCGTGGCGGGTAGCCGATTTAATCCAACTCGTTGATCGACTCGCCTACCGCATTGATCACATTGTCGATCTCTTCGCGCTCGGTGATAAAAGGCAGGCCTAGCTGAATGGTGTCGCCGCCATAACGAACGTAGAAACCTTTTTCCCAGCACTTCATCGCTATTTCGTAGGGGCGTCTGCCCGGCTCACCGGGGTACGCTTCGATCTGCAACGCACCGGCTAAGCCGTAGTTACGGATGTCACTGATATACGGGGTGCCTTTGAGGCTATGCAGCGCATCTTCAAACAGCGGGCTGATATCGTTGACCCGCGACACCAGATTGTCTTGCTGCAGGATATCCAGTGATGCCAGCGCCGCGGCGCAGGCAACCGGGTGACCGGAATAGGTATAGCCGTGCGGCAGTTCCATCATGTAATCCGGGCCGCCGTTATCCATGAAGGTCTGATAAATATCGGTACTGGTGATAACGGCTCCCATTGGTACCGCGCCGTTGGTCAGCTGCTTGGCGGTGTTGATGATGTCAGGCACAACCCCAAACTCTTCGGCTCCGGTATAAGAGCCCATCCGACCGAACCCGGTGATCACCTCATCGAAGATGAGCAGGATATTATGCTGATCGCAGATTTCCCGTAACCGCTTGAGATAACCCTTAGGCGGCGGCAGAACACCGGCGGATCCGGCCATCGGCTCGACAATGACCGCAGCAATATTGGAAGCGTCATGCAGCGCGATCAATTCAAGCAGATCCTCAGCGCGCTCGACTCCCTTCTCCGGCATACCCCGACTAAAGGCGTTTTCGGGTAACAGCGTGTGCGGCAGGTGATCAGCGTCAACACCCAATCCCCAAAGCACTCGATTGGCACCGATACCACCCACACTGATACCGCCAAAGTTAACCCCGTGATAACCTTTGGAGCGGCCGATCAACTTGGTCTTGGTCGGCATGCCCTTCTTACGCCAGTAGGCCCGGGCCATTTTCAGCGATGTTTCGACACTTTCTGAACCTGAACCGGTGTAGAAAACATAATCAAGCCCGGCCGGGGTCAGCTCTTTAATCCGGTTGGCCAGCTCAAACGCCTTGGGATGGCCGAATTGGAAGGCCGGTGCGTAATCAAGCTGCTTCAGCTGTTTAGCAACCGCTTCGGCAATTTCTGGCCGACAGTGCCCCGCACCGCAAGTCCAAAGCCCGGACAGGCCATCAAACACTTGGCGCCCTTGAGCATCGGTCAGATAGCTGCCCTTAGCTTCGACGATGATCCGCGGATCTTCCTTGAACTGTCGGTTGGCGGTATAGGGCATCCAGTAAGCCTCAAGCTCAGCACGGGACATTCCTGCGGATTTTTGGGTATCGAATTCAGGCATCGCGGTCACCTTTTTTTGTTATTTGAAGATGAAGGTTCTGTGAAACCTCAGCCCGGTATCGCACCGGTCAAAGGCATCGTTGTGAAGCCACTGTGCAACCTCGGCAAGCGTTGTTAAATCCCTTTGTATTTACCTTCAGGTAAGTAATTATTTACCAAAAGGTCAAAGTATGATTCTATAATTTTACCTTTTGGTAAAACAAATACAAAGAAAGAGACCCGTTAAATGAAGAAAAACAAGCCAGTCCTGACCGGAAGCATCGCCGGTTCAGACATTCGCCAGCTACGGATTTTCAAAGCGGTAGTCGAGTGTGGTGGTTTTTCCGCTGCCGAAGCCGAGCTAAATATCACCCGGGCCGCAATCAGCATCGCCATGACCGATCTGGAACAACGGTTATCCCTAAGGCTTTGCGAGCGAGGCCGCAGCGGATTTTCGCTGACCGATGAGGGAAAGCAGGTGTACGGCTATGCACTTCAGCTGCTCGCTGCGCTGGAGGGCTTCCGCACGCAGGTCAACAGCACCCATGCCAACCTCAAGGGTGAACTCAATATTGGTATCACTGATAACCTGGTGACGATGCCCCGGATGCTGATTACCCATGCCATCAAAGCGCTGAAAGAACAGGGGCCGGAGGTGCAGATCAATATCCACATGACCCCACCCAGTGAAATAGAAGCCGGGGTACTGGAGGGACGCCTACATACCGGTGTCGTGCCGGTGATGAAACACCTGACGGGACTGGATTACATTCCACTCTATGCTGAGGAATCAAACCTGTATTGCAGCAATAGCCACCCGCTCTTTATGCGAACAGACCGGAAACTCTGCCGTGCCGAGATCGAATCTTTCGAAGCTGTCCTGCCTGCGTATCCTCAGGCAGCAGAAACCAAAGCGATCTATCAATCGATGAATAGCAATGCCACCGCCACCGACCGGGAAGGGATCGCTTTTTTGATACTCACCGGCCAGTACATCGGCTACTTGCCGGTTCATTTTGCCGAACGCTGGCTACTACAGAGCAGCCTGCGAGCGCTAAAACCCAACCAGCTGCGCTACGCCACCGAATACGCTGCCATCACGCGTAAAGGAACACGCTCTAACCTGGTATTAAAAAGTTATCTGCAGCAACTGAAATCACGAATTTAACGCACTATCGCGCAGAAAAAATCTTCATAACATCGAAGTGAATTTTTATACCTTAGAACTAAATTTTATTAATTCAGTTATTTTTCAGATAGATAAGGAACAATTTATTCTAAAAAACCACTCTTTTCGTGTCAACTTTTTACCTTTTGGAAAAAAACGCTTGTCAATATTTTTCTTCCGACATAGTATTTACCAACAGGTAAAAACAAGAATCCCACTCATGGGATCTAACCGACCCTTAGTCCGGTGAGTTTCAACAAAACCGCCGCGATTCCAGTCAATCCGACACGATGGATACTGGCAATCGACTAGCCCAGCCAAATACCGGCAACGGTCTTTCGCTGGTATAGCAAAGGGTCATACGGAGGCTATCGATATGAACGCCATGCAATCCAGATACATCCGGACATTGCACTCCGCCGTTCCATCAACAAGCTCCCGCTATCCTCTTCAATATCGTCCTTCAAGCCGTGCACAGCACGTATTAGCGACCTGTTTAAGCCCAATTATCAAATCCCATTCGACAACGCGCCGAAATCAAGTCCGGTTAGAGGTTTACGCCCCTTGCAACGGACGGTTCTGGCTGTCGAATACAGGTGACGTGCTGAGGGTACAGAACCCTTTATCTGAACAATTTCATCAAGGACGATGGTAATAAAAAAAGCCGCGACGCAGGCCGATCCCTTAGTGATTCTGCCGCAGCGACCCACTCAGTCTCACAGGCTGTCGAAGCCTAAAATAATAACAATGAGGATCAGCAATGAGCACTAACAAACCAAGCACCTCAACCGCCGTCAAGGCAGGTGAGTTTTACGAGCTGCAAACTGGCGACGATGTCAGAAACAGTCAGCACTATAATGAAGACATCGCCCCGACCCAGGTGAAAGAGCGTACCTGGTCGACCTGGAATGTCGCGGCATTGTGGGTCGGTATGGCGATCTGTGTGCCAACCTATACCTTGGGTGGGGTACTGACCGCCTACTTTGGCTTATCGGTAGCCGAAGCTCTGGTCACCATCTTGGTAGCCAACATTATTGTCCTTATCCCACTGACACTGAACGCCTTTCCCGGCACCAAATACGGTATTCCGTTTCCGGTACTGCTCCGCTCATCGTTCGGCATCTTGGGATCCAACATCCCCTGTCTGATTCGGGCACTGGTGGCATGCGGCTGGTTTGGCATCCAAACCTTGTTTGGCGGTATTGCCATTCATATCCTTTTCTCAGCATTGATACCCGGCTGGGAAAACTTGGGCAGCAGCGGCGAAGTGATCGGCTTCTTTATGTTCCTGGCCATGAATCTGATGATTGTGATCAAGGGCGCTGAATCGATCAAGATTCTGGAAACCCTATCGGCTCCGTTGTTACTGGCGGTAAGCCTGGGATTGATGATGTGGGCAACTCCGCAGATCTCCATCACTGAACTACTCGCCACCCCGGCCAACCGCCCCGAAGACGCCTCTTTCTGGGGCTACTTCTTTGCAGGACTGACTGCGATGGTCGGCTTCTGGGCCACTTTGTCGTTGAACATCCCGGATTTCAGCCGTTATGTGAAATCGCAAAAGGACCAGATTGTAGGACAGATTATCGGCCTGCCACTGACCATGTTCTTCTTTGCCTCCTTGGGGGTCATCCTGACGGCCGCATCCACTACGCTGGTGGGTGAAACCATCTCTGATCCGGTCAACCTGATCGGTAAGATCGACAGCCCGTTCTGGGTCGTGATTGCGATGGTGATGATCATCATCGCGACGCTCTCCACCAACACGGCGGCCAACATCGTCTCCCCAACCAACGACTTCCAGAATATCGCCCCGAAAAAGATCAACCAGACCCGGGGTGTACTGCTCACCGGCCTGCTCGGTATTGTCTTGATGAGTTGGGAACTGCTGAAAAAGCTGGGGCTGATCGAATCTGACGTCAGTGTCGAAGCGATGTACACCGGTTGGCTATTGGGCTACTCGAGCCTGCTGGGACCGATCGCCGGCATCATGATCGTCGATTACTTCCTGATCAAACGCCAGGTTCTCAATCTGCCGGAACTGTACAAAACCCATGGTATCTACGCCGGTTTCAACCCTGCGGGAATGATCTCTTTTGCCATCCCTGTCGCCTTAACGCTGTACGCCATCACCACCGGATCATTGAGCTGGTTCTACCAGTACGGCTGGTTCACCGGTTCAATCCTTGGTGGCCTGCTGTACTGGTTCACGGCCAGTAAACAGTCACAAGCGATCAGCAAAGTTGCGATTCAGGGCAGCTAATCGAGAGCCTAAGGCCGGCTGCAGGAAAACACCTGCAGCCGCCAGATTAGCCAACATTCAAATTCCAGCTTTGCCGATGATGATCCTTCAGTGGACCTCCCGGCACCCCTTGCTCTAAAAGGAGAGTTTTATGTCTATCGTGATTCGTGGCGGTACCGTGGTAACCGCCGACCAGACCTTTGCCGCCGACGTCTATTGCGAAAACGGCAAGATAGCAGCCATCGGCGAAAACCTGGATGTCCCCTCCGGCGCTGAAATCATTGATGCCACCGGCCAGTACATCATGCCGGGCGGCATCGACCCCCACACTCATATGCAGCTCCCTTTTATGGGCACGGTAGCCAGCGAAGATTTCTACACCGGCACCGCAGCAGGATTGGCCGGCGGCAATACCAGCATTATCGATTTCGTGATCCCCTCCCCTCAGCAACCGCTGATGGATGCCTACCACCAGTGGCGCGACTGGGGCGAAAAATCAGCCACTGATTATAGTTTCCACGTCGCAATCACTTGGTGGGATGAGTCCGTCCGTGAAGACATGGGCACACTGGTGCGCGAGCATGGCGTAAACAGTTTCAAGCACTTTATGGCGTATAAAAATGCCATCATGGCCGACGACGAAACCTTGGTAAAAAGCTTTCGCCGCTGTATGGAGCTGGGCGCGATGCCGACCGTACATGCTGAAAACGGCGAGTTGGTGTTTCAACTGCAGCAGGAACTGCTGGCTAAAGGAATTACCGGTCCCGAAGCCCACCCCCTATCACGACCACCCGCAGTCGAGGGAGAGGCAGCAAACCGGGCGATCCGTATCGCCCAGGTGATGAATACGCCGATCTACATCGTCCATGTCTCCTGCAAGGAGTCCCTCGAAGCGATCACCCGTGCTCGTAATGAAGGTCAGCGGGTTTTCGGCGAGTGTTTAGCCGGACATCTGGTGGTCGACGACAGCGTCTATCGCCACCCCGATTTCGAATTTGCCGCCGCCCACGTCATGAGCCCGCCGTTCCGCTCTAAAGAACACCAGGAAGCTCTGTGGCAAGGCCTTCAGGGGGGCAATTTGCAGACAACAGCGACCGATCACTGCTGTTTCTGTGCCGACCAAAAAGCAGCAGGCAAGGATGATTTCACCAAAATCCCCAATGGCACGGCCGGCGTTGAAGATAGGATGGCGGTGTTATGGGATGCGGGTGTCAACACCGGCCGCTTGACCATGAACGAGTACGTTGAGGTTACCTCCACCAACGCCGCCAAGATTTTCAACATCTACCCACGAAAGGGCAGCGTTAGCGTCGGGGCCGATGCCGATCTGGTGGTCTGGGATCCCGAAGGCACTCGCACCATCTCGGCCAAGACCCATCATCAGAATATCGACTTCAATATCCTCGAAGGTCGCACCGTGAAGGGCATTCCCTCGCACACCATCAGCCAAGGAAACCTTGTCTGGGCCGACGGTGATCTGCGAGCGGTTAAGGGCGCGGGTCGATATATCCATCGTCCGGCCTTCAACCCAATGTTCGATGCGCTGTCCAAACAGGCCGAACGCAAGGCCCCTCAACCGGTCAAGCGCGGCTAGCAGAGAGCCTGATGTTGTTCGCATGAATGAAGGCTGAAGGTTGAACCGGGCTAAATCCAGCCCCGGTTCAACCATCGATACCACTCAAAATACTCCCCGGCATCGGTCATCGGAGTATCTCCAGGCACTTTCCTTTTAGGGGCGTTCACGCCCCCTTTTTTCTGTCGAAAAACGATACGTCACACCATTAAACTCAGGGGTCGCTATGATCTGGTTCAGCATCTCTATCGTGTTACTGGCTGGCGCAATGTTACCGCTGCAGGCGGGTGTTAACGCTCAACTGGCACGCAACAGCGGCCATGCTTTATGGGCCTCGGGCGCCTCTTTTCTGGTGGGTTCACTGGTATTGATTGCGCTCTACGCCGGTCTTAAGCAGCCTTGGCCAGGTGTCACCCAACTCAAAGAGGCCCCTATCTGGGCCTGGAGCGGCGGTTTGATGGGGGCTTTTTTTGTCTCATCAATGGTCATTTTCGCCCCGAAGCTCGGTGCCACAACCTTGCTGGCGCTGGTCATCGCAGGTCAGATGAGCGCTGCGCTGGTTATCGACCATTACGGCATGATCGGTTTCAACAGCCACCAGATCAGTCTGTGGCGACTAGCGGGTGTGCTGCTCATCGCAGCGGGTGTGGTGTTGGTACGCAAGTTTTAACGGTTATCACATGCTGATATGCACTTATTATCAACTTTGCAGCGGGACCAAGGCCTAGTGCGATAGCCACTAACAAGCCGGCTCTGGCCTGCTAGTCATTACGCGTCACTTACGTTTCGCTGTGGTTCTGTTGCAGTTCCAAAATCAGCGCCGGTATTTCGCTCGGATGCAGTACGGTTGGCTAACGTCAGGGCTTTGTCGAAAATCGAACGCGCCGGTTTTTGCTCCGGCTCTTGGCCACCGATAATAAAGTGATCCACATGCTCGGCTAAACTAACCGCCTCAAGCTTGGGAATCTGTGAAAACTCCGGCCCGTTGGTGTTTAGTATGAAGCGGTTCCTAGTCTGGTCATTTACGATGCTCATCCTACCTTAAACACCGGATTAGAGGAGAGCGCCAAGAGGTGTTGATTAACCGGTGATGGCATCGGGAATAGTCGGTACCGGTAATTCCTGCTCTATTACCGCGCTGCTACTTGAAGACAATTCACAGAGCACGCTCCAGACCGGAATTCGTAACGAAAAATTTACCCGTCATATTTCGTCAAAGTGTTCAGGCTATACAGCCAAATAAAATTTCAGCTTTATCGACGAAGCAGACATAGCTCTGGTGTTGTTTCTGAAGAGGCACTGCTCAGAATCAACTATCGTTGCTTGAGCCTTTTTTGCTCTTCAAGTAGTGGAGGTAAGCTTGAGTGTGCGTATTCAATAACACTTCCAAATCGTGTTCTGCTAGGTATTTTGATAGCTTTTCACCAAATGCTGAAGACAGGTATTTGCACGGCGATTGCTTCGAAAAAGCAAAGTTTATCGCTTGTGAGAAATCTCCTAATGGTTTGTCTGAAATAGCGATTTGGTTTTCGATGCCCAACACTTTCATCTGAAGCATCCCAAATAGTCGATGATGAAGCGCGTAATCTACACGACCTCGCGCCAATATTTTTAGTGTATCGATGGGTAGGGTTACTAAATCGATAGATAAATGACTATTGGCGAATTCATCAAACTTTTTACCAAAAGCACTCCCTCGATGAGCAGCTCCACGAAGATTAACTAAATCATTCCATGAGGTTACGGTGTTTTTTTTGTTTTTCATCGTAAATATATACGGTGAAATACTCATCAGTTGTGGTTGGACAAATTCAGAAAAACCGCCACGTTCTTCATTGGCCACCATACCAGCGACTAGATCAATATTCCCTGATTGCAAAAAACGCATAGTACGTTTGTAAGGCAGTTTTGGGGCGTGTAAAACTGTTACACCTAATTCCGTCAATATCTCCATCGCGATTTCAGGGCCTACACCGCGCATCGTAATTCCATCAGTCCAAATCAAAGGAGCTGCATCAGAATGGCCACCTAAAACGGTGTTTTTCAAGGTAGTTGGCACTGTTTTCTAGTTCCTAACTCGCTGCCTCCA
>JBALVL010000050.1:0-32425 GCA_036961355.1 Motiliproteus sp.
CTTCTGTTGTCAGGTTAATCTGGAAACAGGCTGTTTATGGATGGGAACTAGCTAGGGGGGAGTGTGCGATCAAGTCTCGATTTTTCGCTATACAGACCCATCTAGATAGATTTGCCGCTGTGGGCATTTAATACCTAATCCCATTGATTACCTTTATTGGCCTGATGCATCTCAGGATCTTACTCACTGCCTAAATTACATAATCGTGGTGTGATCGGCAAAGACACTATCAGCCTACGCGACGGCAAGCAGGTAACCCAGTTTCAAGAAGGGATCGTGCCTTGGGCATTGCGCCGCCCGGTGGTGCTTCGGTGAAGAGGAGGGGCATCTCAATGCTCGGCGCCTCTCCCAATTGGTCACCAATCCCACAGAGCGGCGGCTGTTCCGCCAGGAGCAGCATCAACCTCACAGCGATTGCCTGGTGTGCTTTCTGATTGAGAATTCAGGTTCGATGAAGCAACACATCGAATCGATTGCTATGCTGGTCGACGTCTTCAGCCGTGCCTTTGAGCAAGCCGGTGCCCGCTCGGAGATCCTCGGCTTCACCACCGGTTCCTGGAACGGCGGCAAGCCTTTTAAGGAGTGTCGGGCAGGCGCCAAAAAGGCCGATCCGGGGCGACTCAATGAATTTTGCCATATCGTTTATAAAGACGCCGAAAATCCTTGGTGCCGTGCCGTGCCCGCCCGGAAATCGCAGCGCTGCTCAAAACTGCGATATTTCGCGAAGGCGTCGACGGCGAAGCCCTGTTGTGGGCCAACAAGCGGCTGCAGGCCAGCCAGGCTGCGCGCAAAACCTTTATTTGAACGTAACGCAGACAACAACAGAGATACCACCATACTTGCCGATAAGTCACCCCGAGTAGACCTATATCACACGGCGACGCCACTAAGACCCTCAACACAAAGTGTCGCACTTATTATCTGAATCCCGCATGCCCAATGTTTTGATCGGTATTGGAGACAGTTTCGCTCCCGTTTAGGGATCCTGTGATTAAGTCCCCAGCATGAGACAATCCTAAGCCTCATGATTTGAGGAATATTCGATGGATCACCAGCTCACCTTCGCTGACAGTGAATACTGTTCTAAGCGCCGCCAAACCCGTAAAGAGATCTTTCTGGGGCGTATGGAATCGCTGATTCCTTGGCAAAGGCTGGAGACGGTGATCGAGCCTCATTACCCTAAGGCTGGCAACGGCCGCCGCCCTTATCCGCTAGCAACGATGCTGCGTATCCATTGCATGCAGCAGTGGTACAGCATGAGCGATCCAGCAATGGAGGACGCTCTTTACGAAATTGCATCCATGCGCCTGTT
The DNA here is from genome assembly GCA_036961355.1 of Motiliproteus sp. Classification (GTDB taxonomy): domain Bacteria; phylum Pseudomonadota; class Gammaproteobacteria; order Pseudomonadales; family Balneatricaceae; genus Motiliproteus. The sequence continues at coordinate 1,313 of JBALVL010000050.1, forward strand.
TGCAGGTCTGTCACTGGATAAGCCGATTCCCGATCACTCTACCATTCTGAAATTTCGTCATCTTCTGGAGCGTCATGGCTTGGCCAGAAAGATCTTTTCTGAAGTCAGCAACTGGCTGACTGAAGCAGGCGTACTGATCAAAGAGGGTACGCTGATGGACGCCACTATCATCGAAGCGCCCAGTTCAACCAAGAACAAAGCGGGAGAGCGTGACCCCGAGATGCATCAAACCAAAAAAGGTAATCAATGGCACTTTGGCTTGAAAGCCCATATCGGTGTCGATGCTCGAACGGGCCTGACACACACGTTTACAACGACTGCGGCCAATGAACACGATCTAAATCAGGCAAAGCATTTGCTGCACGGTGGCGAAGATTTTGTCTTCGTGGATGCGGGTTACCGCGGAGCAGAAAAGCGAGAAGAGTTAAAAGATGTCGCCGTTGATTGGCACATTGCAGAGCAGCCAGGAAAGGTAAGGACGCTGAAGAAGCATCCGAGGATCAATAAAGTGGCAATCAACATCGAATACATGAAGGCCAGTATCCGTGCCAAGGTCGAGCATCCGTTCCGGATCATCAAGTGCCAGTTTGGTTTTACCAAGGCACGCTACCGAGGTTTGATGAAGAACGACTGCAAGTTGGCAATGTTGTTTGCTCTGGCGAACATTGCGCGCGTGGATCAGATGCTTCGAGGGTAGGATAGATCCGTCTACATGCCGGGAAATGGCGTGTAGATGATCAAAAAACGAGCAGAGGGTGGTGGTTATGCGGCCGAATGGCTTTGATGAACGATATCGCTTAATAAGTGGGACTTAATCATAGGATCCTTAGTGGCCTGGTAGATTTTTCTGAGAGTTTTGTTGGAAAAATGCGGTCTGAAGCAGCTGGTTTAAAGGAGCAGATGGATATCATTTGTGCCTCCGATAGTGAAAATTACCAAAAGTGTTCTCACCAGCTGGAAGAAACAGAGATGATTGCGGCTGCGGTCACCGAGATGGCCGCTTCTGCCCAAGAAGTGGCAAATAACACTGAGAGTGCCGCGAGTTCCGCCGGAGAAGCTACCTCGCAAAGTGAAGAGAGTCAGGCGATATTGCAACAAGCGATAGATTCATTTCGTGAGTTGGCCGCCGAAGTCGGGTTGGCAACAGGTGTGGTGGGTGAAGTGAATGGTGATGCTGAGCAGATAAGTTCTATCTTGAGTGTGATAGAAGATATCTCCGAGCAGACCAACTTGCTGGCGCTCAATGCTGCTATTGAAGCCGCAAGAGCGGGTGATCATGGTCGCGGCTTCTCGGTCGTGGCCGATGAAGTTCGTAAGTTGGCTAACCGGACCAAGGATAGTACCGAAGAGATCCGTTCAACGATCCGGCACCTGCAATCAAGATCACAAGATGCTGTTGTTGTGATGGAGCGTAGCCGGGAACTGAGCAGTACGATGGAGCATTTAGCCCGTGACTCTTCCAGTGCGATGAGCCATGTCAGAGAGGCAGTGAAGTGTATCAATGATATGAACATTCAGGTTGCCTCTGCGGCGAAGCAGCAGACTACCGTTAGCGAGGCGATAAGTATGAATATTGCCCGTTTGACGGAACTGGCTTTTGAGATAAAAACCAGTTACGACGATACGTTTGATGTTTCAGAAAAACTCAATATGCACACTGAAAATCTGTATCAATTTAGTCATCATGCCGACTACAGAAGCAGGCTTTGATCTCCCAAGGCCTCTTAGCTGGAACGTTGCTGTCTGGCCTGGCTAGGTGAAATTCCGAAGTAGTCTTTAAAGCAATGACTGAAGTGGGTGGAGCTGACAAAGCCGCTGGCTACGGCGATATTGGCAATCGAGTCGCTGCCTTGAATCAGTAGTCGCCTGGCATGGGTGATGCGCAGTTCGAGGTAGTAACGCGAAGGGCTGGTATCAAGGTGGGTTTGGTATAGCCGCTCTATCCGACGGCGCGAAACACCCATAAAGCTGGCCAGTTCGTCGATGGTCAGAGGTTCTTCAATGTTCGAGTCCATCACTTGCAACAGCTCTCTGAGCGCCTCAGGAAAGCTGGGGTTATCCGCGCTTTGAATCAGTTCGGTATCACGGCTTTCGGCGACCTGATCGGAGCTTAGTATTTCACGGATAGCGCGAACGATGTTTTTCCCCCGAGAGCGTTCAATAAGCATCAGCATCATCTCCAGCGCGCTGCTCGGTCCAGCGCTGGTCGCTCGGTCCTGCTCGACCACTAATACTCGATCTGAAACGGTTACCTGAGGAAAGTTCTCATTCATAAAGGCGTGGTTGTCGGGGTGCAACGCGCAGGTTCTGCCATCAAGCAGCCCAGCATACGCAAGCGAAACAGTGCCGTTCCAGAGCGCACCGATGATGGTGCCACTTCGCCCCGCGACTTTCAATTTGGCCACCAGCGCTGACGGCTCGGTCAGCACGCAGCGAAAACCGCCACAGACAATCAAGATGTCGAATTTGTCCTTTCCCTCGACTTTCAGCTGTTCCAACTGGGCACTGGTGGAGATGTTAATCCCCAGATCGCTCTGTACCTTGAGCGAGTCGAGACCGTAGGTGATGTATTCAAATAGCGGCGCGGTACGTACCAAGTTAGCTGTTACCACAGCGTCAACGGCGGCGGTGAAAGCCATCATGGAGAAGTGTTCCTGCAACACAAAACCAACCCGAACGGGACCAGTGGTGGCTTCTTTGGCAGGCAGAAAAGCGCTGTTAGTGTCCCGCATTGGCGGGCTAAAGTAGCGCTTGTCTTTTTGATCGGTCATAGAGTACTTCTCAAATTAACGGCCTAGATCGGAGATGCTAGTGGGTCAGTCTTAGCATAGTTGAATCAGCGCAGGGATTGCTGCTTAAGAGTCGGCATTGTAACCGCGCGCTCTAAGAAGGGTAAACAGGTGGGCGCTCATCAGCGCCGGAATTTATCTGTCTGTTGGACGTTGCTCATCTGCCATTTTTCCTGCCAATGGCGCATACGACAAGCCGCTGTCGCAAATTAGTAGTATCGAGTCGCTGATAGACAGTCGCGCGTTGGAATAGCTCCTTATTATGAACAGCATGCAAGGGCTGGGGCACGCAGGATTAGGTGTTTCCCGTGGTTTTAATGATTAGGGTGTGACGACAACACCTGAGCTGGAGAATAAAAATAATGTTCAACAAAAGCGACAATATCGAACAGTTTGATCAAGTACTTTGGGACGCGATTCAGCGGGAGTCGGTTCGCCAGGAAGATCATATTGAGCTGATCGCATCCGAAAACTACACCAGCCCTCGTGTGATGGAGGCACAGGGTACCGTGCTAACCAACAAATACGCAGAGGGTTACCCTGAAAAGCGTTACTACGGTGGTTGTGAGCACGTCGATGTGGTCGAGCAGCTGGCTATTGATCGTGCTAAAGAGCTCTTCGGAGCCGATTACGCTAACGTTCAACCGCATTCTGGCTCGCAAGCTAACGCTGCGGTTTATATGGCGCTGGTTAAGCCGGGTGATACCGTATTGGGTATGAGTTTGGCTCACGGTGGTCACCTGACACACGGTTCACACGTCAATTTCTCTGGCAAAATTTACAACGCGGTTCAATACGGTATCACCGAAGCAACCGGCGTGATTGATTACGATCAGGTTGAAGCGCTGGCGCTGGAACACAAACCTAAAATGATCGTGGCGGGCTTCTCTGCTTACTCGCAGATTGTCGATTGGGCGCGTTTCCGTCAGATTGCTGACGAAGTGGGTGCATACCTGTTCGTCGATATGGCGCATGTTGCAGGTCTTGTAGCTGCCGGTCTATATCCTAACCCGCTACCGTATGCGGACGTTGTGACGACGACGACTCACAAGACCCTGCGCGGTCCTCGTGGTGGTTTGATCCTGTTCAAGAATAATCCTGGCTATGAAGAAAAAGGACTGGAGAAGAAACTCAACTCCGCTGTTTTCCCAGGTGGCCAAGGCGGTCCGTTGATGCACGTAATTGCGGCTAAGGCCGTCGCCTTCAAAGAAGCGCTGTTACCTGAATTTAAAACGTACCAGGCGCAAGTTATTAAAAATGCACAGGCCATGGCCAAAGTGTTTATTGAGCGTGGCTACGATGTGGTATCCGGCGGTACCGAGAACCACCTGTTCTTGCTGAGCCTGATCAAGCAAGGCCTGACCGGTAAGGATGCGGACGCCGCTTTGGGTCGAGCTTCAATCACTGTCAACAAAAATGCCGTACCTGGCGATCCACAGTCACCTTTCGTGACTTCGGGGTTGCGTATTGGTTCTCCTGTGATCTCCACTCGTGGTTTTAAGGAAGCTCAGTGTAGCGAATTGGCCGGTTGGATCTCCGATATTCTTGATGCCATGCAGGCGGGTGATGCCGAAGCGACTATCGCCGATGTGAAGGCCAAAGTCAGCAGTCTATGTGCCGACTTCCCTGTTTACAATTAATCCGTTTAAGCCCCACTAATAACAATAATAGCTCTGCGCAGGGTTGCCATCCTGCGCGGGCAAAGAAGGTGCTTCATTATGGCGATCAGTCTATTTGATATGTTGAAGGTAGGTATCGGTCCCTCTAGTTCCCACACAGTGGGGCCGATGAAGGCTGCTTATCTTTTTGCCACTGCCCTGAATGATGACGGGCTGTTGAGGCAAGTTGCACGGATCCAATCGCAGCTTTACGGCTCACTCGGCGCAACCGGAAAAGGTCACGGTTCCGGCTCGGCAGTATTGCTGGGGCTTGAGGGGAACCAGCCCGATATTGTTGATCCGTCAAGTATCCAGCCTCGTTTTCGAGTGATCACCGGTACCGCCAAATTAAACTTGGTTGGTGTACATGCGGTTGATTATGACGAAATTAAAGATCTGATTTATCACAGAAAAGAATCGTTGCCATTCCATGCCAATGGTATGAGCTTCACCGCTTTTGATGCTGAAGGTGAGGTGGTCAGCCACCGGGTTTATTACTCCGTGGGTGGCGGCTTTGTGGTCGATGAAGAAGCAGCCGGTGCGGATCGGATTGTCGAAGATTTAAGTTCGCTGCCGTTTCCTTTCCTGTCGGGCGACGAGTTGCTGCGGATGTGTTCTGGCAGCGGACTTTCCGTCGCTGAAGTGATGCTCAAGAATGAGTTGATCTGGCGCACTGAAGAGGAAATTCGTGAAGGTATTCTTGATATTTGGAAAGTGATGCAGGAGTGCGTCGAAAGCGGTATTAAGAACGAAGGTATCTTGCCGGGTGGGTTGAATGTTAAACGCCGCGCAGCAGCGCTTTATCGTGACCTCAAGGATCGTACTCGTATGGATATGATCACGCCTTCGTTGGGTGCGATGGATTGGGTCAATCTCTACGCGCTGGCGGTTAATGAAGAAAATGCAGCTGGCGGTCGTATGGTGACGGCGCCGACCAACGGTGCTGCAGGCATCATTCCCGCGGTACTGCATTACTACATTAACTTCTGCCCCAACTCCAATGAGGAGGGGGTTATCCGCTTCCTGCTGACGGCGTCAGCCATCGGTATCCTTTTCAAGCAGAACGCCTCTATTTCGGGTGCCGAAGTCGGCTGTCAGGGTGAGGTTGGTTCGGCTTGCGCCATGGCTGCTGCCGGGCTGGTTGAAGCCACGGGTGGTACGCCGGAACAAGTGGAGAATGCAGCAGAAATTGGCATGGAGCACAACCTAGGTCTGACCTGCGATCCGATAGGCGGGCTGGTGCAAGTGCCTTGTATCGAGCGCAACGCGATGGGTGCGTTGAAAGCGATCAATGCCGCTTCTCTGGCGATGCGTGGCGACGGTGAACACTTTGTCTCGTTAGACAAAGTGATCCGCACTATGCGCGATACCGGTCGGGACATGCTGGATAAATACAAAGAAACATCTCGGGGAGGACTGGCGGTCAACGTTATTGAATGTTGATCGGGTCCACCGGAAACAACGCCATGCCGAGGGCATGAATAAAAGAGGATTAACACGATGCAGAATTATTCGGGTTTCGGGCTGTTTAAACACGCCCTGAGTTACCACGAAAACTGGCAGCGAGCTTGGCGTAACCCTACGCCAAAAAAGAAATATGACGTCGTCATCGTTGGTGGCGGTGGCCACGGCTTGGCCACCGCGTATTACTTGGCGAAAGAGCACAATATCACCAATATTGCGGTGCTAGAAAAGGGTTACCTGGGTGGTGGTAATACTGCCCGTAACACCACAATCGTACGTTCAAACTATCTGTGGGACGAAGCTGCTCATCTGTATGAGCATGCGATGAAATTGTGGGAAGGGTTGTCACAAGACCTGAACTACAACGTGATGTTCTCTCAGCGCGGCGTTCTTAACTTGGGTCACACCTTGCAAGATATGCGTGATATCGAGCGTCGGGTTAATGCGAACCGCCTCAACGGTATCGACGGTGAAGTGCTGGATACGCAGCAGGTCTCGGAAATTGTTCCGATCATGGATTGCTCGGGCAATACACGTTTTCCCGTGATGGGTGCCTCCTGGCAACCTCGCGCCGGTGTTGCGCGTCATGACGCGGTCGCTTGGGGCTTTGCCCGTGCGGCAGACCAGTTGGGTGTTGATCTGATTCAGCAGTGTGAAGTTATCGATATCTTGACGGAAGATGGCGCAGCTATCGGTGTCGAAACCAAGCAACACGGCACCATCAAGGCTGATCGTATCGGTTGTGTGGTTGCGGGTAACTCCAGTGTGCTCGCGAAGATGGCAGGCTTCAGCTTGCCGCTCGAATCACACCCGCTGCAGGCGTTGGTCTCCGAGCCGATTAAACCGATTCTCGATACCGTGGTGATGTCTAACCATGTACACGGCTACGTCTCCCAGTCGGATAAAGGTGACCTGGTTATCGGTGCTGGCATCGACGGCTACACCGGTTACGGCCAGCGAGGCTCGTATTCCACCATCGAGCACACCGTTCAGGCGATTGTCGAGCTGTTCCCGATGTTCAGCCGAGTTCGGATGAACCGTCAATGGGGCGGCATCGTTGATACCTGCCCGGACGCTTGTCCGATCATTTCGGATACACCGGTAGAAAACCTGTTTTTCAATTGTGGTTGGGGAACCGGTGGCTTCAAGGCCACTCCGGGATCGGGCAACGTATTTGCTGCCACCTTGGCTAAAGGCGAGGCCCACGAATTGGCCAAGCCATTTTCGATGTTCCGTTTCTACGATGGAACCCTAATTGATGAGCACGGTGCCGCAGGCGTGGCCCACTAACTGGAGGAGGAAGCCGATGTTTTCTATCTACTGCCCTTACTGCGAAGAACATCGCGAAGAGGAAGAGTTCCACGCCAAAGGCCAGGCGCATCTTGCGCGCCCTTTGGATCCAGATAACTGTAGCGACAAAGAGTGGGGCGAGTATCTCTACTTCAGAGATAACCCCCGCGGGTTACATCATGAGCTTTGGGTACACGGGACCGGGTGTCGTAAGTTTTTTAACATCACCCGTGATACGCAGACCTATGAGATTAAAGAGACATACAAAATAGGGACTCAGCCCCGTTTTACAGCCACCCAGAGTCAGTGAGGCGAACACAATGACACAACAAAACCGTCTCCAGACCGGCGGACGCATCAATCGTAGCCGGCCAGTAAGTTTTAAATACAACGGCACCAGTTATCCCGGTTTTGAAGGGGATACTTTGGCGTCGGCCTTGTTGGCCAACGGCGTAGACGTCGTCGGTCGGAGTTTTAAGTACAGCCGTCCACGCGGCATTATCGCGGCCGGTGCCGATGAGCCCAATGCCGTGCTGCAGCTAGGCGCGACTGAGGCGACTCAGGTGCCTAACGTTCGTGCCACGCAGCAAGAACTGTTCGACGGGCTCGTATCAACGTCGACCAATGGCTGGCCCAGTACCGATAACGACATGATGAGCTATATCGGTAAGGTCGGTGGGCGCATGATGCCGCCAGGTTTTTACTATAAAACCTTCATGTTCCCGCAATCTTTGTGGGATACCTACGAGAAGTTTATTCGTAAGGCTGCGGGTTTAGGTCGCTCTCCGGTTGAGAATGATCCGGATATGTATGACCAGATGAACCACCACGCAGATGTGATGGTTGTTGGTGCCGGTCCTGCCGGACTGTCTGCGGCTTTAAGTGCTGCGCGTACCGGAGCTCGAGTGATCCTGGCAGACGAGCAAGCCGAATTTGGCGGCATGCTGTTACACAGCGATGAAAAGATTAACGGTAAACCGGCAGCAGAGTGGGTGGCTTCTGTTACTCAAGAACTGCGCGGCATGGACAATGTGATGCTGTTGCCACGCTCCACGGTAAACGGTTATCACGACCATAACTTCCTGACCATCCATGAGCGTCGTACCGACCATCTGGCTGACCTAGCTCCTATGGGACAGATTCGTCAGCGGATGCACCGGGTGCGGGCCAACTGGGTTGTGCTGGCTTCAGGTGCGATTGAGCGGCCACTGGTTTATGGCAACAATGATGTACCTGGCTGTATGTTGGCCTCTGCAGTTTCGACCTATATCAAACGTTACGCCGTTGTGCCGGGCAATGATTTGGTCGTGATGACGACCAGCGATCGTGGTTATAAAGCCGCGTTTGATTGGCAGGATGCGGGCCGTAAGGTGACAGCTATCGTTGACACCCGTGCTGAGCCTACCGGTGCTTGCGTTGTTGAAGCACAAAAACGCAGCATCAAGGTGATCAAAGGCTCCGCCGTGATCGAAGTTAAAGGCAACAAGCGGGTATCCGGTGCGGTTATCGCCTCCATTGATGCCAGCGGTAACAAGGTGACAGGAAATGTCCGTCGTCTGAGCTGCGATACAGTCGCCAGCGCGGGTGGCTGGAGTCCTGCCGTGCATCTGTCTTGTCATACAGGAAGCCGGCCAGAATGGCGCGATGATATTCAGGCTTTCGTACCGGGCAAGTCGGTTCAGAAACAGCTAACTGCCGGTGCAATCAACGGCAGTTACAGCCTGGCGGCCTGTCTGGATGAGGGTACGCGTCGGGGCGTTATAGCCGCTGCCAATGCCGGCTTCGGCGATCAGTCCGACGAGCTGGTAGAGGTAGCACAGACGGATAAGGTGAATGAGGGGCCGACGATGACGTTGTTCCACGTGCCTCATACCAAGCCGACCAGCCGAGCACCTAAGCAGTTTGTCGATTATCAGACAGATGTTACTGCAGCGGGAATCGAGGTGGCGACGCGTGAAGGCTACGAGTCGATCGAGCACGTTAAGCGGTATACCGCGATGGGCTTCGGTACTGACCAGGGAAAACTGGGTAACATCAACGGCATGGCGATCGCTGCCAAGTCGATGAACAAAACGATCCCTGAGACGGGGACTACCATCTTCCGTCCTAACTATACGCCGATTACGTTTGGCGCTATTGCCGGTCGACACTGCGGTGAGTTGTTTGATCCTAAACGTTACAGCGCCATGCATCGCTGGCATGTTGAGAGCGGTGCTAAGTTTGAGGATGTGGGTCAATGGAAGCGTCCTTGGTACTTCCCTCAGTCGGGTGAGTCGATGCAGGAAAGCCTGAACCGTGAGTGTAAAGCAGTTCGTGAAAGCGCTGGCATTTTGGACGCCTCGACCTTGGGTAAGATCGACATTCAGGGTAAAGATGCTCGCGAATTCCTGGGCCGAGTTTACAGTAACGCTTGGGCCAAATTGGCTGTGGGTAAGTGCCGTTATGGTCTGATGTGTGGCGAAGATGGCATGGTGTTCGACGACGGTGTTACCGCTTGTCTGGCCGAAAACCACTATGTTATGACGACCACGACAGGTGGTGCGGCGCGGGTGCTGGAGTGGCTGGAGCTTTATCATCAGACCGAATGGCCTGAGTTGGAAATCTACTTCAATACGGTCACTGATCACTGGTCAACGTTGACGATCTCCGGTCCAAACAGCCGTAAGTTGTTGGCCGAGCTGACCGACGATATCGACCTGAGTAAAGACAACTTCAAGTTCATGGATTGGAAAGCAGGTACCGTTGCTGGCGTTCCGGCACGAGTGTTCCGTATCTCCTTCACTGGCGAGCTGTCATTCGAGGTCAATGTCCAGGCTAACTACGGTATGTACGTGTGGGAGAAGGTGTTTGAAGTCGGGGCTAAGTACAACTTAACCCCGTACGGCACCGAGAGCATGCACGTTCTGCGGGCAGAAAAAGGCTTCATCATCGCCGGTCAGGATACTGATGGTTCGGTAAACCCGTTCGATCTGGGGATGAGCTGGTGTGTGGCGAACAAGAAACCTTTCAGTTACATCGGTAAGCGAGGTATGGCGCGTGAGGATTGTGTCAAAGATAACCGTAAGCAGTTAGTCGGTTTGAAGACCAAGAATCCACAGGTGGTGATCCCTGAAGGCGCGCAAGCGGTGGGCGATCCAAATCAGCCTATTCCGATGACGATGCTGGGGCATGTAACCTCGAGTTACTACAGTGCCTGTCTAAATCACAGTATCGCGATGGGCTTTATCCGTGGAGGCCTCAGCCGAATGGGCGAGACTGTCTATTACCCGCAGCCTGACGGCAGTGTTATCGAAGCCGAGGTCTGCAGCCCGATCTTCCTGGATCCAAAAGGAGAGCGTCAAAATGTCTGATCCGACTATGATTAACAACGAAACCCCAACCGTTGAGGCCGTTTCGCGCCCTGCGTGTGCCGAGATGAACCAGCTACCCGGGAATGGACCCCGGGCGGAAAGCCCGCTTTACCATGCTGACTTGGCGTCTGTTGCCAATGGTGGTCCGGCCGAAGGTGGCGTCCATGTGCAGGAGTTGAAGCTGCTTGGCCATTTGGTACTGCGGGGATCATTACAGAACCAATCCTTCGTTAATGGCTTTGCTGAAGTGATGGGCTTCACGCTACCCGGATCGATGCAGAGTGTCGAGGTAGGGGATTCTTCAATACGCTGGATCGCCCCTGATGAGTGGATGCTGATCGTGCCAGCAGCGGAAGCGTTTAGTCTGGAGCAACGGCTACGGGATGTGATAACGGGTCACTTTTCCATCGCTAACGTTTCAGGCGGTCAAACCGTGCTGATGCTGTCCGGTAAGGACGCGGTTAACGTGCTGAAGAAGAGCACCGGCTATGACTTTCACGATAGCAATTTCCCGGTTGGAAAAGTGGTATCGACGACGTTTGCTAAAGCACAGGCAGTGATTCGTCGTACCGGCGAGCAGAAGTGGGAACTGGTGATTCGCCGTAGTTTTTCCGACTACCTCTGGCTTTGGCTACAGGATGCCAGCGCTGAATATGGCTTGGTGGTTCGCGGTTAAGTGCAACCACCCCGGTTACTTGACCGGGGTGGTTAACCCATTAAACAAAATCGATCTCAGCAATCAGGAGCGAGCCGATGAAACGCAAAGATAATCTTTGGATACTGACAGCAGACTGCCCAAGTCGTCTGGGTACCGTCGATGTGGTCACCCGCTTTCTGGCGGATAGCCGAAACTACATCGGTGAGATCCAGTCCTTTGACGATCAGGAAGTGGATCACTTCAGCCTGCGGGTTGAGTTTTTTCCGCTCGATGAGGACTTCTGTCCGGAACGTTTTAATGCCGATTTTGCTCCGCGAGCCAGCGAGTTCGGGATGCAGTGGCAACTAAAGGCACCTCAGCATAAGCCTAAGGTGGCGGTGATGGTATCCAAGTATGATCATTGTCTCAATGATCTGCTCTATCACTATCGGACCGGCGAGCTGGATATCGATATACCGGTGATCATCTCTAATCATGCCGACCTGCAGCATCTAGCGGACTGGCACGGAATTCCGTATCACCATTTGCCTGTCACTGCTGAGACTAAACCTCAGCAGGAGGCTGAGGTATTGGGGTTGGTCCAACAGTATGACTGCGAGCTGGTTGTACTGGCGCGCTACATGCAAGTGTTGTCTGATGATCTTTGCAGTAAGTTGAGCGGACGGGCGATCAATATCCACCATTCGTTATTACCCGGCTTTAAAGGTGCCAAACCCTATCATCAGGCCTGGGCCAAAGGGGTAAAGCTGGTGGGGGCAACCGCGCATTACATCAATAGTGACCTTGATGAGGGTCCGATCATCACTCAGGGTGTACAGGCTGTGGATCATAGCCACTATCCGGAAGACTTGGTGGCCAAAGGCCAGCACGTTGAATCGTTGACGTTAACTCGCGCGGTGCGTTACCACATCGAAAGGCGGGTGTTCCTGCACGGGCACCGCACGGTAGTTTTTCCTGACTGACAGCCTTGGTTAGTTGTTAGCCTGCTAGTCTTATTCCTCCACACACCTCGTTGTGTATACCTTTTTCTCCAGCCCCCGGCATTCTTATCCAGGCCCGGGGTCTGGAGAGTTTTTTGTTCTGAAATTCGAGATGAACAACCTGATGAACCAGGCGATTCTCAGTCATAGCGATCTGGTGTTGTACCATCGTGATCAATACTCGGCGAGTACCAATGATATAGACCTCGGCAAACGGTTGTTTCAATTAAGGACCGAACAGAACCGCTCTATGCCTGAAATAGCTCGTGCTGCCGGTCTGAGTGCTCGTCTGTTGCAGAAAATTGAAAGCGGAGTTACCTCTCCAAGGATTGAACAGTTACAACCGGTTTTGGCGACCCTGGGGGTGAGTCTTGATGCGCTTTGTTCTATGCGAAATGACAGCACCCCATTGAACCGGCGCGTCATAACACCCGTGAATACGGCTGGTGCAGTAGCGTTATCCCCATACCAGCATCGATTGCTCTGTGCTGAACTGCTGCATAAGAAAATGCTGCCCCTGACCTCTGTTTTGAAATCATCAGAGAATAAAACACGCAAGTGGGAGAAGCATGAAGGTGAGGTGTTGCTATATGTGTTGCTGGGGCGGGTAACTCTGGTGGGTGAACTCTACCAGCCATTATTGCTGGAGCCAGGAGACAGTGTCTATTTTGACGGTATGATGCCTTACCAACTCTACAATGCGGGGGACGCAGATGCCGAAGTGGTGTGGTCGACTTCTGTTTGTTGACGCGTCCGCCAAGCATGAAAAATGAGCAGAAACTGTCAACGCCGCTGCAGCCAGACATAGCAAATAGCAGCGCCCCACCTTGTTAGTAACTTAGATCAACCGGCATCTTTCCTCAGTGGGCGAGGTGCGTAGGCAAAGACATCCGATTGAATCTGGCTACCATCGACTCCCTGCTGTTCCAGTAATTCCAGCGTGTTGTAGACTCGGCTGGGTGAGCCACAAGCATAGAACTGGCTATCAAGGAGTTGATGCAGTTGTGGGGCAAGTGCGGATTCCCAACTCTCACCTTGCTGCCAGTTGAGCGGGTGGTAGTGGAAGTTTGGGTATCGGTTACACCAAACTTTGATCAGGTCTTTCATATAACGCTGTTCGGGGGTATCTGTTCCCCAAAACAGATAAAAAGGAGTTTCAGCGCAGTCGTTGTCTGAGCTTTGCTGTTGGTTGTAGAGAAACTGCTGCATCAACGCTTTTATTTGGGCGAACCCGGAACCGGCAGCAAGAAAAACCTGAGGGCCGACAGCGGATCTAAGGCTAACATCACCCTTGGCACTTTTGACCCGGATTTGATCTCGGCTCTGTAGCTGTTCGATGATAGCGGTGGTCGCCGCGCTGTTGAGGTTTATTTCGATGTGTAGTTCAAGGCGTCGAAGTTCAGGTACGAAGTTTGCGATAGAGAACGGACGAGAGGTGCCGTCGGCTAGAACCAGTTCTATATATTGGCCCGCACGGTAGGACGGGAAATCATCTGGAGGCGTCAAGCTTACCTGAACGATGCTGTTTCCAAGCATTGATACAGAGGCTATCTCGCAAATGAAACTGTTGTGCTTGGGTGCTAATAGTTTGCTTAAGTCCAATGAGATTGGCATGTTCATGGTCGATACCCCTGTGAGATCTGATTGCGTCCAGTTATCGGAGCTTTTCAGATCATTTAGGGTAAGTGAAAGGCTGGGTGTAGTACTGTCTTAGCACTCTGTTTTTTTGCCTATACACGACAACAGCGCTCCCTTACACAGGGGGTAACAGCTAAATAGTGGCGTATTAACCTGCCGAGCATGGAATTACTACTGTCGTGATCAACCATTCCCGGACAGCCAGTTAAGATTATCTTCAAAGTTTGAAGGACCCCGCTCATCGTTATATTGACGGGGTGTAGCTAGTTCAGGGCTAGATGGCTAACTAGCCGGTGGGTTGGGTTATTATGACCGAAGATTTTCCCCTTGCAGAGGAAGGATTCAACCGCATGTCAGCGCTCTTTATCCTTTGTTTAGCTTACTCGGTGAGTCTGTTCTACCGCGGTATGATCTCGGTAATTGCACCGGAACTAGCCATCGACCTTGCTCTGGATGACAGTAGTCTTGGATTACTGTCATCGACATTTTTTATCAGCTTCGCCGTGGCGCAGGTACCCGCCGGCCTGGCGTTGGACCGCTACGGAGCCCGGCTGACCGTGGGGTTGTTCCTGTGGTTTTCGGTACTGGGCTCGGTGCTGTTCTGTAGCGCCGATAGTGAACTCCAGGCCTTCGTCGGCCAGGCCTTGATCGGTGTCGGTTGTGCCCCGGTATTTACCGGTTCGATGTTGTTTATCGGACGCCAGTTTAGCCCCGACAAGTTTGCCTATATTACCGCGCTGGTTATCGCACTCGGCAGTGTTGGTGACCTGTTTGGGACTACGCCACTGGCGCTGTTGGTCCAGAGCTGGGGTTGGCGCTTGGCGCTAGTGGTACCGATGATATTGACCGCGTTGGTGGCCTGTTTGTGTCTGCAATCGCTACCCGCCGACAGACCGAAGAAGGCGCAACAACCGCTGAGCTTCATGCTTGCCGGGATGGTACGGGTGATCCAGGTGCGGCAGTTGTGGCCAGTTATCCCGATGTTTCTGGCCAGCTATGCCGTATTGATGGCGATCCGTGGGCTGTGGAGCGGTCCCTATCTGGCTGACGTGTTCGCTCTGGATGGCGGAGAACGGGGAATGATTATCCTTGCGATGTCGCTGGCCATGGCGGTGGGTACTTTTTTTCTGGGGTTGTTGGACCGTCGTCTAGGGTGCACCAAAATGGTGGCATTAATTAGCTCGCTGGTGACACTGATCCCGTTGGTATTTCTGGCACTACGCCCAGCTCAGGGGCCTTATTTTGCCATGTGGGCATTTGTGGTGGTGGGGCTGTTCGGCTTCAACTATCCGTTGCTGATGTCCCACTGCCGCAGCTTTTTGGCACCTGACTACCACGGTCGTGGCATGGCCCTGCTCACCGCCTTGAGTTTTATTGGTGTTGCGTTGGTGCAGAGTACCAGTGGTTGGGTGATCGAAGCGGCCGCTAGCGCTGGGCTTGATGCGCCAGGGCAGTACCGCATGCTGTTTGTACTGCTGACCTCGGCCTTAGCGCTAGCGTCACTGGTTTACAGTTTTAGTCCGACACACGGGAATGAAGACCAGCCCTCAAGGTGAACATCCCTTCGTAATCGGTCTGTAACCGGTGCAGGTTGACGCTGGGAACGGTATGCACGTCGAGGGTGGCGTCGGGAGGATTGCCGGGGTAAGTCTAGGTGAACTCGGCAACCCCTCACAGAACTCCATCTTCGTAGGGGGGGCCGCTTTAGATGGTTGTTATCTCGGACTCAACGGACAGGTTAGGGAAGCTATACAGTGTTAAGTCAGGCGCATGGGTAGATGACCTACAGTGTCAGCCTTCTCCAGAAGCAATATCAAGATTTAAGTTGACGGAAGCGACTAGATCAGAACATCCCTATCAAATCATGCGCCGTAAATGACGAAAACTTTACGTAAGGTTTCGTGCACCGTCCAAAAACCACACCAGCCAACAGGGAATACGGCACTTGAACCGGCGGTAAGTTCGACCGCTTCTTCACCATCTTGTTCTACGGTCATTCGTCCGGACAATACATGGATGACTTCCCCACGAGTGGTAAATTCCCAGCGCGAACGACCAGGCTCGCACTCCCATGTTCCGGATGTAATGTTTTGTTCTTCTGTATTGAAGAATACTTGGCTGCGGGTTTTTATTTCACCGGTTAATGGCTCAGCAGCAGGTTGCCCGAGAAGCTTTTCAGTCAGTTGTTCAGCAGGTATTTCAGCGGCGCGATAGGTAATTGTCATAATATTTTCCTGTTGTGAAAAAACATACATCAATCATGTTGATGTTGATAAAGATGGGCGGAGATGACCTTCGGATTGTTTGTAAGCTAATGATCGTCGGTGAGTACGTAAGTAAGTACACATCCGGTTCACAGCCAGCCCAGTAGCGAAGACGGCGTTGATGTTAACCGGTGGGGGAGAGAGGGAGCTGTGTCTGAGCGCCGCATTCTGTGGCAAATACGACAGCTTGGTGCTCTCGATGTTCTTTCCTGCGCAACTTGTTACCAACAAGCCGTATTGGATAGGAAACCGGTATTGGGTAGGACGTTGGGGCAGTGTTAGCGCGGATCGCTGAAAAGGTCATTACCAGACAGGTGTAACGAGACACTTTCACTGCGAAACGGCTAATTGCGATGGCACAAAAAAAACAGCACCGAGGTGCTGTTAAGAGGACGAACAACTAAAGGGAAAGGGTGCCGGTATATCGCCTGCCAGCTGTATTGATCTATCTAACGATTTGTTGCCCCAGCAAATGGCGTTGCCACCAATCGGTTTGCCGCAGCACCGCGTTGATGTCGGCTGTTGCTGAGCGCGGCGCGGCAGCGGAGCACAAGAAAGGCAGAGTGCGTGCCAGCAGTTGCCGACACGCCTGATGATAATCGGAGTAGCCGTCAATGCTGATATCGATGGCCGACTCTGCTAGCAATGTTTGAACCGCTGACCGATGTTGCTCACTGTAAGGAAAAATCGGCAACTGCGGGCAAAGAAAAAACAGGATGTTGCTGGCATGGCCTTCGTTGCTTTGGCTACCGAACAGTTGTTGCGAGGCGTCAGTGACAAGGGTAACAGCGAGCTGGTGGTGAGCTTCATGATCTAGCTCGTCGAACTCGCTCCAGCGTTCTGTCAGCTCCCGGCGTATGAAGCTATCCAGGTTAGCGGCAAGATTTTCAAAACCGATGGTCGGCTTGTCCAATTCAAGTGCGGTCCACAGGATCGACAGATAGGTTTTATCGATCAGCGTTCGGCCAGCATTTTGCCACTGATAACGGGCCGCATTTTCGATGCCGCCGTAAAACAGCTCAAGTAAGGATTGTTCGCTGCTGCGAGGGTCCTGTCCTGATGAGAAGTTTGGATGCGGCAGGGTCCAACGTCTGATCAGCTCAGCATTGGTATTTTCGATCTGTTGACTGAGACTGTTCATCGGCTTCTCCTTTTAGTGTCGGTTCAACTCGTGTCGAGTTTCATTGGTTTCAACTATAGGATGCCAGCGAAAAAGCCCCTAGAACCAGCATTCGAGCAGATGTGGAGCCAGGCGGGCGGTTAGGACGTGCTGCTTTATCAGAGAGGCTAACTCGAGTCATCCAAGTAGCGTCGTTCTGAATAGGATCAGCATTCGGATGCTACGGGTACGGTAAACCTATGATGATTCAGGTAAGAGAAGAAAATGAGGCGGTCTGAGTTGCCCTATCTACGGCTAACTCAAACTGAGGTCTTTTAGTTTAGCTGGGGCGTTTTTTGACGGTTAAATGATGATCATCGGTACGTTGGCTCACCTCTAAAGATGAGCCGCTGTACTTCAATGCTTAGACCGTGGATCTACTTACCAGCGAGCTTTTTACGCTGCTGTTTCTGTTTTACCAGCTCCTCTTTGTCTGGGAGAGGTACGATCATGCTTGGGATGCGCGAGCGCCGCAGTACACTCTTGGCAACGGAGCCGAGGAATGTGTGCATGATCCCTTTTTCGTGCGCACCCATGATGATCAGGTCGACGCCGAGCTCCTGTGATCGTTTCAGAATGGTCTCGGCCGGGTAATGTTCAACCACATCGATCGATGCGATCTGGTCGCGTACATCTTTCTCAGCCGGTGCCAGCACATTCCAAAAATGATCCTGTCGGTGCTGGAGCAGGTCTTTGGCGTGGTCGATCCTGTGGTTGAGGAGATCGTCGCGCGCTTTGGAACTCATTACATAGGTCTGCAGGGTAATACGGGCATCACTGGACAGCTTTTCTACCACGTGCAACATGTGGATTTTTGCGCCGGTATGTTTGGCCAGATATGCCGCGTACTTAAAAGCGTAGGAAGCGTTTTTGGACAGGTCGGTACAGTACAGAATTTGTTTGAATTCAGGGAACAGCATAGGTAGCAATCCTCAGACTATTAGCGCACCCACGCTCGATGTTTGGGCGTGGATGCGGAGGGTTAACAGCTTAACTTTGTTCGTTACGTCAGCCCGCCAGTAACCGGGGGAGCCAAAGTGTGATCTCCGGCACGAAGGCGATGATAAATACCCCGACCACCGAGATAGCGGCGAAAGGAAGCGCCTTGGCGGTAATGTCTTCCAGTGGGGTGTCGGATATCCCCGACGCCACAAACAGATTTTCACCCAATGGCGGCGTAGCAAAGCCGATCGATAGACAGCAGATCAGCACGACACCAAAGTGGATCGGATCGATCCCCAAGCTATAGGTGACCGGTAGCAGTACCGGGGTCAGGATCATGATTGCGGCCAACGTTTCCATGAACATGCCCACGAACAGCAAGAAGGCGATAATCATGGTCCAGATCAGGTAAACGTTATCGGTCAGGCCGAGCATCGAGCTGGCGATCGAGTCGGGGATCTCATTCTCTACCAGTACGCGGCCGAACACGGTGGCGGTAAAGAGGATCAACAGCACTCGCCCAGATAACCAAGTGGTGGTTTCAAGTGAGTGGACAAGGTCTTTCCATTTCAGCTCTTTATGAACAAACCAGCCGATCATCAGGGTATAGAAGATCGCCACGATGGCCGACTCTGTTGGGGTGAAGAAGCCGGTGTAAATGCCTCCCAGTATCACCAGTGGTGCCAATACCGACCAGAACCCTTTTCTGAACGCTCCTAAAATATGACTGATCGACCAGCCGTCAGTAGTGCCCATGTAACCGGCTTTTTTACAGCGGAAGTAGTTCATGATCAGCAGGCTGATCGAGATGACCAGAGCGGGCATAAAGCCGGCAATGAACAGGGTCGAGATAGAAACGGTCTGAAAACTGCCGTATTTCTCGATCGCTTCGGGTGGCACAGTCAGGCCGATTGCTGAGATACCGAAAATTACCATCGGGATGGAAGGTGGGATGATAATACCCAGTCCACCAGATGAGGCGGTAACCGCTGCCGCATAGCCTTTGTCATAGCCACGTTTGACCATTGCAGGAATCATCAACATCCCCACCGCCGCGGTCGTGGCTGGTCCCGAGCCGGATATTGCACCGAAGAACATACAGGCTAATACGGTGGCGGCAGACATGCCGCCGGTAAAGGGTCCGGCAAAGCTTTCAGCTAGGTTGACCAATCGCCTGGATATACCGGCGGCCTCCATCAGTGCTCCCGCTAGGATGAAGGCGGGTAGCGCCATCAACGGGAAAGAGCCTACTGAGGTAAAAGCAATTTGGACCAGTTTGATCGGGTTTTCTTCAAGATAGATGAACGATAAAAGTGCCGAAACCCCCAGCGATACGGTAATGGGCGCACCCAATACGAGTAGCAGGAAAAAGGTCCCGAACAGAATAAGAACAATGGTAGATTCAGCCATGAGTCGATTCCGGGTTAAGCCGTGTTGTTGTTATTTTCGATCGTCGGTTTGTTGCGGGTCATCACCGGTACTGCTCGCCGTCAGCTCTTCCAACTCTAGTGATTCGGGATCGCGTACGTCGACGCCCTTAACCAGCTTGAAGTAATTGACCTGGATGACGCGAATAGTCATCAGGCTGAAGGCGATGGGTAGAATCAGATAGATGTACTTCATCGGCACACCCAGCGTCTGGGATTTCCAGAACAGGTTCATTTTGTTGAAGATAAAATCGTAGGACAGGTAAACGAAGTAGCAGTTAAAGGCGATCCAGATCAGGTCGGCCAACGCTTCCATCGTCGTCGCCATTTTTGCTGGCAGCCATTTGAAATGAAAAGTCACCCTGTTATGAGCCGACAATCTGGCGGCGTAGCTGGCACCAAAAAAGACGAACCAGACAAACATGTAAACTGCCAGCTCTTCGGACCACGACAGTGATTGTTGAAAGACTTCTCGGGATACAATTTGGGCGAACAACAACAGCACAAAAAGCGCTAATAGCGTTCGGCAGATGTAGCTCTCCAGGTTGTCGAGAACTTTAAGGAATATGCCAGTTTTGGTCATGATTGATGCTTCCTTAATTGGTCAAAAAAATGCACTCTGGCTGTTAGAGTAGCTACGTTACATAGCCAACTCCTAGCGGCACAGAGTGCACTCTTCAGGGAGTTGAATTAACAACTACCCCATTGAAGCGTTGCTTATACGCCGTCACGACCAAGAGATTTCAGGACAGCGTTGAGCTTGTCCTTACCACCGATGCTGTCGATGTACTTCGGCCATACCACGGTGGTGGCTTTCTCGATCCACTCTTTCTCGCCATTGGCGGGGTCGGAGATCTCCATGCCACGCTCGACAAGTTCTTGCTTGATGGTGACCTCTTTCTCGGCTAACCAAGCTGCACTGTGAGCAGTGGCGGCTTCGCCCGCTTCAAGAATCGCTTTTTGTACTTCAGGGGTTTGATCCTGGAATATTGATTCAGAAACGATCAACGGCTCGATAGAGAACAGGTAGCGAATGTTGGTGACGTACTTTTGTACTTCATCAAACTTCATCGCGTAGTTGGTGATGTACGGGTTGTCCTGACCGTCTACAACACGTTGCTGCAGGGCGGTGAAGGTCTCAGACCAAGCCATCGGCGTTGGGTTGATGCCCCAAGCCTTGTAGGTGTCGATCATGATTTCGTTTTTCGGCACTCGTACCACAACGCCTTGAAGGTCAGCCAGTGTGGTGATTGGGCGCTTGGAGTTGGTCAGTACCCGGAAGCCTGAGTAAGCCCAGCCGATGATACGTACATTGGCATCGCGCAGGGTGTTGGCTTTGAGCTCTTCACCGACAGGCCCCTGAGTCAGTTTGACTGCGTCGTCCAGGCTTTGAATCATGTAGGGAAGGGTGAGGACTCCGACAGTCGGAGAGAACGGGGTGACGTTGTTGATCGCCAAGATTGAGAAGTCGAGAGTTCCCATCGAGGTGTTGTTAACGGTGTCCTGCTCGCTGCCGAGCTGGCCGTTAAGGAACAGTTTGGCTTTATGCTTGCCACCCGTGCGCTGCTTAAACTCTTCGGTGAACTTTTTTCCCAGTTCGTGTTGTGTTCCGCCAGCACCATCGCCAACAGCAACTTTAAAGGTTTTGGCCTGGGCCATCATGCTGCCAGTGGTAGTGAATGCCAGGGCTAGAGAGAGAGAAAGTACTTTGGTGAGTTTGTTCCTAATGTACATAAGTAACTCCGGTTTTAATGGTCCATTCGCGGTGGGAAGGCGTGGACATTTATTATTTTAAGATAGCCAGGTGCACTTTGTGCGTGGCTATATTATGGCAGACTGCGCCATCCCAACTTTCAGACTCTTGCTGACGTCTACGATCAATCCCTGTTGACCGTGCCCTAATCTTTATCCTAGGGGGTATAGATTTTTAGAACCACATCCGAAATACCGTTGGTACCAAGTGACTGAAGAGTAGGTCTCGCCTGCTCTAAACGCCGGTAGATCTTTGTTTTTATTTTAAGACTTGGATTCATCATGACTGTAATTTTGGCTCTATGAGGGACCTTGGTGCTTATCTACTGTGACAGCGACTTGAATTGGTACTAAAAATAATAAGGTGGTAATGATGAATGACGCTGTGAACCTTTCTCCCCTCAGTCAGACCGCGCAGGTCGATACGGCGTCAGTACAGCCGTTCACTGGCAGCCGTAAGGTCTATATCGAAGGTAGCCGCCCGGATATCCGGGTGCCGATGCGTGAAATTACCCTGTCCGATACGCCGCTGAGCTTTGGCCACAAAGACGGTGCCGAGAAAAATGAACCGCTGCGGGTGTACGACACCTCGGGCCCGTATACCGATCCCGACGTCGCTGTTGATGTGCGTAAAGGGTTGGCACCGTTGCGGCAGGCCTGGATCGATGAGCGCGATGATACTGAGCGGCTCAGCGGGTTAAGTTCTGAGTTCGGTCGTCAACGCGAAGGCTTGATCAATCTGGACAACTTGCGTTTCGATCTCACACGTAAACCACGTCGCGCCAAAGCCGGCGTTAACGTGACCCAGCTGCACTACGCTCGTCAGGGGATCATCACCCCGGAGATGGAATATATCGCTATCCGCGAGAATATGAAGCTGGCTGAAGCGAAGAATAATCCGCAGTTGAATGTCCAGCATCCGGGCATGAGTTTTGGTGCCAATACCCCAAAGCAGATCACACCTGAGTTTGTCCGCTCTGAGGTAGCCGAAGGGCGGGCCATCATCCCGATGAACATCAACCACCCTGAATTGGAGCCGATGATCATTGGCCGTAACTTCCTGGTCAAAATCAACGGCAACATCGGTAACTCGGCACTAGGTTCTTCGATCGAAGAGGAGGTCGCCAAGATGACCTGGGGCACCCGTTGGGGCTCTGACACCATCATGGATCTGTCGACCGGTAAGAACATTCACGAAACCCGTGAATGGATCATCCGTAACAGCCATGTACCTATTGGTACCGTGCCGATCTATCAGGCGCTGGAGAAGGTCGGTGGTGTGGCCGAAGATCTGACTTGGGAGATATTCCGCGATACGCTGATCGAACAGGCCGAGCAGGGGGTTGATTACTTCACCATCCACGCCGGTGTGTTGCTGCGATATGTACCGATGACGATCCATCGCGTCACGGGCATTGTTTCGCGTGGTGGTTCGATCATGGCCAAGTGGTGCCTGGCGCACCACAAAGAGAACTTCCTCTACACCCACTTCGATGAGATCTGTGAGATCTGTAAAGCCTATGATGTCTCCTTCTCGCTGGGTGACGGTTTACGTCCGGGCTCGATCGCGGACGGTAACGATGAAGCTCAGTTTGCCGAACTGGAAACACTGGGTGAGTTGACCAAGGTTGCCTGGAAGCACGATGTTCAGGTGATGATCGAAGGCCCGGGCCATGTGCCAATGCACATGATCAAAGAGAACATGGATAAGCAGCTGGAAGAGTGTCACGAAGCCCCGTTCTACACTTTGGGCCCGTTGACCACCGACATTGCGCCGGGTTATGACCACATCACATCGGGCATCGGTGCGGCGATGATCGGTTGGTACGGTTGTGCCATGCTTTGTTACGTCACGCCCAAAGAGCATCTGGGTCTGCCCAACAAAGAAGATGTAAAAACAGGCATCATCACCTACAAGATCGCAGCGCATGCCGCTGATTTGGCCAAAGGCCATCCGGGTGCGCAGGTGCGTGATAATGCGATGTCCAAGGCACGCTTTGAATTCCGTTGGGAAGACCAATTCAACATCGGTCTGGATCCGGATACCGCGCGTTCCTATCACGATGAAACCTTGCCCAAGGACTCCGCCAAGGTGGCGCATTTCTGTTCAATGTGCGGACCCAAGTTCTGCTCGATGAAGATCAGCCAGGAGGTTCGGGAGCTAGACGTTACTCAGATCGCTGCGATCAACGCGGAAGCGGAGAAAGGGATGCAGGCGAAATCGGACGAGTTTAAGGGCAGCGGCAGTAAGTTGTATAGCAAGGTCTAAACATGCAGCTCGCTGATCATGTAAATACCTTTGGTCGCCATATGCAGGCCAAGTACGGTTACCGGGTTCACAAGCTGGCGTTGAACGCCAGCTTTACCTGCCCTAACCGGGATGGCACTAAGGGCATCGGTGGTTGCACGTTCTGCAATAACAGTTCGTTCGCGCCTAACGCCAAGCAGCCTCCGACGGTCGCTTCGCAGATAGAAGCGGGTCGGCAGGTGATTCGGAAACGCACCGGCGCTCGGCGCTATCTGGCCTATTTTCAGGCCTATACCAATACCTATGCCGAGATTGCGTACCTAAAGCAGCTTTATGATGACGCGTTGAAGGAACCCGACGTGGTCGGTCTGTCGGTGGGTACACGGCCCGACTGTGTACCCGATCCGGTATTGGATCTGCTGGCGTCGTATCAGGATCAAGGCTACGAGGTGTGGCTAGAATTGGGCCTGCAGTCGGCCAACGATGCCACGCTGGAGCGGGTTAACCGCGGTCACGGCTGGAGTGAGTACGAGGATGCAATCAAGCGGGCAGCCGCGCGTAATTTGCAAGTTTGTACCCATCTGATCGTGGGTTTGCCCGGGGAAAATGCTTGGGACAGCATCGCCAGTTTCGACAAGGCGATGGCGCTGGGCGATCGCTACTCCCAGACCCAGGGCATGAAGCTGCATCCGCTTCATATCGTCAGAGGAACCCAGCTTGCACGACAGTGGAAGCAAGGCTTGTTTAGCGGTGTTCCATTCGATGATTATGTCGATGCTTGTGTTGCAATTGTCCGTCGTAGCCCATCTGAGCTGGTCTTTCACCGTTTGACCGGCACCGCCGAAGAGGGGATCTTATTATCGCCGAGTTGGTGTGCCCGCAAGTGGTCGGTATTAAATGCCATCTGTGCGGCGCTGAGCGACGCTCCACGGCAGCCCTATGTCGAACCAGGGCTCATCTGTTGCTCGTGATGGTGGGTTTGTCGAGTTTTGGCTGAGTATGGCATACAGGGCTTCCGGTTTTTAGCGGTAGCTCTGTTGTTGCTTTGCTTGGTGCTTAAGCGGTCGATACCCTTGTTCGATATCTTCGCTCTTAGTGACAGACGCCTACAGACCTGAGGCGTCCTTCCATGATGCTACAGCTGATTATTTCTGACCTGTTCGATACGGTCGACATAACGCTGCATTGCCTGTTCCGGTGATAGTCCCTGACAACTTTCCCACACGGAATATTTTGCCCGATTGATAAAATCGGTCATCCTGGGTTTGTCACCCGATACGTCACCGTTGGTGGCTTGTTTGAATAAACCATACATCTCCAGCTTTAACTCATTGGACGGTTTAAAAGTGCCTTCAGCACCTTGAACATAACTGATGCAGTCTTCAAACTTTTGTTTCAAGTTATTCATTATCATTGCCCCTAGAGTCGACCGGTGACGATTGGAACTCGATCATAACCCAGCGGTTTGATTGAGAAAGTGACAAAAATGATGGTGTTGAATAACAAAAACGATCGTTGCTGGGGTAGCAGGCCGGAGTGCTACAGTCGAGCTTTGTCGTTTCTTTGGAAGTGTTAGCGCGATTAAGCGGCGCTTAGTTTCTTTTTGAAGTATTGGTGGCCTCTGCTTATGCGTCTTAAGCAGCCATCAGCAATTACGCTAATTAGCTTCCGCTATACGAACTTTGCAGGCCGTTAGATCTTTCTAAAGTATCCAATAGAGACAAGTCATTTTAGTCGGAATCCAAACACAGAGCGGATATCGCGGTGACTTCCGATATTGACGGCTGTATAGGTCCTACCCCAGTTTTGTGGACACTTCTAAAATTGATGCAGAAGATCTGCATCTGGAGGTGGGCGCGGGAGTTGTTTAGCAGCCTAGAGTCGATAGCTAGCGCTGTATCAGCGGACGCATAAGCAACCCGCTGAAACCGTTTGTGTACGCCCGGCATGGGCATGAACTTATGGGGTGAAAGTCCCCTGTAGGAGAACCAACGTCGATGGGTTGTGGCGATGATCATACTGTTCCCTGTGAGCGGTTGATTCCCTTCGCTTTAAGTCATTGAACGACAACTACTAGCCGAAGGCAAGGGCGGTCCCGCGAGGGGCTGTCTGAAGGCAGCCCGAGCGCAAAACTGCGAGCCGACGAACAGAAATCACATACGAGGCTTAGCTCTGGGACGAGTCTGCACAAGAAGACGAAGTCCACTGGTTCAGGAGCAAAGTAAATGTGGCGGTTGTGCAGCGAAAGTTCATGTTCTTATCCGGGGAGATCTGCTTAACACGCGATCGGTAATTGCATCCAGTTTGGCTACTGGTCTCAACAAGCCTGGCGTGCAGGATTCATCAACCTACACGAGCGAACCGATGAGCACCGATAGCGCCTTACGGGGTAACCCGGCAGGTGATTAAGCAGAAGTCAGCAGACGGCATAGTAGCCAAACGCTCACCGTAATGGGCGAGACAAGGTGAAGGCCTGAACATTTAGAACAAAGGAGGAGCCTTGTCAGACTTGAATACACGAACACCGTCCGGTGATGACGTGACTCAGCGTATTGATTCGAAGCCAGCCTTTAGCCAGGATCTATTCGAACAGGTTTTGCAGCGTGACAACCTGCAAGCCGCATGGAAGCGCGTTCGAGCCAACAAAGGGGCTGCTGGAGTGGATGGCATGACCATCGACGAGTTCCCTGCTTGGGCAAAATCCGGCCATTGGAAAACGGTAACGACCGATCTGGAAACAGGTCGGTACAAACCATCACCGGTCCGACGAGTTGAAATCGATAAACCGGATGGTGGTAAACGCCAACTGGGGATTCCAACCATCACCGATCGGGTGATCCAACAAGCCATTGCCCAGGTACTCACGCCCATCTTTGACCCCAGTTTTTCGGACCACAGTTTCGGATTTAGACCGGGGCGTAATGGGCAGCAAGCGGTTAAGCAGGTGCAAGGCATCATCAAGGAAGGACGGCGTATCGCCGTGGATGTTGATCTGTCGAAGTTCTTTGACCGGGTGAATCATGACCTGCTGATGACGCGTCTTGGCCGCAAGGTAAACGATAAGCGTCTTGTCAGGCTGATTGCTCTCTACTTAAGAGCTGGCGTTGTTATAAATAGAGAGTTCGATAACCCGTTCTATAGTGAGAGTCGCGAAGGCGTTCCTCAGGGCGGATTATGTAAAGCTTTACATAATCCGCCTTATGCATAGTAACTCGTTATGTAAAGTAACCCTTGAAAAGTCGTTGTTTAGTAGGGGCGGGGCTGATTCACTTTACATAAAACGCTCAAACCTTGTTCGAGAATAACAGGTGTAACTCTACTTTTGGAGGAATACCTGATGACAAACCTATCCTTTCAAGAACTCACCCAACGGCTCGAAAAAGAGCTATATCGACTGCACTATACCGAAGCATCAATCATTCAATATCGCAGGATGTGGAAGCATATCGCCACATTTTTGGAGCAAGAGGATGCCGCCCATTTTACTGAAGAAACAGGGATGCGTTTTCTGGATAAACAATTCAACTTTTTTGAGCTAGAGAAAGCCGGGAAGCTGAAGCAATCGACCATCAACGTCTTTCGCATCGTCAGGATGTTAGGGGATTTCCAACAGCACGGCAGCATTCTACGCAGGTACTACAAACAAAGGGAACTGTTGCAAACCGACGAATTCAAACAATTACTGCAAGGCTATCAGAACCACTGCCAACAAAAAGACTACGCCAAAGCCACTCAAAACCACTACCGTAAAATCAGCGAGAGATTTCTGAGTTTTCTGGAATCGCAAGGTGTCAGACAACCCACGGAAATAGCCGCTAAACACACATCCAGCTACATCAACACCTTAATGGGCTACAGCTATAAAACGGTGGAGCAGCAGCTTTGTGGGCTGCGTTCATTCTTGCGCTATTTGCATGATGCTGGCCTGCATGCTGAGGCGCTGTCCCAATCGATACCCGCGATTAAAGCCAGAAAACAGACTCGGATTCCTTCCGTGTGGACGCAGGATAATGTGGCAAAGCTCCTCGATGCCATCGACAGGGGCAATCCTGCCGGCAAGAGAGATTACGCCATCATCCTCCTGGCCACGCGATTGGGTTTGCGCACCATCGACATCAAGCATCTGAGGTTGAGTGATCTTAAATGGCGGGATAACCGTATTGAGCTAATACAGTCGAAAACGGCCGCCGTACTCAACCTTCCACTGTTGCCGGATGTCGGCTGGGCCATTATCGACTACCTGAAAAACGGACGCCCGAAGGTCGAGTCTCCCTTCGTTTTTTTACGGCACCTGGCGCCTTTGGCACCTTTTTCGGATGAAGACAGGCTGCATCAGATTGTCGTCAAATACATGCGGCTGGCAAAAATCCCGATATCACCTCACAGGAAGAAAGGGATGCATTCCCTGCGACACACGCTGGCCAGCAGATTGCTTGCCGAGAACACGCCTTTGCCTGTCATTTCAGACATATTGGGGCATATCAGCTCAGATTCCACGGCCGTTTACCTCAAGGTGGATGTCACCAGGTTACGCGAATGTGCCCTGAACCCTGAAGGGGGTTGGCATCATGAATGATTTCAACTACCAGAGTCCATTACAGGCATTCATCAAGGGGATGATCCGTGAAAAACGATCGCTGGGGTACAAATACGACAGCAGCAGCCCGCGAATACTCTACAGGTTTGATCAGTTCTGCCTTCAATATGGCTGTGCCGATGCCAGCATCACTAAAAAGCTGATCTTCGCCTGGATTCAGAGAAAACCCAATGAGTCACTGGCAACCTTACATAACAGGGCGTCTGTTACCAGGCAACTGGCCCTGTATATAACCCGGCTTGGTGTTCAGGCTTATGTGCTGCCCAAGAACTCCCTGCCGAAAATGCCAGGGTATACACCATACATCTTTAGCGACAAGGAAATGGCTGCGTTGTTTAAGCAAGCGGATGCCTGTCATTATTGTGCTGAGGTTCCGTTAAGACATCGCATCATGCCACTGCTGTTCCGGTTGTTGTATGGCTGTGGGTTGCGGATCTCGGAGGCACTCAACCTCAGGCTCCAGGATGTTGATTTGGATGCTGGTGTGCTTACTGTCGTTGACGGAAAATTCAACAAGGACCGATTGGTTCCCATGGCCCCGGAAAATACCCGTCGCTGTCGTGGCTACATGAAAGATGTACATTTGTTCTCTGGTGAGAATGCTTATTTCTTTCCTGCGCCTGACGGGCAAGCAATCAGCAAAGGGAATGCATACAAAAATTTCAGACGCTTTCTTTGGCAGGCCCGAATATCACACGGCGGATGGGGAAAGGGGCCTCGGCTTCACGATATTCGCCATACATTCGCTGTCCACTGCCTGAGACAATGGGTGCTGCAAGGAAAGGATCTGGCAGCCTACCTGCCAATCCTGAAAACATACTTGGGTCATGATTCATTCCGCGATACCTCCCATTATCTAAGGCTCACCGCAGAGTTGTATCCAGATATAACGGCAAAAGTCGATCGTGCCTTTGGCCATGTGGTCCCCTCAACGGGAGGCGATGATCATGAAACCGACTAATTTTGCCAAAGCACTCTCTCATTATCTGGCCATTTTTCTCCCAGGTCAGCGCAACGTCAGCATCAACACGATCAAATCCTATCGGGATACATTTAAGCTGCTTCTGCTGTACTGCAAGCAGGACTGCCATCTATCCATTGAAAGACTCTGTTTGAGACACATCGACAGAACACTCATCCTTGGTTTTCTGGGATGGCTTGAGAAAAACAGGAATAACAGTGTATCGACAAGAAACCAGCGATTGGCCTGTATTCATGGGTTTTATCGGTATCTGCAGATCGAAGATCCGGTTGGATTGCTGCCGTACCAACAAATTTTGTCGATTCCGATTAAGAAAACGGAAACACCAACGATACATCACCTTACACCCGAAGCATTAAAGCTTATCCTGGCACAGCCTGATCCTTCGAGGTCCAATGGTCGTCGTGACTTAACGTTGTTGTGCGTATTATACGACACGGGTGCACGTGTACAGGAGTTGGTGGATCTGTGCGTTGGCGATGTTCGTTTAGCGCCTCCACCTATCTTGACACTTACTGGCAAGGGCCGTAAAAAGCGGCTGGTCCCGGTCATGCCAAATACGGAAGCCCTGCTGAAACAATACATGGATGAAGCTTTCCCGGTTCAAGATGGTATGCAGGAACAGCCGCTATTTTTTAATCAACAGCATAGAAAAATGACACGAGCGGGTATTTCCTACATTCTGAATAAGTATGTGTCTCAAGCCAGAGCAAAATCATCAATCATTCCAGGCAAAGTCACTCCACATGTGGTTCGCCACACAAAGGCGATGATGCTACTTCAGGCTGGTGTTAGCCTGATATATATCCGCGATATTTTGGGACATGTTGATATTGCAACAACAGAAATCTATGCCCGTGCCGATACCGAAATGAAACGAAAAGCACTTGAAAAGGCATACCCTGGAATGGTTACTGCCAATCTGCCGCATTGGGAAAAAGATGAAACTCTGCTCGCCTGGCTGGCTAATCTGTAACGATTAATCTTGTCGTTTTATGTGAAGTGATTTCGGGTTTGGCTCATGAAAAACCTGCTTCAACCAGATTTACTTTACATAACGATTTACTGTGCATAAGGTGGACAGCTGTCTCCCTTGCTGGCTAACATCATGCTCGACCCTCTGGACAAAGAGCTTGAGAAACGCGGGCATCACTTTGCTCGATACGCCGATGACTTCACGATCTTGGTGAAGAGTCGTCGTGCCGGTGAACGCGTGCTGCACAGCATCAGCAACTACCTGCAAGACCGCTTGAAACTGGTCGTTAACACGACCAAAAGCCGCGTCGTTAAAACCACTGAGAGCAAATTCCTGGGATTTACATTCCGGGCAGGACGCATTCAGTGGCATCCGAAAACGTTGTTGACGTTCAAACAACGAATTCGGCGACTCACGAACCGCAACTGGGGCGTGTCGATGCGCTATCAGATCTTCAAGATCAGCCAGTATGTACGGGGCTGGATCAATTACTTTGGTATCGCCAATTGTTATCAACTCTGCGTCGATCTGGATCATTGGATCAGGCGTAGGGTGAGAATGGCTTACTGGCGGCAGTGGCGAAAGCCGCGCACCAAAGTAAGGAACCTGATGCGGCTCGGCGTGCATGTACAGGCAGCGGTTGCGTGCGGCATTACCAGCAAAGGCCCTATGCGCAGTTCCAAAACACCGGGAATACAGCAAGCGTTGAATAACGTTTATCTGAAAACTCAAGGGTTAGTGGCACTGCGTGATGGATGGATCAGGCTTCACTATTCTAAGTGAAACGCCCTGTGCGGACCCGCATGCAGGGTGTTGTGGGGGCTGAGGGTTAGATACCCTCGGCTACCCGATTAGCTGCGCCAATTGGCGACACTAGGATTGGAGTAAGCGTCGTTTAAGCCCCACGTTGACTTAGTCGAGAACGATATTCCACGGCAT
>JBALVL010000051.1:0-31455 GCA_036961355.1 Motiliproteus sp.
ACCGCCGATGCCAATGAGGCTTTTGAGGCTGGCTGAAGATTATGGGTAATCAGGTGACTTTTTGAGTCCAAAAAAGGGTGCTTGTCGCTTCACCATCACGGAGTTTAGCCAGGTTTTTGATGCTATTGATCTGGGTGGATTGTTTTGAGATCGCAGCTAGTTTGACGATATCGGTACGGATGCTGTAACTCGGCTGTTGCAGTTGGGCGCGGTTCTGCAACAACAGTCGTTGCAACATCTCTTTCAATCCAGATAATTTTCGCGGCCGGAAAAGACTTGCGAGTCGGCCAGCTGGCGTTTAAGTTCGGCGTTCTGTTGATTGACAGCTTGGGACAGGTTAGCGACCATCGCCTGGGACTGCTAGACCACCGAGTTGGCGTTTTCACCAACTAAGCGATTGAGGTTGTTCAACCTGCACACGGAGTTTCATCAGAGCACGATTCTTAGTGGCGAAGACTGAGTCGGTTTCGGTGAGTGCTGTTATGAGCGGGTCAAGGTCTGATCTTAGCGCCCCGGCTTGCGGTAGATAGTTGCTAACTTTTCGTATCGCGGACATCGCCGTCTGGAGGTCGTTGACCGCGCTAATATTGCTGACGACGGATTCAAGTTCGGGGATTGTTCAACCTAGAGGGTCTGTAATTGATGTGCCAGCAGCCCGCGAAGAGCCGCGTTAAGTTCACTGCTTCCCCGTCTCAGCTAGGCCGCATTGGCCAGGTTTTTTTGACAAGATTGATGCACTGCTAGGATACCAACGCCGCTCCGCCAAGAACCGCGACCGAAACCATTGCCACGATTACCAAAACAGCCAGAATATTTTTGACCGATAGGTTGAGATGGGATTTAACCACGGGCACTTCTCCGTTGTGATGAAGAGGCTGTCTTGACCGAAAATCGGTAGCATTCACTCTAGGATGCTCTGTTTTTATCTATGATCAAAATTCGAGCGTATCAATATAAATTACAGTTCCACAGACTCTTTTGTGTAATTGGTGGGCACAAGGGTTACGCTCCAGGCGAGGGGTAGGGCGTTATCATGTAATTTCGTCCAAGGGCACTTACAGTCGTTTGAATGGGAAAAAGAAGCTGTAGTGAACCGCGAGGGCTCGCAAGGGTGTTACCTTTCAGCAGGGATTGTTGCCATGTTTTTGGGCCTTAAGGCAGGCTGTTGTACGACGAAAATGGACTGGACTCATCCTGTAAGAACTGTGTTAAGTTGCAACGTTTAAGCATTGTCTATTGATGGTAAAACTTGGATTTGAGGTTGTCGATGCACCGTATTTCATTGGTCAATGAAAGCTACCAACTGGCATTAGCAGCAAGACCACAGGACAAGGTGAACCCAGCCCTAACGGTTGCCACTGTCAATTTTCAGGATCATCAGGGCCAGGTTCTGGGCGTGTTGCTGACACCTTGGTTTTTGGGTTTGTTATTAATGCCGGAGGAATTAGAGGGGTGGCGTGATCACCAAATTGGCGATGCGCACACTGAAAACTTTCCCGCCGGTGATTTCGAATTCACCCATGGTTGGGATCCGAAGTTTGGCGCTTTTGGGTGCAGTAAAATCTTTTCTACGATGGGGGAGTTTTCCGATCAGGCGGCAGCTCTCAGAATAGCCGAGCGGGCGATTCAGCAACTGTTTATCGCAGCGGCCCCCGAGGTCTTGGTAGCAGATAGTTCCCCGATAAAAGCAGTCCCCGATGCGGTGACTGACGTTGATCCTGACTTAGAACTACAGGCCAAGTCGCAACGACAAGGCCGTACTGACGGTGCCTTCGTCGCCGACGACGCTATCGATATGAAACGCCGCGGTTTGCTGACGGGGGCCCTGTTTGGGCGTAAGTAACCCGGTTGGTATCTGTAAGCATTGAAAGCAGGCATCTGCGATACCGCTGCGGTATCAAACAATATCATCAGGCACTTGTTTCCTGAAAAGAGTCCCCACTCGAGCAGGCGCCGGATGCTGTTTTCCGTCGGAAAACAGTAAAACTGATCATCTGGTACTTTAGTATGGTTGGACCTATACACGGCTTTGGTCGTGTTCACAATGCCCTCGAGAGTAGGGTAAAAGTAGTTCTGGGGTAGTAGAGCATTGACAGATTCTGGCATCTATTTTCAGGTGCTCGTTTGTTAATGCAGGTAGCTGGTGTTCAAAGGTTCCTTAACTTTGGACGTTAGGCTTTTTGTCTACTGATTTACCGTTTGGATAATATCTATGGCAGAAATCAACAATGTTAGGCCTCGTAGTTGCTTATGCGTAGCTAGGACACTAGCGATGGGCTATCCGTTCATCGTCTCTCTATATCCCCATGCGGTACCCGGCGATTATTCCAATCGCCAAAGTTTTGGTAGTTAACCCTAAAACCTAAACAATGTTTATGTATTTCGGCCTAACCTATATTTGTATGACAAATGGTTGATTTTCGACATTGTTGTAATATGATACGTTTTGTATCGCTATTGCTTGGTGCGAAAATTAACCTTAGGAAATGCTGAAAACGGGTGAACCCTTTTCCTTTTTTGTGGAGAAAAATAAAAATGAGTACAAACAAGAAAATTGATACCTCATGCTCTCGTCGAACGGTAATAAAATCAGGTGCCGCATTGGGTGCCGCTGCAGCAATGCCGATGTTTTACGTCAAAGAGGCGTGGGCGGAGGAGTTTCGAAACGACCCGGGTTCAGCAAGTAGCGTCACGTTGGGATTCAATGTCCCACAAAGTGGCGCGTATGCCGATGAGGGGGCCGACGAACTGCGGGCCTTCAAGCTGGCTGTCAAACACCTCAACGGTGAAGGCGACGGCGGCATGATGAATACCATGAAGCCGCTGCACCTGAAGGGCAACGGCATCCTGGGTAAAAAAGTTGATTATGTAACCGGTGATACTCAGACCAAGTCTGATGCAGCCCGAGCGTCCGCTAAGCGGATGATCGAAAAAGACCGGGTCATCATGTTCTCCGGTGGTTCCTCCTCCGGCGTGGCCGTTGCGGTTCAGAGCTTAGCGCAAGAGATGGGTGTAGTCTTTATGGCAGGCCTGACACACTCCAACGATACCACCGGTAAAGATAAGCGCCGTTACGGATTTCGTCACTTCTTTAATGCCCATATGTCTGGGGCTGCACTGGGGCCAGTGTTAGAAAAAGAATACGGTAAAGAGCGTAAAGCTTATCACCTCACCGCTGACTACACCTGGGGCTGGACTCAGGAAGAATCGATCAAAAATACCACCGAAGCACTGGGTTGGCAGACAAGCAAGACCGTTCGCACCCCGGTCGGCGCCGGTGATTTCTCGCAGTACATCACCCCGGTGCTTAACTCCGGTGCCGACGTACTGATCCTGAACCACTACGGCAAGGATATGATTAACTCGCTCACCCAGGCGATTCAGTTTGGTCTGCGCGACAAGCAGGTCAACGGTAAGGATTTCCAGATCGTAGTACCGCTGTTCTCGCGTCTTATGGCACAGGGTGCCGGTGAGAATATCAAGGGCATCCTGGGTACCACCAACTGGAATTGGGCGTTGCAGGATGAAGGTTCCAAGGCGTTCGTTAAATCCTTTGGCCAGGAGTATGGTTTCCCCCCCTCACAGGCAGCTCATACCTGTTACGTGCAGACGCTGTTGTATGCCAACGCCTGTGAAATGGCCGGTACCTTCTATCCACCCGAAGTGATCGCCCAGCTCGAAGGTTTGAAGTTCGACGGCATGGGCAACGGCCCGACCGAATACCGCGCCGAAGACCATCAGTGCTTCAAGGATGTTCTGGTCGTGAAGGGTAACCAAAACCCAAGCAGCCAGTTCGACCTGCTGGAGATCGTTCAGGAAGTGCCGCGTTCTCAGGTTGAGTACGATGCCAAGATCTTCGGCGGTGAGCTGGGCCCGTATAAGGTCTAACGCCTCCCCTGTAATACTGCTGTAATACCGACCGCGTCTTGGACGCGGTCGGTACATATGCACTTTTCAAACAACAAAAATAAGTGTTGAGAGAGATATGGACACAATCTTCCTTCAGGTGCTCAACGGACTTGATAAGGGCGGCGCTTACGCGCTGATCGCCCTTGGTCTGACTCTGGTGTTTGGCACCCTTGGGGTGGTTAACTTCGCCCACGGTGCCATCTTCATGCTCGGTGCATTCAGTGCCGTATCGATTAATCAACTGCTGACAATTTCAAAAAAGGTCAAAGATGAAAGCATCACCTTTTTTGAAGCCTTCAAAGAGCAACCCTATCTAGAGATCTGGTTCGGTGACACCGGCACCATGATCATTGACTACTCCGTGCCGATATCGGTGGTGTTGGCGATACCGATCATGCTGGCGATCGGCTTGATCATGGAGCGCGGACTGATTCGGCACTTTTACAAACGCACCCACGCCGAACAGATCCTATTTACCTTTGGCCTGGCGATCGTGCTGCAGGAGATCATTCGGTCGATCTTCGGTGCTAACCCGATCCCAACCCCTGCACCCGACATCGTATCTGGGAGCGCCGCCATCGGCGTAGCCATCGGTTTGGGCGAATCTGTAGTCTATCCCTGGTGGCGACTGATCTATCTGGGCTTCGCCGCCGTCGTTATCAGTGCTGTATTCGCGTTCCTCAAGTTCACCACCTTCGGCATGGTGGTACGAGCCGGTATTCACGATAAAGAGACCGTCGGCTTGTTAGGTATCAACATCGAGCGTCGCTTCACCATCATTTTCGGCTTGGCATCGGTAGTTGCCGGCTTGGCTGGAGTCATGTACGCACCGATACTGCCGCCCGATTACCACCTTGGCATGGACTTCTTGGTCTTGAGTTTTGTGGTCGTTGTGGTCGGTGGCATGGGTTCGTTGGAAGGCGCTGTGCTGGCCGGATTCATGCTGGGTCTACTGCAGTCCTTCGCCTCAATGAACGAGATCAAATCGATCTTCCCAGGTATTGACCAAATCATTATCTATCTGGTGGCCGTAATCATTCTGCTGGTCAGACCGCGTGGCCTGATGGGTAAGAAAGGGATAATGGAGGACTGATGATGAAACAACTAAAAATTATGCCCGAGTGGCTGGTTATGGCTATCTTCGCGGCCGTTATATTGACTATGCCTATCTGGATGAGCCCGCTAGGCGCTGGTTATCCAGATCTGCTGCAAAAATTTATGATCTTCGGCATCTTCGCGGTCGGCTACAATATCCTGTTCGGATTAACCGGTTATCTATCGTTCGGCCATGCAGCTTTCCTGGGGGTCGGTTCCTATACCGCGGTCTGGTCGTTTAAGTTGCTAACCATGAACGTGCTGCCGGCGATTCTGTTCAGCGTGCTGCTGGCGGGCATCTTTGCCGCCATCATCGGCTTTGTCAGCCTACGCCGCTCCGGCATCTACTTTTCGATCCTGACCCTAGCGTTCGCTCAGATGTCTTACAACCTGGCCTATTCGGTGCTGACGCCGATCACCAACGGTGAAACAGGACTGCAACTGTCCATCAACGACGCCCGCATCCTCGACCCAGCAACCACCGGAGGCGGCCTGCCGACCACTGAATTGTTCGGGCTAAGTATGAGCGGTTACTCGGGGTTCTACTTCTGTGCGGTGATGTTGATCCTGGCGTTTTTCGTTTCATTACGGATCATGCGCTCACCGTTCGGCTTGAAACTGCGGGCGATCAAGACCAACCAGACCCGGATGCACTATACCGGCTATAGCACCCGTCCCTATCTGCTGTCGGCCTTTATCATCTCGGGTATGTACGCCGGTCTGGCCGGTGCATTGCTGGCGGTCACAGATCCGCTGGCCGGTGCCGAGCGGATGCAATGGACCGCATCGGGCGAAGTAGTACTGATGACCATCCTCGGCGGTGTCGGCACACTGATCGGCCCGCTGCTGGGTGTCGGTATCATCAAGTACTTCGAAAACATCTTCTCGGCCATCAACGAAAGTGTGCTGCACGAGCTGTTCGACTTCCTGCCCTCCTGGCTGGAGCACAGCATGGTCTTTATCACCGGGCCCTTCGTCGGCGAAGGCTGGCACCTGACTCTGGGTCTGCTGTTTATGCTGGTGGTTGCCTTCCTTCCCGGTGGCATATTGGAAGGTTTGGGAATGATCAAATCCAAGTTTAAAAAGCTGACTGGTAATAGTGATGACAGCGCCAGCGATTCCGCCAGAGAGGATGTTTAAGTCATGGCTAACACAGTATTAGAGGTAAAAAACGTCCTCAAGACCTTTGGTGGGTTGAGGGCACTCGACGACCTGAATCTCACCGTTGAAGAAGGCACCGTTCATGCCATCATCGGCCCCAACGGCGCGGGAAAATCGACCATGCTCAATGTCTGTATTGGCCAGTTGACGCCCGATAGCGGCACGGTCACCTACAACGGCGAAATTATTACCGGTAAGAAACCGTACGAGATCACTCAGGCCGGAATCTCCCGGGTGTTCCAGACCCCGGCCATATTCACCGACCTGACCATCTTGCAGAACGTGATGATCCCCGCCTTGGCGAGCCGTGAGGGTCACTTCAAATTCAACCCGTTCAGTAGCCTGCAAAAG
The DNA here is from genome assembly GCA_036961355.1 of Motiliproteus sp. Lineage (GTDB taxonomy): Bacteria > Pseudomonadota > Gammaproteobacteria > Pseudomonadales > Balneatricaceae > Motiliproteus. The sequence continues at coordinate 6,517 of JBALVL010000051.1, forward strand.
GACACAGAGATCGAAGAGGATGCGATGAAGTACCTCAAAGAGGTGTCGCTGGACCAGAATGCCTATGACTTGGCGGGGAGTATGTCACGCGGCAACAAGCGACGGTTGGAACTGGCCATGTGCCTGATCCAGCGCCCGAAACTGCTGTTGTTGGATGAGCCTACCGCCGGTATGGCGCGTCACGACACAAATCGCACCATCGAAACGCTACAGAAGATCAAAGAGGGCGGTATGACCAAGATCATTATCGAGCACGATATGCACGTGGTGTTCAGTATTGCCGACAGGATCTCGGTATTGGCCCAAGGCCATATCATCGCCGAAGGTACCCCCGATGAAATTCGCGGTAATGTGAAGGTTCAAGAAGCCTACCTTGGAGGAGCAGAGCTATGAGTCCAGTCGCACCTATTACCAGTACCGGCTCCGACCCCGCGTTCTTCTCGGTCTGGGATATGCACTCCTACTACGGCGAGAGCTATATCGTTCAAGGCGTCAGTTTCGACATCCGTGAGGGCGAGATCGTTGCCCTATTGGGCCGTAACGGCGCCGGTAAGACCACGACGCTGCGCTCAATTGCCCGTGCCTCAAACCCCGAAGTTCACAAGGGTGAGATCTGGCTCGATCACAAGCCGATCCATACCATGAAAAACTTCGAGGCGGCGCAAAATGGCATCGCCCTGGTGCAGGAAGATCGCAACATCATTCCAGGACTTTCGGTACACGAGAACCTGCAACTGGCGCAGATTGCCGAGCCGGTCGGTTGGTCGATCGAGCGTATCTACGACCACTTCCCCCGTTTAGGCGAGCGCCGCGATCAGGACGGCAGCACCCTGTCGGGCGGTGAGCAGCAGATGCTGGCGATCGGTCGGGCGCTGGCACGTGATATTAAGCTATTGCTGCTGGATGAGCCTTATGAGGGGTTGGCCCCGGTGATCGTACGAGAGATCGAAAAAATCCTCGATAGCATCAAGAATCTGGGTATCACCACCGTCATCGTCGAACAGAATGCCGTTGCAGCGCTGCGATTGGCCGACCGCGCCATTATTCTGGATATGGGAATCGTGGTATTTGACGGTCTGGCGCAGGAGGTGCTCGATAACGAAGACCTCAGGCATCAGTATCTGGCAATCTAAATGGTAGGGAGCTCTTCTGAAAGACTACAGTTAACGGGACTCACTTAATTGACTCGTTAATTTATACCCTCAAGTCGTAGAGCCTGCGTTGAAAGTGGCAGCCAGCGTCAACATCGAGCTGGCTTCCTGTTCGAGACCGTCTGAGAGTGGTGTCGCATGAACCGTTCCAGCATCAGGATGGCGCTGCTGTTCAACCGACGTTAACCAGGCCTGCAGCGCAATCCGCAGGTCTTCATCTTGAAACTCATGTGTCCCGGCCAATAGTGCCTGGATCTCTATTGCAGAATCCCCCGCCAGTGAATTTTCTGCCGGTTCAAGCGCAATCTCCTCGCCAAACCCTTCGGCTTCCAAAAACGCCTGTTTACCCGCCTCCCAACTTCCTCTGGCTACCGACAGCTCGTAACGGTCCATCAAAAACGAGTGGGCCTCACGGCTGCTGGCGATCCAGTAACGCAGTTCCGACCGGCTAATACGGGTATTAACCGAGAGCTCGTGCTCATCGCTGAGCTGATCTTGTTTGATCATTCTGATGCCCGGCTGACCATCAAGGCAGGTACTATTGACGGATACCTGATAATCGGCTGCTCGTAGCGTTCCTTGCCTCAGACCTTTTTCAATCTGCTGGTAGTAACGGAGAACCGAATCACTTTCCCAAAAGTCCTTAGATTTAAACATGTTGGCACAGTAGTTCTGTACAGGTTTGGACGTTGAGTTCAATGCCTGCAGTGAAATTTTACCGGTCAGCAATGCCACTGCTTGCTCAACGGTATATTCGACTGTGTGGTCTAGCGACATGATCTGTGTATCCGTTAATGACGGTAGATCGCCTGTCTGGCGGAGGTGGTCGGCGCGGAGACCGATATCTAAAAAACGCACTCATTGTAAGCTTTAGCCGGCTCAAGATACCTGTCTTTGGTCAAGTTTTGGGCAGTCTGTTGGAGGGTTTGGTTGATGTTTATGCTGGATTAACTGAAAAATTCTAAAAATGAATGAACATTCATTCAGTGGTTGGATTATGATAACCGGGCTCTTAGTATCAGGATCCTGTCACCGATGAAACTAACCCCGTTTAAAAACCGTACCGACAAACGCAGCCGAATTCTCGAAGCGACGGGTTGTTTGATCGCCGAATGCGGGTTTCATGGTTTGTCGATGGCTAAGTTGGCGAAACTCTCAGGCGTAGCAGCCGGTACCTTATATCTCTATTTTGACGATAAGAATGATCTGATCCGGCAATACTACGATGAGATTCACCAGGCGATCGCCGAAAAACTGTTCCAGGGGTTCGATCCGACACAAACACTCTACGCTCAATACCGTTTCCTGTGGTTCAGAGCGCGCGATCTGCAACTGCATAACGCGGATTACTTCAGCTCTAAGGTGCAGTACGAGCACTCACCTTTTTTTGAAGCACAACAGCAACAACAACGAATGCAAACTATGTTTACGCCGGTGTTCTTGATGTTTCAGCGCGGTATTGGTGAAGGGGTGTTTAAGCCGCTGCCGATCCCTGCGTTGGCTGCGTTGAGTTTGGATGTCATTCCCTTGTTGGTGCTGAAACATCAACGTGGAAATTATGTAATGGATGAGGCTGTTAGCGAGTTGGCGATAGCCGCTTGTTGGGATGCAATCTGTTTACATCCCAACCAGTAAAACAACTTTTTTCTACCTGCCAGTGAACTGTATTAAAGGAATTACCCGATGAAAAAGTGGATCGCAGCCATGCTGTTTTTGGCAATCATCTTGTTTGGCAGCGTGATCGGTTTTGATCAGTTCAAACAGACCATGATCGCAGATTATTTAGCCAACCAACCGGTACCTCAGTTGCCGGTAGAGGCTACCGGGGTGCAGTCCCGGGACTGGCAACCACGGATTGCGTCGATAGGGCTGATCGAACCGCGCCGTGGCGTTACCGTTAGCGCGTCGGTTTCAGGGTTGGTTACCGCGATCCACTTTAAATCGGGCGACCAGGTTAAAAAGGGGCAGCTATTGGTCGAGCTGGATCGTGGGGTTGAGAAAGCGAACCTGGCCAGTGCTCGTAGTCGCTTACCTGCGATCCAGAGTTCTTATGAGCGTAATCAGACACTGTACAAGCGTAATACCATTTCCAAAAAAGCGTTGGACGATGCGCAGTCTGAATTTTTTGCGCTGAAGTCTGAGATTGAGTCACTCAAAGCCGTGATCAAACGACGCGAGATTCGGGCACCGTTTACCGGTGTTGTGGGTCTGCGGGAAGTTCACCTAGGGGTTTACTTGGAAGCTGGCGATCAGATTACCCGACTTCAGAGTCTGGATGCGATGCTGGTCCGTTTTATCATTCCGCAGAAAAATTTGTCTGAGTTGGCTATCGGAATGGCGGTGGATATCAGCACCGATGCCTACCCTGAACACCGTTTTACGGGTCAGATCAGCGCATTGGATTCCGCCGTCAATCGGGATTCAGGTGTCATCCATGTACAGGCGGAAATTCCCAATAGTGACCAGTTGTTGAGAGCCGGTATGTACGCCAGTGTCGAAATTTTACAACCGTTGATTCCAAACGCCTTGGTGATACCGACCCGCTCAATCAATTTTAGCCTTTACGGTGAACAGGTTTATCTGTTGCAGGAGACGCCTGCCGCAGAGGAGGGTGTCGCGCCGCAACTCAGTGTTGAGCAACGTTCGGTGACGGTGGCTGAACGGCACGGTGAGTGGAGCTTGATCAGCAAAGGCTTGCAGGCGGGTGACCGGGTCATTACTTCAGGTCAGGTACGTTTAAGCAATGGAGCCCAGGTCAAATTGGTCGATGATGGCGTGGCTCTGACGACGCCAACGGTTCAGACCGAGACGGGTTCCGATGCTGATAGTAATCCCGATACCCTAGTCCAAGCGGCAGCGGAGCAGTAGGATGAAATTTACCGATCTATTCATCCGTCGGCCGGTCATGGCCGGCGCCATTAGTTTGCTGATTTTGTTGATGGGTGTGCAGGCGATATTTAAGCTGCAGGTACGTGAATACCCTGAGTTGACCAGCACCGTGATTACGGTCAGCACCTCATATTACGGCGCCTCGTCGGAAGTGATGCAGAGTTTTATCACTCAGCCGTTACAGCAGGCGATTGCTGAGGTTGATCATCTCGATTATCTCGAATCGACCAGTAAGAATGGACTGAGTACGATCACCGTTACGATGAACATCGGTGCCGACTCTAATGCTGCGCTGGCCGAAGTGATGTCTAAGGTTAACAGCGTGCGAGCACGGCTGCCGAGCGAGGCGCTCGATCCCTCGATTAGTAGCTCAACCGGCGCCAGCACCGCTATCATGTATATCGCCTTTGATAGCACTGAGTATAGCGGCGCGCAGATTTCTGATTATCTCAATCGATCGGTACAGCCGGTGCTGGTGACAGTTGAAGGCGTTGCCAAAGCAAATATTTACGGCCCGTCGTTAGCGATGCGGATCTGGCTTGATGCAGACCAGATGGCGGTTCACGACCTGACAGCCGCCGAGATCAACCAAGCACTACAGGACAATAATTTCCGCGCCGCGCCGGGGCAGCTTGAAAGCGGTTGGCAGAAATTCGATATCACCATCAATACCGATCTAAAGAGCATAGAAGAGTTCGAACAGTTGATTCTGGTACGCCGTGATCAGGGTATTGTTCGTCTTCAGGATGTGGCGAAAGTGGAGATGAGTCTTGTCCGTGAGAGTATCCGGCCACGCTCTAATGGTAATACTGCCGTGGTAATGGCTATCGAATCGACGGCGACTGCAAACCCTTTGACCACCGCAAAATTGGTCCGGGAAAAGTTACCTGAAATTGAGAATAACCTGCCCGGACCGATCAAGATGGAGCTGATGTACGACGCTACTGAATACATCGATGCGTCTATCGACGAAGTGATCATCACGATTGCCGAAGCAACTGTGATCGTCGTGATTACGATCTTCCTGTTTATGGGCAACCTGCGGGCGGTGATTGTGCCAGTGGTGGCGATTCCGCTGTCGCTGATTGGTGTTTGTCTGGTGATGCAGATGGTTGGTTTCTCGATCAATCTATTAACGCTGTTGGCGATGGTGCTTGCGATAGGGTTGGTGGTCGATGATGCCATCGTGGTGGTAGAAAACGTCGAGCGGCATCTGAAAAAGGGGGAAACGCCGTTTCGTGCCGCGATTATTGGCACCCGTGAGATCGCTATGCCCGTTATTGTCATGACGATAACGCTGGCGGCGGTGTATTCGCCGATCGCGTTACTTGATGGTATGACCGGTACGCTTTTTAAAGAATTCGCTCTGACGCTGGCTGGCGCGGTGGTGGTTTCCGGCATAGTGGCGTTAACGCTGTCACCGGCATTGTGCGCAGGTGTCTTGCGGCATAACCCCACCCCTGGTGTATTTGAACGTGTAGTACATCGTTTTCTTGATCGGCTTGATTCGGGTTACGAACGGGCGTTGAGTAAGACGCTTAGCCGTCGCCCCGCCATATTGCTGTTTGGTCTGTGTGTGTTCGGCAGCATCTATTTTCTGTTCCGAATTATTCCTAGTGAATTGGCACCCGCCGAAGATAAGGGCGCTGTGATGCTGATCTCCAATGCGCCTGCCAGCGCCAATATTGATTATGTTGATCGTTACAGCTCTGAAATAGGCAAACGGGCTATGCAGCTTGACGATGTTGCCGGCGCTCTGTCGCTGAGCGGCATTCCTTCAAACACCGACAGTCTGGGGATCATCCGGGGAAAGGTTTGGGATGAGCGTCAGAGTTCATTACAAGAGCTGATTGATCAGCTAAACCTAATTACTGCCGATATCGCGGGTTTAAATACCTCGGTCTTTCCGCTGCCAACGTTGCCGGGCGCCGGTGGTGGTTTACCGATCCAGATCGTCATCAAAAGCGTCGGTGACTACAACACCTTGTTGAAAATTTCGCAGGAGCTGTTTGTTAAAACTCAGCAGAGCGGTTTGTTTATCTTCAGCAATATTGATCTGAAATTTGAGACACCCGAAGTCGCGATACAGGTCGATCGTGATAAGGCGGGGGCTTATGGTGTTTCAATGTCTGATATCGGCACCACGCTGAGTACTCTGGTTGGTGAAGGCTACGTTAACCATATCAATATCAACGGCCGTACCTATGAGGTGGTGCCGCAGGTGGAGCGTGGAGACCGCAGCGAACCTGAAGATCTTACTCAGTTTTATGTCCGGGCGATGGACGGTACACAGATCCCGTTGTCCAACCTGGTCAGTTTTGACGTCACGGGCCAGCCGGCGCAATTGATGCAGATGGATCAGGCAAACTCTGTCACGATCGGTGCGGTACTGATGCCCGGTGGTAATCTGGGTGACGGTATCGCCTTTTTGGAGCAGCAGGCACAAGAGCTATTACCGCCAGGATACAGCTACGACTTTAAAGGTGAGTCACGGCAGTTCCTGCAGGAGGGTGGCGCGCTTTATCTCACCTTTGCGTTGGCGTTGGGAATCATCTTCTTGGTGCTAGCGATGCAGTTTGAAAGCTGGCGTGATGCGACGGTGATCATGGTCTCGGTGCCGCTGGCGATTTGCGGTGCACTGCTGGTGATGGCCTGGGGCGTGACAACGATGAATATCTATACCCAGATCGGCCTCATTACACTTGTTGGCCTAATTACCAAACACGGTATCTTGATCTGTGAAGTGGCAAAAGTGCAGCAGATGGAGCATGGTCAAAATCGGCAGGAAGCGGTTCTTCACGCTGCCCGTATCCGGTTACGGCCGATCTTGATGACAACCGTGTCGATGGTTGCCGGCTTAATTCCGTTACTGTTAGCTGTCGGTCCGGGTGCGGCTGCGCGATTTAATATTGGTATGGTGATCTGCGCAGGATTGACGATTGGCACGCTCTTTACGCTATTTATGTTGCCGACGATCTACTGTTATCTGGGAGCAAAACACAAGCCATTACCGGTATTTGAAGAGGCTTCTTCATAAACTTGATGCAGTCTGAGCTTGATGCTTTGAATGTGAATTTAAAGCGGGTTCAGACTGCATCGTCCTATCTCGGGCGATTTAATACCTTCTTGGTCTCACTGTCTGCAAAGCATCTCGATATCTATCACCGAAGCTGCGTTTGTTAAAACGGTTGATTGACCATGACCCAAAACTGGCTGCTATCGGGTGCATAAGCGACTTCGGCGCGAACCACGACACCCTCGACTTGAAGCCTAGCTCCGAATCCGGTGTTCCACTGCATATCCTGGTGCAGGGTGCTCAGGCTCATCTGATCAGCGACTCTACCTGCCTCAACAAAGGCCACCCATTGCCACCAGGGAATGTTATAGAGATTAAATACTGGCCAGTCATGGAGGGGTTGCCAGCGCGGAAACAGCCGGTATTCGGCGCTGTACAGTAACGCAGAACGGTCGTGGTACCGATTCATGCCGTAGCCACGCAAGCGTTGGTAGCCCCCAAGGCTAATGCCGGCGAAGTAGGGCGGTCGGTGGTAGCCAGTGCTACCGTCAGGATTATCCCAGCTGTCGTTCCAAGTCGGGGTATCGCCGAGAAAGGCATTTAACGCGAGTACTTGTTTATGAGCGATGGCATTTCCACCTAGTGGCACAAACAGGCTTTGACTGAGCTCCCATGTGAGCCAGTCAGGACGATCCGAATCACCCCAATCATAGGTGATATCGAATTGGCTTTGGCCGCCGCTGCCGCTCCGGGATCTGGAATCACGGTTGTCCCACTTAAACCCGAATTGCACCCCTTGCGCTTTAGGGATGTAGTTCGGATCGTCGTAGTCGTCGATATAAACGGACTCGAGAAACGGGGCTAGCGATAAAATAGTGACGCCGTTTACTGCCGGATTCCAGCCCTGACCTGCATTGGGTTGCAGATAGAGGCTGTTGATCGCCCCTTGAGCACCGTCGCCTAACTCGGTGATGTACTCGAATCGAAACCGGGCCATGTTGGATTCGGTAACGCGGATGATCCGATCCTTTACATTGGATTCATTGCTACCGGCCCGCTCATCGGGGTAACCGGTGTTTCCCGGAAGGTACAGGATCGCCTGGGTCGAATAGCCTTGATACAGTTCGGTCGATACTAACCAGCGACTGTCGGAAGCTAGCTGCAAGTAGTTTCCCGATAAATAGGCCAGCCAGCTGTCGTTACTGCTGTACAGACCGAACCCGACTAGCGAGACTTGCGGCTGGCCAACATGGTGGGCAACGGCAGCAGCACCGAGCGCAATACCCAAGCTTTCAGAAGAGAACACAAACGGAACCACAGAGGTATCCGTTTCAGTCTCTGCGGCTATCTCTTGGTCGGGTATGATTCTGGGCGGTTTTTCAGCAAAGGCACATCCGCTACTCGCGGCGATCAACATCCAGAAAGCGGTGATATGAGGATTAAGCAAGCATAGGCCTCATCGGGTAGCCGTTAGTAACGGTGATTGATCCAACCAAGTCGAGCCCGATGAGCCGCTATCACCGGAATTAGTGATGCTAGAGTAGCCCAATCCTATCGGTTGTTCGAGCCACCTTACCATGGCCCTGACGATGGAGATCGTCGCTGTACCGGTGTCAGCGAATCTGTCGCATCCGGAATGAACGGCCCTTGAGTTTACCTTCACCGAGCTTTTGCATCGCCATTTTGGCGGCTTCTCGCTTAACGGCAACGTAGGACCAGTTGCTGAAAATCTGAATTTTACCCACCTCACTGCCAGCAATACCGTTGTCGCCGGTTAATGCTCCCAGAATATCGCCGGGACGCAGTTTTTGCTTTTTACCACCGTCGATCTGCAGTGTGGTCATCACCGCCTGCCCGGGTTGGGTGTCGAGCAGGCGTAACGGTGGTAGCGCCTCGGTATTGATCTCCTGGTCCAGATAGGCTTGCAGACCGATGATTCTGTGGGTCTCTTGCTCGTTATACAAGGTGCAAGCGAAGCCTTTGTTGCCCGCCCGGCCGGTACGTCCGATACGATGGATATGTACCTCGTAATCGTGAGCGATGTGGTAGTTGATCACCGCGTCAAGGGCGTCAATATCAAGACCGCGGGCGGCAACATCGGTGGCCACCAGAATCGTTACACTCTTGTTGATGAACCGAACCAGAGCACGGTCACGGTCGCGTTGCTCCAGGTCACCATGTAGTGCTAGCGCGGAGAATCCGTAGTTATACAGCTTATCTGCCAACTCTTGTGTCTGTTTCTTGGTGGTGCAAAACACTACGGCAGACTCTGGACGGCGCTCAAGCAGCAGCAACCGAAGCGCGGTAAAGCGGTCATCATCGTCGGTCACTTTGTAAAGATGCTGAGTGATGCTGCTGTTATCGTGGTTGCCAGCGGCTTGTACCATCTCGGGGTTGATCATCACCCGTTTGGCGATCGATTTGATCTGGTCGGGGAAGGTGGCGCTGAACAGCAGTGTCTGTCGCTGTTTCGGGGCATGTTCAATGATCGCGTCGAGGGTATCCTGAAAGCCCATGTCGAGCATCCGGTCCGCCTCGTCGAGTACCAACGTTGTCAGGTTGTCCAGTTGTAATGTGCCTTTACGCAAGTGCTCTTCGATCCGTCCTGGGGTGCCGACAACGATGTGAGCGCCGTGTTCAAGTGAGCCGATCTGCGGACCGAAAGGCATGCCGCCACAGATGGTTAGCACTTTAATGTTGTGGACCTGACGAGCCAGTTTACGGATCTCTTTGGCAACCTGATCCGCCAGTTCACGTGTTGGACACAATACCAGCGATTGAACCCGGAACCGTTTGACGTTGAGTGAATTGAGCAACCCCAACCCAAAGGCGGCGGTTTTACCCGAGCCGGTTTTACCCTGACCGATAACGTCTTTGCCTGCCAAAATGGACGGCAGGCTGAGCGCCTGAATCGGTGTCATGCTCTGGTAATCAAGGGAGGCAAGGTTATCGAGTAGGCCGGCTTGCAGTGGTAAGGAGGAGAAATCGGTTTGGCTCAAAGTGAAGATCCTGAAACAGATGAAGGTCGTTGGTTGCCGATGAGGTGCAGCCAACCGGATAGAAGTGCATTGGATCTATTGTCTCATGGCGGATGAGTCAGGGTACAGCGGCAACTGAAACGGTGGCTAAAGTGGAGGGGTTGGGTGAAGGGGTCTGGTCATCGCTATAGAAGGTGATAAACGAGGCTGAAAATCGTGTGAATAAACACGAGTGGGTTTGCCTTGTTAATATAGTTTATACCGTTATCTATAGAAGTTTTTTGTTGCTTGACGAAGATCCGTGCCAGAGGGTCGTTAGACAGGCTTGAGGGGGGTTTGAATTCTGGAGAGGATAATTATCTGACCAATCGGGTTAGTTTATTGATGTAGGTCTATAAGCCGATGGCAATTCAAGGTTTTAGTCGACCTTACTCTTTTTAACTGGAGGTAGTTCGCATAGAGTTGAGGCTGTTGTTTTAAGATAGCGAAACGGCGAAAGCCGCTACCACTTCTGAGCATTTGATAGGACACATGTATGACTGATGTTGTGATCCCCGAACTAGGGCAGACATTCTTCACCGAGAAGAATTTAGACAAGATACTTCACAATCTTGATGTCATCCGCCGGGATGTGTATCCCAACCTGCCCGAAGAGGCAGAACTGAGCGATCAGAGCTTCCCTTCTGTGTGTCTAATCGGTCTGGGACGCTGCGGTTCAAACATTGCGCTGGAAGTTTCTTCGCTGGTTTATAACGCCCGTACCTACTACCTTGACGAACTGCGCGATCACGAGAGCAAGCGCAGTGAGAAAGAGGGCGGTCCGATGAAGTGGATCCGCAACCGCCTGCATATCGATACTAATGGCGCAAACCGTCCCGTTTTTCTAATCGAACCGATTGTGATGCTTGGAGACCTGGATAAGGACATTGTCGGACGAATCAAATATTCGGCGTTGGCTGAGAATAGTAGTTTTCTTGACGACTACACCAAGATGAAGATCATGGACCTGTCCGAGGTGCATGCTGGCGGTGCCGGTAACGCCCCCATTCTGGGACAGTACCTAGCTAAGATTATTCTTAACAAAGATACCGAAAGCTTCAACAACGACCAGTGGAAGTATATCCACTCCTACTTGGTCGATTCTTGTGGCATCAAAGCCAACCAGTCACGCCTTTACTTCTATATTTTCAGTGCCGGTGGCGGAACCGGTTCGGGCATGGCTTCCGAATTTGGATTGGCGCAACAGTACTCCTATCTCAGCAAAACCTTCGATCACCAGAGCACTGAAGCGGCAGAAGCGAGCAAACGCCAGTCGTTTGTGTTCGAGCCGATCTTTACCTCCGGTATCTGCATTCTTCCGAACCTGTCCGACCATAAACTGGAGGTGTCCGAGGCGTTACACATCAACGCCGGGCGGTTGCTGAGTAAGTACCTATCAGAAGAATGGGACTTCTCCTACAACCGTCAACACGAAGATGAAGATACCAATCCTGACGATATGATGCAGCGTATCCGTCCTTGGAACGCGATGATGCTGATCTCCAATGACATCATGCGTTACGCCGAGCGTAATAATGCCAGCAGCATTCAGGATATCGATGTTAACTCGATGGAGAAGTACGCCAACCAGTACATCTCACAGCAGATTTTTAACATCCTGACCGCCCAGGCGGTGACCACCGATTATGATGAGAACTACTTCCGTCGTGCCGGTATCGACATCGGTGAAACCATCCGTCTGGACGCCAACGATCTGTTTATGAGTATGGCGGGTCCGGTGGCAATCGCTTATGCGGAGTCGGTTGTTCTCAACAATGGCGGCAGTTCGCACGAGGTCGATATCGATGACCTGCTGTATCGCTCGATCGACCTGCCGCACTTCAATGACGACACTCAGGCGATTGAAGGGATCAGTATTCTGCCGGTTGAGTCGAATCGTTATACCGAATCGCTTCATGCCTTCCGTAAAGACAATTACAACGCCAAGCACCTTAACAATCTCCATTTCTACAACAATTGTTCGTCGGTGATTTCGATCGTATCGTTGCCGAAAGATTACAAACTTTCTTATGTGGCACTGAATCGACTTAAATCACACCTCAATAACCTGTTCCCTAACACCACGCTCAAACGTTATGCCCTGGTGATCGGAGCTTCTGCGAACCTGTCGTTGACCACGCTAGTAGCTAAGAGTCCATGCCTGAGTGACGATTTTGTGACGTTGATTGTGGCCTATATCAAACGCTGCTTCGCCCGTGACGAGTTCCGTTACAATGACGATATCGACGCGTCGATTTTGGAGTTCATTACCGCCGATGTGTTCGATGAGGATGCAGTAGATAAGTTGCTGACGCCGTATGAAAATCCAGCCAAAATTCTTGATACCAACTGGTTTGCGATCAAACCGATGTACGAGAAGAAGTACCGTGAGCTGATCCAGGATAGTAATAAATTTATCTCAATCAACGATATCCGTTTGACCGCCGATGACATCAAGAAGACCATTAAGTATCTGCGGGAAATCTACCGGCATCGTATCAGCAAGACAAATATCCTGTCGCTTCAGGATGTGCCTAGTCCCAGTCAATCAACACAGCCACGGCGGCGTAAGACCGACCTTGTTGAAGATGGCGAGGAGGTTTAGGCCTCAGCAGCCATTTGGATCGACTACCTTTTTTCGATCGGGTACGTATAAAAGGGAAAAAGGGGCTCAGTAGAGCCCCTTTTTTTGCTGTAAGGGTCACCTTCCACGCTGTTTTTAGTACTATGCTATCCCGTTTTCTTTACCCATTTTGAGATCGTTGCTCCATGTCCGTTCCAGACCTAGACAGCCTGATCAACACCGCTGTGCAACAGCGCCATCGATTACTTGAGCAGTGGCATGCTGAAGCTACTGATTGCTATCGATTGTTTCACGGTGCCAGCGAAGGGATGGCCGGGGTAACCGTCGATCGTTACGGACCGCAGCTGATTATCCAGAGTTTTCATCATGCATTGGAGCCGTCGCAGCAGCGGCAAATACTAGATAGGGTTAACGCGTCACTGCAGTCGCTTGCTGTCGACCCGTTGAGTGGCTTTTATATGGATCGTAGTAGCAAAGGTGTTGCTGCGATCTCTATCGATTTACAACAGCCGGTTATTAACGAGGCGACGTGTCACGAAATGGGTGTCAGTTACCGTAGTCGAGGAATTCATCGGGGTATCGATCCGCTGCTATTTCTGGATTTGCGAGTAGGGCGGCGCTTTGTCCGCCAGCAGGCACAGGGATTAAGCGTGCTTAACCTGTTCTCCTATACTTGCGGGGTTGGTATCAGTGCCGCGATGGCCGGTGCGACTAAGGTTATTAACGTCGACTTTGCCACCTCATCGCTAGCCGTGGGACGAGAGAATGCGGCGCTGAACGATTTAAACGAGAGACACATTGAATTCATCCAATCCGATTTTTTCCCAGCGGTTCAACAACTGGCGGGACAACCGGTGAAATTTCGTCGTGGTGGTGGCCGTGGTCGAGGTGCGTCAGCTCCTAAGCACTACCCGCGACTGGATGCGCAGCAGTTTGATCTGGTATTTCTTGATCCACCGCGCTGGGCCAAAAGTCCGTTTGGTACTGTCGATCTGATCCGTGATTATGCCAGCGTGTTTAAGCCCAGCCTATTGGCAACCAAGCCGGGCGGGCGGCTGGTGTGTACCAACAATGTCGCTCAGGTCGATCGAAATGACTGGCTTGACCAGCTTCAGCGTTCGGCAGCCAAAGCGGGTCGGCCGATTCGCTCTGTTGAATGGTTGCAACCGGAGGCTGATTTCCCCAGTTTTGATGGTAATCATCCGTTGAAGCTGGTGGTGTTAGACGTTTAGCGTTTAGCGTTTAGCGTTTAACTGCCATTGAGCTATCAGCTATTGGAATTGTGAGAACGGAACTATGAACGGAACAGAATTGCTAGCGATGATCGATAAGATCCATTGGCTCAACCTATTAGCGCTGGCGTGGTTTTGTATCTGCCTGCAGGGCTACAGCCTCTATTCACGGGTAAAATCCGGTACCACGCCTTGTTTGGTTAATGTGCTGCACCTGTATCGTGTTGATTGGATGCGCCGATTGCTCAAACGCGACATGCGGATTGCTGATATCGCCACCATTGCAAATCTGGAGCGCAGTGTTGCTTTTTTTGCCTCCACTACGTTGATTTTGTTAGCGGGTTTGTTGACGTTGTTCAGTGCTTCGGAGCACGCGATCGAACTTATTTCGGCGTCCTCTTTGGTGGTAGAAACGACATTGATTGAGTGGGAACTGAAATTGCTGGTGATGGTGGCTCTGTTCATTTATGCCTTTTTCAAGTTTACCTGGAGCTTGCGCCAGTACGGCTTTGCATCGGTACTGATCGGTAGTGCCCCGGTATTGGATGGGAATGTGGCGGATGGCGAAGATCAAAAGCACGATGCTACAGAGGCCGAGTGCGAGGCGTTTGTTCAGCGAGCTGCGCAGATGGAAACCATTGCCGCAAACAACTTCAATATGGGATTGCGCATCTACTATTTCAGCCTGGCGTTACTCGGTTGGATTGTCAGTCCCTGGCTGTTGATCGGCATGTCTAGCGTGGTGGTGTATGTGTTGTACCAGCGCGAGTTTCGTTCTATCACACTACGCACGTTGATGGCGGGTCAGCCCGAGGGGCATTTGTTTGATGCCCGGACACCCAAATTAATAAAATAATGCGGCTAGCGCTGCTAAGTAAGATCAGCACTGGCTCTAAAGCGTTAATCTTAGGTTTACACCCCACTGTAATCGCGGATTAATTTGTTACCTGATCATCAAACCGCTTGAAAAGCTAAACACCGGCCCCATCTATCCTGCATCGAGCCAGGATGCGCTTGCGATTTTTCAAAGCGTATCCTGATATCTGTGTAACCGTGAAGATGGATGTTGGTATGACCACCGAAACGCAAAAAGAAACACTGGGCTTTCAGACTGAAGTAAAACAACTGCTGCATTTGATGATCCACTCGCTTTATTCCAATAAGGAGATCTTCCTGCGCGAGTTGGTTTCCAACGCTTCCGACGCTGCTGACAAGCTGCGCTTCCAGGCGCTTTCTAATGACGGACTGTACGAGAGCGACAGCGAGCTGAAGATCCGCATCGACTTCGATAAAGAAGCCAACACGATTACCTTGATCGACAACGGCATCGGTATGAATCGCGATGATGTGATCGCGCATCTGGGAACGATCGCCAAGTCCGGCACGGCTGATTTTCTGTCGCACCTGAGCGGCGATCAGCAGAAAGATTCGCACCTGATCGGCCAGTTTGGCGTTGGTTTCTACTCCGCCTTTATCGTTGCCGACCGCGTTGAAGTGCTGACCCGTAAAGCTGGTGAAGAAGCATCCGCAGGTGTCCACTGGGAGTCTGCCGGTGAGGGTGATTTCAGCGTTGCTACCATCGATAAGGCTGAGCGCGGCACCACCATCGTTCTGCACCTCAAAGACGGTGAAGACGAGTTTGCCGACGGCTGGCGTCTGCGTAACTTGGTTCGCAAGTACTCTGATCACATTGCTATTCCGGTTGAGATGATTAAAACCCCTACCCCAGAAATGGATGAAGAGGGTAACCCCAAGCCGGTTGACGAGAATGCTGCGGTTGAGTGGGAGTGTGTCAACAACGCTACCGCACTCTGGGCCTGCCCGCGCACTGAAGTTAAAGACGAGGAGTACCAGGAGTTTTACAAGCACGTCTCGCATGACTTTGAGAACCCGCTGAGCTGGAGCCACAACAAGGTTGAAGGCAAACTGGAGTACACCAGCCTGTTGTACGTACCGGGTCGTGCGCCGTTCGACATGTGGAACCGTGACGGAGCCCGTGGCCTGAAACTGTACATCCAGCGTGTCTTTATCATGGATGACGCTGAACAGTTCCTGCCGATGTACCTGCGCTTCATCAAAGGCGTGGTCGACTCTAACGATCTGTCTTTGAATGTGTCGCGTGAAATTCTGCAGAAAGACCCGGCCATCGATTCTATGCGTAGCGCACTGACCAAGCGTGTGCTGGATATGCTGACCAAAATGGCCAAAAAAGATCCTGAATCTTACGCCAAATTCTGGAAAGAATTTGGTCAGGTTCTCAAAGAAGGTCCTGCCGAAGATCACGGTAACAAGGATAAGGTCGCTAAGCTGTTGCGCTTTGCTACCAGCAGCACCGACAAAGAGGTGCAGGACCAGTCGCTGGATGCCTACATCGAGCGGATGAAAGAGGGTCAGGACGCAATCTACTACGTGGTTGCTGAAACCCATGCGGCAGCCAAGAACAGCCCGCACCTGGAGATCTTCCGCAAGAAAGGTCTGGAAGTGCTACTACTGTCCGAGCGTGTTGATGAGTGGCTGATGAGCAACCTCAGCGAGTTTGACGGCAAGAAGTTCAGCGATATCACCAAAGGCGACTTGGATCTGGGTAAGGTCGAAGACGAAGCTGAGAAGAAGCAGCAGGAAGAGACCGCCAAAGAGTTTACCTCCTTGGTCGAGCGCGTCAAAGAGGTGCTCAAAGAGCAGGTCAACGAAGTGCGGATCACCCATCGTCTTGTCGACTCACCGTCTTGTCTGGTGGTTGCCGAGCACGAAATGGGCGCACAGATGCGTAAGATTATGGAAGCGGCCGGCCAGAATGTGCCCGACTCCAAGCCCACGCTGGAATTGAACCCGACCCATCCGCTGGTGGCCTCACTCAATGAGGAAGCCGACGAAGAGCAATTTGGCGAATTGACCAAAGTTCTGTTCGACCAGGCCTGCCTGTCGAGCGGTGAACAGTTGGCCGATCCGGCCGACTTTGTTCAGCGTCTTAACAAGCTGCTGCTGAAACTGTCTAAGTAGACGCTGCTTAAGTCGACTACTGATTCAGTAGCGCCCTGTCTAACTAACAGGAAAGCTAAAAAAGCCTCGCCGGAGTGATCCGGTGGGGCTTTTTTATTTCTATTTTGGAACGGTACGTGGTGACGGAAAAGTGGCAACACGCCCTCCCTTATCTTCTTGTTTAGTCTTCATGATCAGCGTAGTAATCGAGGGCTAGGTCGCCAAAAAGTTAAAGGGTTGATTTTTGGTTGCTGCCAGATATAACTTCATGATTATTATCATGCTCCTATCTTTGAAACAGATGTGACATCTGGACTTTTGATCGCCATATAGATATATCGAAAGCCTGAATAACGCATGATGCAGATCAACTTTTCTGAAGCAACATTCGGCAGTACGCCGTAGGAGGCGTATGATTCCCCTATGTTTTGCACTGCAATAATTTTGGAGCTGATTTGTGAGCACCCGCTATCTAAAACGATTCTTTAAGCCCCGTTCCATTGCTGTGATCGGAGCCAGCGAAGCCCCCGGAAATATGGGGGGTGTTGTGTTAAAAAATCTGGTTGAAGGTGGCTTTGAACGGCCGCTAATGTCGGTTGGTGCTGCAGGGGATTCGATCTTTGGCATTACCAATGTCGCTTCTATTGATCTGCTAGAGAGCATGCCCGATCTGGCCGTTGTTTGCGCACCGGCCGACGATATTCCCGATACCTTACGGCAGCTCGGGGAAAATAAAGTTAAAGCAGCGTTGGTGCTGGGCAGCGACCTAACACAATCACGTTTCGGGGATCGATTGGCGCTCAACCGCGAAATCCGTGATGCTGCAAGGCCTTCGGGTATTCGGGTGATGGGACCTGAGGGGATGGGTTTACTGGTGCCGTCTCAAAAAATCAACGCCAGCTATGCGCACCAGAACATCAGTAAAGGCACTGTCGCGTATGTCGGTCAGTCGGGTATTCTTGGCACGGCGATGATCGATTGGGCGAATGGTCAGGGAATCGGTTTTTCTAACTTCCTAACGCTGGGGGGCGGTGTTGATATAGACCTTGCCAGTGTTGTTGACCACCTGGCCGCCGATCCCTATACCCATTCGTTATTGATCCAGGTCGATAAGATCGACAATGCTCATCAGTTTGTCTCTGCGATCCGTGCTGCAGCGCGCAATAAGCTGGTATTGATCCTCAAGAGTAACCTGTCGTTCTGGGGGAAGGACTCCCGTGCCATGTTACCGCCGGGCGTTGAGCATATCGATAAAGTCTATGATCCGATTTTGAAACGCTGCGGTGCGGTGCGGGTTAATTCGACCGACGAACTGTTCGATGCGTTAGAAACTCTGACTACGGTTAAACCGCTACGTGGTGAGCGGCTGGCGGTCATTGGTAATGGCATGGGTGCCAATGCTATGGCTGTGCAGCGGTTATGGGGATTGCAGGGTAAGCTGGCACGACCGACCGACGAGACGGCTGCGGCGTTGGTTGAATTAACCGGCCTGAGTAGTATCGAAACCTGCCCGGTTGATCTCAATGCTGACGCCACACCACAGCGCTATGCCGACGCGGTAACGATATTGAGCAAAGATCCCAACGTCGATGCGGTGCTGGTGGTGCATGCGCCAACCCAGATGGCACCCAGCGCTGAGACCGCAACTGCAGTGATTGTTGCCGCCAAGAAGACCCGTCGTAATGTCCTGACCAGCTGGATGGGACGTGATACCGCTATCGCGGCGCGCAACCTTTGCAACGCGGCCAAAATTCCCAGTTACATCACCCCTGAAAAGGCGGTAGACGCTTTCATGCATATGGTCCAGCACCGGCAGAATCAGACCATGCTAAAAGAGACCCCCGTGGCGTTGGGATTGAAGCAGGACTGTCAAAAAATGGAGCAGGCGCGGACGCTGGTAGATAATGCCATGGAAAACGGGCGAGACTACCTGCGTCATGAAGAGGCGGCCGCCTTATTGCGGCTTTATGATATCGATTGTGCCGAATCGTATTATACCGACACTGCCGATGGGGTGGTCGAGATCGCTAAACGGTTAGACAGTTCTATCGCGGTAAAAGCCCTGCATAAAGACAATCTCTACCCCTTCAGTTACGACGACAAGATGGGCTTGCGTTGGCATGATCTGGCGCTTGATCTGCGCTCTGAATCAGAAATTCGATTGGCCATTGAGCAGTTATCGGACCGGGTTGATAAGCGTTTCAGCGAAGATGAGCGCCGGGGGTACTTTGTACAACCTATCAAACGGGGTTTCCAATCGTTGCAGATCTGTACCGGCATCACCCGTGACCCAGTATTTGGTCCGATGATCTTTTTTGGTGCTGGTGGTTATGACACCGATATCAAAGCTGACCGGAACCTGATGCTGCCCCCGCTTAACACCAGTCTGGCTAAGACGCTGATCAAGCGGTCACGCATCTACCGCTTTCTGAAACAAAACAGCTACCGTTTCGAGCAGGATATCGAGCAGTTGTGCCGATTGTTAGTAGAGTTGTCGGAGATGGCGATCGATCTCCCCGAGGTCCGTACACTGGAGATCAATCCTCTGCTAATCAATAAATCCGGTCTCTATGTCGTTGATGCCAGTGTAGGCCTTGGACAACCCGTCGGCACGGCGATCACACCGTATCCCATCAATCTGGAACAACCGGCAGCACTTAAGAGTGGCCGCGAAGTTGTCATCCGACCGATCCGCGGCGAAGATGAACCCAACCATCTGGAGATGTACAACCGCCTTAGTCCCGAGTCGATCCGATTACGCTACTTCTATAGCCGTGGTGTACCCAACCACGATGAACTGGCCAGCTGGACCCAGATCGATTACGACCGAGAGATGGCCTTTATCGTCTCGGCGCCGCGTCTGGACGGTAGCCCTGGCAACGAAACCCTCGGTGTGGTGCGCGCCACCACCGATGCCGATAACGTTTCGGCCGAATTTGCCGTGGTGTTGCTCGACGAGTTGCAGGGCGAAGGCTTAGGGGTCTTGCTGATGCAGAAGATGATCGACTATTGCCGCAGCCGTGGCACGCTAACGCTGATGGGCACCACCATGACCAGCAATATGGGGATGCAACGTTTGGCCAAAAAGCTCGGCTTCAACAACAGCTACAACCACGAAGAGGAAGCGATCGAAATGATCCTTAAACTCAACGAACCGACCGAAGAGTGGCAGCGAACTCGGTTGGAGCATTGAGAGGGTTCTGAAATCTAGCGCATAACCTCCAAGCCGATCACCAATACAACGACACCCGACTGAAGCAGTTCAGAAGGGTGTTTTTTTTGGTACGGTATTCAACGATAAGCTCCAGAGTTGTAGGCCGCTAGTGTTCGATAGACCTCAGCTATTAGACGCTTTGCATACGATTGCTGAAGCCATGAGTGTATCTAGGCTATCGAGGATAGCGATGCTCGATAAGCGGGCCAAGATCATCAAAGACGCTGCGAACACAGGTATGATTGCTGCAAGCTATATCTGTAACAATGCGTTCCGCTGCAAGTCCGTTAACGTGGCTAACGATAAATAGATTGCCGAAGAGTAGGGAGAGTCGATCTCTATGAGTTTGCGCTACTACAATTTTTGAGAATGCTATGAGTTATGTCTGTCCTGCCTGCGGGGGGCCAATTGCTAGCTGGCTATTAAATAAGAAGCACGTTGAATGTCCTGACTGCCAGTCGTTATTAATATCGAACAAACAGAAAGTATTAAGGCAGTGCTATATTGTAGCGCTGGCTGTCTGGCTCATTGTTCTGTTCGGCATGCAGCACTACAGCGGTTCATGGGGCTATGCGGTACTGGTTTCGGTCGAGGTGGGCGGCATACTGGCAGCGATGATGACGATGCTCTATTACCGCCTTGCGATAAGGTTAAACGTTATAACGCTAAAAAGTGATAAGGTGAAAAGTAGCAAAAGTAAGTAAGATATTAACAGTTAAAGAATTTTTCTCGGACAACAGCTTATTCTGAGCACGCTTGGCCCGCCTGCTTAAATAAAGTGACTGTTTTGAGTTGCTAACCTTTGAGTGGATAGAAGATGGATTACCGGTCTCATTTCTTACTGCTGGCAGACTACAATCTACGCATGAACAACCAGCTGTTTGATGCAGCGAGGACGCTCACGGCTGATGAAGTTTGCTCGGATATGGGCGCCTTCTTTGATTCGATATTGGGTACGCTCAACCATCTTATAGTTGGCGATCTAATATGGTTATCAAGATTCTCTAGCCACTCGGATCGCTACACCTCATTGCTTCAGTTGAGCGAATTGCCGGTCCCCCAAAGCCTCGATCACCAAGTCTATCCTAGTCTGGAGCTGCTTTCGGTTGCTCGAACCCGAGTTGATTCTTCGATCAGGCAATGGCTACTGACCGAGGTTGACGAGTCCGATTTCATTAAACCGCTTACCTATAAAAATACCAAAGGGGTTGTGAGCGAACGAAATTTCGCCGAGCTGGTGGTCCACTTATTCAACCACCAAACACACCACCGGGGCCAAATAACCACTTTGTTAAACCAGCGGGGCGTTGATGCGGGGGTTACCGACTTGTTAATCGAGATCCGGGACTTGAGGGGTTAGCTTCGAGTCCGGGGAGAGTGATGAGGATAAGTGCGCTCCCTATCTAACGGTATTCTTTAAAAACATAGCAATCAGACTCGCTATAGAGACGTTAGCCATGAAATCATGTACATCTTTGCTGGCTGACGTTCGAGCCTGCACTCTCTGTAAGGACGAGTTGCCATTGGGTCCAAGGCCTGTTCTTCAGCTGCATCCAAAAGCAAGAATATTGATAGCAGGGCAGGCACCGGGAAGAAAGGTCCACGAGTCAGGTGTGCCGTTTGATGATGCCAGCGGCGATCGTTTACGTGAGTGGCTGGGAGTATCACGTGAATTGTTCTACGATCCCGAACTGTTTGCCATTTTGCCGATGGGATTTTGCTATCCGGGCTCTGGCAAGTCAGGAGATCTACCGCCACGACCAGAATGTGCGCCGGCGTGGCGGGAGCAACTGCTCAAACAACTGGGCAACCTAGAGATCACATTGGTGCTGGGGCAGTATGCTCAGGCTTGCCACTTTGAAGAACCGGGGCTGACGGTGACCAACCGTGTCAGGGCATGGCGCAACCACTGGCCATCGCGGGTTCCACTGCCGCACCCGAGCCCGCGAAACAATCTTTGGTTGCGCAGGAATCCCTGGTTTGAGGCTGAGGTAGTGCCATCACTACAACAGCAGATTGTAGAGATCATTGCGCGGTGAGCGTGTTTGACAAGGCTAAAAAAGGCCTGTGCTGCAGGCCAAGGGTCAGTTAACGACAAAGCGGTTTTCCGTCAACTTGATGTAATCCGAGTACAGACAGATATGGACATTGAAATTGAACTTAACGGCCAGATTGAAGTGGCTGAGGTGATTGAATTATATCGTGCGAATGGGTGGTCATCTGCTGAAAAACCGGAGCTGTTAGTTCCGGCACTGCGTAACTCACATACACTTGTTACAGCTCGTAATGGCAGTACTCTTGTCGGTATTGGAAATGCAATCTCAGACGGCCATCTGGTTGTTTACTATCCTCATATTTTGGTTCATCCGCAGTATCAGGGCGAGGGTATCGGTCGAAAAATGATGGAAGCGATGCAGACGGTATATCGTGGTTTTCACCAGCAGATGCTAACGGCTGATGGTGAGGCGATAGCGTTCTACCAATCGCTTGGTTTCGAGCGTGCAGGCAACACCGAGCCGATGTGGATCTACGCAGGAACAGATCATTAAGCACCATACAAGATCATTTATCGTGACTAATAGGTCGCTGGCTGTTTTCTGATGAAGCTAACCGTTGATTCTGGTGGTCGTGTCCGCTCACTTATCGCGGACAAATTGTATTTTGGCCTGCTACCGTAAGTGGACCTATCTAGAGGAATCGACTGACAATTTCGTATAGGTCCGACACCAATACAATACTGCTGTATATCGCAGTGTTTAATACAGGGTGGTGTCTGCGAAACCCATTTAAAGAGGTACTCAATGGCTATGATTAACTGTGAAAACTGCGCTCAGGAACTCTCCGATTAAGCTACAGCCTGTATCAAATGTGGCCATCCGTGCGGCCTCAAGTCCGAACCTCAAAATATTATCGATAGCGCCTGGACGGCGGTCACTCGCTCCAGAACGCCGATCAACTTGTTCGCCATTGCGATGATGGCTTGTGCGGCAGTGTTTGGCATGAGTGCGACTCAAGTTGTCAGTGATAACGCCTTAACCGCGTTTACCTACTCGCTCCACACTTTTTTGGCGGTTACCGGGATGTTCTTCGTGACCATTTTGTTTTGCCGAAAAGGTGTTTACCATCCGGATGATCTGGCTAAAGCGAAGCGTGATGGCCTGAGCGATATGGGGGATGACAAACCTGTGGTTGCCGCAGTGTTAATCGGTTTGATGATGCTTGCATACGGTCTTTATCAGGCGGTCAAGACTTGAGTTTATACGTCAGGTTTTGACCGTCGGCTGTTCGAAAAGCGCTGCGGGCGCCGTACCTAAGTAGCGGAGATACTATGGACATTCAGCGTACTGGAATCATTCTCAACACAGAGAACTATGATGCCTGTGTAGTGTTCTATCGCGAGCTATTCAATCTGCCTGTGATGTTCGAGAAAATTGAAGGTGATTTTCGTTTAACATGCCTAGGGTTTGGCGGGAGCTATCTGATGGTAGAAACCGAAGGGTATGCAAAACCGGCGGGCAAAACTCTCGCTGAGAATGCAACGAAACTCCGTTTTAACGTTGCTGATCTTGAGTTAGTCCGGCAGAGAATACTCGCCTTTGGCCTGGACGCTGAAATTATCAACAGCAGTTGGGGATCTACGATCAATATTGTTGACCCTGATGGTAACCGAGTTGGCATCAGAGATGAGTCGGGATTTGCTAAACAGTGCGGAGCTTGAACCCTGCATACGCTGGGTCGGATTTTGTGTTTTTAGTGATAGATTGACGCCGGTTATAGGGTCATTGTGAATATTCTGGAAGGAAGAATGGAAAGGTTTGAACTGAAGATTCCACCGGTATTGTTGGTTGTGATTTTTGCAGTACTGATGTGGGCCGCCTCAGGGTTGCTACCTCAACTTTACATTCCGTTATCACTGCGTATTGCCGCCTTTGCGGCGCTTGCTGCCATTGGCGCTTGGATCGCTATTGCCGGAGTACGCTCATTTAAAATGGCCGAGACTACGGTCAATCCCACCACGCCCAACGCCTCATCATCACTGGTCACTTCGGGCATTTATCAGCGTACCCGTAATCCCATGTACGTCGGACTGCTGCTGTTATTAGTTGGCTGGGGCGTGTTTCTTGCCAGCTTGTACGCGTTGGCACTCACGGTCGGTTTCGTTGTGTATATGAACCGGTTTCAAATTCGGCCTGAAGAAAGGGCGCTGGAATCGCTTTTTGGCGAAGAGGTTCTGTCCTACCAAAGGCAGGTCCGCAGATGGTTGTAGGCGTAATCTTCGGCCTATTCACTAAGACAGAGTGGCGGAATACCCGAGTTAGAGTCGCGATAGTAACGACTTTTCTGTAAGATTCGCCACTGTTCAGTGGCGGCCGGTCGCCAGTGTTCTGAAATCCCCGTCCATCACTAGGTTTACCATGAAAAAAACGTTCGAATTGACCCATCCCAAGATCAAAGTTGCTCGCCTTGTTGACGCGGTCAAGCATGACGTTAAGCGCTACCTCAAACGCGAACGTAAAAAGCAGCTTCCAGAAGGGGCTGATTATTGGGACTTCGATTGTAAGTACGGCCACACCGAAGAACAGGCGGCGGAAGTGCACCTTTCGCAACTCAATACGTGTATTGATGAAGCTGAGAAACTGGAGCTAACGTCGTTTTACATCGAAATTTTGGCAAAGCCAGGCTTCCGCTCCCCAGCTCAGGATTAACAAAACTTCGCGGCTTCTGCCGCTGGCTGTTTATTCACGCCATCTCTGCTGTCACGGTATAACTTCGCTTTAGTTTATCGTGGCAGGCATAAATTGTCCTGATTACCCATAATCTTCAGCCAGCCTCAAAAGCCTCATTGGCATCGGCGGT
>JBALVL010000052.1:0-30606 GCA_036961355.1 Motiliproteus sp.
CAGCTATTGAAGAGGCGCTCTGCCTATATCGGAGTGATTTTCAACAGCCTGCTAGAGCACGCTCCCCTTACCGCTACTCAACCTTGACCCCTATCAGGCTGCCCACCCGCAAGCCGTACGCCTGCAACGGGTCGATAACATCTTGTTCAGTCATGCCATCCCCTTCACTGGCAGATACCTCATAGCGGGCCTACACTGTTACTGTCGTTAACAAGATAACTCCAATACGTAAACGACCACGGGCGGAGAGCGTGACCCCATGTAGATGCTCCATCCCAGCTCCGCCCGCTCACTCTATTCCGCATCCGATTCCTGAAACTGCGGCACCGTCTCGGTCACACTGCTGCTCTGCTGCTGCAGGTCGTAGCCGCTTTTCTTAATTCGTTGCCACTCAGCCTTGTCGATCGCACCATCATCCAGCGCCGTGATGATCTCGTTGATCAGCGCAGTCTAGGCCATCAACAGATCCACTGAATGGATCTGCTGGTCGGCCGAACGGCCGCATAGCGTATGGGATGGTAATCCCCCCGTTCACAAAAAGATTGCCTATGTAGTTCAACAGAATCTGCACATACCCTGGATTTTTTCCTACGATAACGCACCGAAAATTTTCGCGCTTTACCAAGAAAGATGGCAACAGACTTACTCTCTGAACTACATCCCCCGCCCATATCGGCCAAGGTCCAGAGATCATGATCTATAGCGACATCGTCGACATTCGCGATGATGTAGAATCAGGGCTTAAAACAGCCAGCTAACCGATATAAAATCGGGGTAATTCAACTAAAGTATCCCGGATAAAATGTATCAAGCGACCTTCAGCTCTACCTCTTTACCTACCGAAGAGAGCATTTTAACCAAGGCATCGATAGTAAAATTTTCTGCTTTACCATTCACCGCATTACTAATGCGCGTGCGGGTCACATGCATTCGGCGCCCGGCCTCTAATTGAGAAAGGCTGTTATCCTTGATGTACTTAGCGACTTCAATCATCAACTCTGATTTCATCTTCAGCGTTTTAGCTTCTGCCGAATCAAAACCAAGGTCCTCGAAAATATTACCGTTATATTTAGTTATATGTGTAGTAGTCAT
Source organism: Motiliproteus sp. (assembly GCA_036961355.1). Taxonomy (GTDB): domain Bacteria; phylum Pseudomonadota; class Gammaproteobacteria; order Pseudomonadales; family Balneatricaceae; genus Motiliproteus. Next base: position 1,093 of record JBALVL010000052.1, read on the forward strand.
CACACACCCTCCCTGTTTTTTACCCGTTCATTGATCAAAGCGTAATAGCGATTTTTTGCTAGATCGACATCTTTTTGTGGCGTCTGCTCATCTTTTTTCTGGAAGCAGTGCAACACATATACCGCCTCTTCAAACTTCGCCACATACATAACTCAAAAGATGCTATCGGTCTGCTTTATTCGAATCTCTTTTACTTCAGAGCCCACGGTTTTAAACCACTTAAAATTTTCTGGGTCTAAAACATTTTGAACACGCCCAAGCTGATACCCAGCTTCTATTTTAGCCTCGTCAGGAAAAGCCTTGATATCTTCAAGGGACGAATCCCTCCACTGAACTTCCTTTTCTCCGTCCAAACGACCTCCTTATTGGTGTATAAAATTTAGCACACAACCAATCAGTGTGCCAAACTTTATACACTTGAACATCAACCCTATTCTCACAATTTCAGCTTTCGAGCGCCCTTATCACCTCTTCTGCCCCTATATCACGAGCCAAATCCAGCGCTGTTTTACCATCAGGCAATGTCAGTGCAGCATCTGCACCCTTCTCTAACAACACCCGTACAGACTCAGACTGGCGCCCAGCAGCAGCCAGCATCAAAGCCGTATAGCCATGCGCATTACGCACGTTCACATCGACCCCATGCTCTTTGACCAGCAACTCAATTTTATCCAAGTAGCCATGCTTGGCTGACAGCATCAACGCTTTCAGGTACTCCTCTTGGGTATGCTCTATGACCGGCTGGGGTTGTGCATCAGTAGCAGCCTCCCAAGGGTCTATCGACACCTCAGGATCTTTGACCTCTGTCATATCCTCTGTTGAGCGCTCTACCTCCTCCGCGGTTTCTTTCTGTTCGATAACTTCTGATGAATCAGTCGTCTCAGCCTGTTCAGAGGTTCTTTCCACCTCTGGAGAATCAGTATTTTCAGGAAGAGCTTGTTTGGGGCTCAGCAGTTTTATCTTTCTCAGATTTTATCCGGGCTCGATCCTGATCCTGCCGCAGAATTACCAGCTCTGAAACTAAAGTCATCTGCGTACCACTACTGTGATGGATACCTATCATCAATTCGATGATTTCAGCCGATGCCCAGATCATCAACAGAACAAACGTCAGCACCAAGGCGGCACCAAGACTAAAACCGACGCCTTTCATCTCGAACAGTGTAAAAACTATCGTCGAGTAACCAACGAAAGCAAGCATGATCGCAATACCTTTTGTAAGAGCAGATATTGCAGACAGGGCCGGGAAGTCTCCCGGTTCACGGACATCAGTCATAGCAACCTCCTTGTTTTATTTGACCCTGAATCTATCAGACCCTCACAGCACAACAAAACACCAAAAAGGAAATAAAAGACCTTTTAGGTATTTACAGGAATTACCTTTTTGGTAAAAACCAGCTCATCGTCATCAATCAACTACGGAGAGCAACATGCCCAACCACTTAACCATGCACGCTACTGCCAGCGACAAACGGCCGCGCCACTGCGTCGCCACTGCGTCGCCACCTTTACCGCCAGCGCCACCTTTTGAACCGCCACCACCTTTAGACATGACACACCTCCTTATCGAATCAGAGTTAATGGCTAATCATGCACTACAAATTATCGTCGACGGCTATCCACAGAATCTGTGGGTAACTCTGTGTGGGGATCTGTGCAAGTGCGGCAAAGCGAGGAGTGATGGGAGCTGGAGGGAGTTGGGTGAAATTTGAACGCACTAGCCCATAGCTAGCTTTTTACTTGATTCAGGTTCGGAGTCACAAGCTGATGCCATCGCGTATGGCAGGACTGACAAAGATGAGAGGTTGGCCAACGATAAGCCTCTTCACCAAACAGCGCTTTAGGCGCCCAATGGTGATTCTGCGCCCCGTCAGCACCGCACACTTCACAACGGTGACGTGGATAAACGGGCTGCACCTCACGCGGATCGACACCAGTCAGTTTGATCAGTTTATGAGAAAGGTACTGTTTCTTTCGATACCCGCACTCATCGCAGATAAAAAAATACTGGACGATGCCACCTTGGTTTCTGCACTTAACCAGTTCCCAAGAGCGGAAACCACACCCATGACACTCATCAACAGGAGTCTTAATCATGTCTGAGCCTGAATCAGCCATTACATACTGCCCCTTTTGTCGTAGCGATAACCTGTAACTATTGTGGCGCAAACGCTCCCCTGTTTGAAATGCCTTACCATCGGCCACACACCAACAAGCCAACAGCATATCAAAGGAGACAGATCTATTTTCTGTTCCTTCCTGTAGTCAAAGCCCAGCCTTCAGGCTAGGATTTTTTTGATCTAACTTTCCATTCTGTCCAGGATGTGTTGTCGCACTGGGCCAGCAGGTTTTGCAAACGCGGTCCCGCGTCCACTCCTGAGCATGACACTTATTATCGAAGATTCGCGACGCACTGTGTATAATCCCGCCTTTGTTCTTGATCTGAATATCAGCGTAATACCCCACTGATCCATCAGATCGTTTACGCGCACGAATCGTCGCCATTTGACGCCCATCAGCGGTGCGTCATGACTAAAATGACAGACTCGTGACGCGCTATATCTGAAACCCTGGGGAAAACAGCGACAAACGTAGTAAAACCCGATGACTGAAACACTCGAAAAAACAACCGCAGCCCCAGCGACCATGCAGCCTGAACCGTCACGCCGCTTTTGCGTTGCGCCGATGCTCGATTGGACACATGACATTACAAGCAACTGATTACAAACAAGAAATAAAACAATTTGTTTTCAATGTTGCACTTTTGTAACACTCAGAACGATTCCATTTCCTGCCTCACTTACCTATCGGTTTAGGCTACTGCTGGCTCAGAGCGGACACTTTGTCAGTGACCGTTTATGGCAAGAGTTGCGACATTCCGGTCATCGATACCAAACGATCACTGCGCCGCGCTATGAAACATTTTCATGGAGTGCTTGCTGACCACAATGCCATCAACTATTTCTAGCAAGTGCCACTGAAGATCCTTTTCTAAAGGTTGGAATTTCAGCTGTATCGACTCTGCCGACATTAACTCGTACTTCCAAGAAAGCCGTTTCTAGATCTTCAATTTCAGATAGCAGACATCTACGAAACGTTTTTTTGTTAACGTGTTACACCCATCAACCCCTTCAGGTAAAGACAAGAGTAGAACGCACATGCTGCAGGAATGACATATTGGAGCCGCTCGGCAGAGATACTTCTTTATTCTCTAGCAAGGACCTTCCATAGCCCGGTTTTGTAATACCGTTCAATTTTTTCTGAGACATCGCAGGCACCTAAACGACCCGCATAATCTGCGGTGCAACTTCACGAAATACCTGTGTTAGCGTATCGTCTTCCAGCAGCGCCGCAAATCGCGATTCGTCCATCACCTCGAAAACGCCCCTCTTCACCCGTACGTAAACCCTGCCGGTGGATTCATCCACGAAGTTGATCTGGGGGATGCGCGCAAGGCACTGCTTGAGAAAGCCCATATTGTTTGGCACATCAAGCGTTCTACCTTGGGGGTAGACCTCCTCGGGTGATCTGGCCTTGATATTGATTTTCTGATAACGCTCGATATCGATAAAGGCGGAGACCTTGACGATGTTGAGTGCCGCCTGAGTGCCGTAGGCGATCGTTTTCGGATAGGTGCCCTTGGGCACGCTGTTGTCGAGGAATTCGTACTTCAGCAGCGGTTTGTCGTAGGCCAGCCATTTGAAGAGAATTTTCGGCATCCCCACATAGGCTTCCACGCTATGCCCGAGAAAATCCTCCACCGCCTTGTAGCGCCCTCTCTTTAACCCGCGCTCCCAGCCCCGCTCGACGGTCGCCTCGGGTGGAGTGACGACAAAATACATATACATAGTGTCCGCAAATTTTGCATAGGTCCCGTGGAGGATACGAGCGATCTTTTCACTGGAGAAACTATCAAAGCGAAAGCGGTCCACCATCAGATGGGGAATGGAGCCATCCCGTTGTGCCTTATCCCGAATATATTGATCAAGCTTGGCATCGATCGCGATCACCTCGTGACTGGTGAGACGGCCGGCATATTTATAGGCCTCCCCCAAGGATTCATAATCGAGCAGCAGGCGTCGCCAGATATCGGGACTGATCGTGTTATAGCCATCGGGGTTGATACCCAGTTCGCCGATCATCTGTTTAAGCATCGGACGAAGGGAACTTTTGCCAGCCGCCGATGCACCCTTGAGGCTGATAATGATCGGCTTCTCGGCAACCTGGTAAGGTGTGTAGCCCTCTGCCTTAATGGCTGATGCCACCTGGGGGGCGATGGTTTCGCCGATCAGCTGACTGCCGTATAGGTTGCAGACCCGATCCGTCACCAGCGTGAGTAAGAGCGACCGATCCACTCCGATAAAACCGCTTACGCTGGCCATGGAACCGAGCACTTTGTAGAGGCTCTTAAAGATGGCCGCGCCTAGCGGATCTTCAGCGGCCAGCCCTTTCTCTTTGTAGGCCGCAATCGCCCGATAGGTCTTCTCCTGAATCGACTCGGTACGGCTAGGCGCTTTTTTCCGTTTGGCGAACAGGCGCGCAATTGAAAAACCGGATGGCGCCGGCGGCGCGGCCTCTGCGGGTTTAAATAAGGAGGCCGCCAGCTCCTGGCGCACCAGGGCGGACACCCGTTCGCGCAGATCGGCGTGGGCCCGCACAATATCCGCCATCAGGGGCTGAATATAGCGATCCAGCACCTGGTTGGCGATGGCACGAAAATTCTTGCCAAGATCCTCCTCTTCCTCGCCCTCCGATACCACGATATCGGTCGTCATCCTGACGATCAGCTCATGCAGGGCCAGACGTTCTGGCCTGAACACCACCAACTCCTCCGCCGGTAAACCGGTGTGGCGGGCAATTTCGACCACATCCGTCAGGTTGGAAGTGACATGCTCTGGTCGGTGGATAGTCTCCAGTTTTAATAAGGCCGCCGGCAGATCAGCCTCAAGACCGGGGACCCAGGCTGAACAGCCCTGGCCGTCGATCGGTGCCTCCTGTGTCAATTCCACCACCCTATATCCCCCACTTTTGTCGTTACTTCCCTTTTAAGCTCCAGTCAAGACCGGCCGAATTACCTATCTAACCCGTCACGGATCAGCCCCCCTTCTACTCGCCTCAGCGGGAGATAAGTGCAGACAATACGAGTAGCAGGAGTGCACACATTGCTGCCGCTGGGGGCATGTAAGGGAGAGCGTTGGCAACTTGTTACTGACACAACCACTGCGCTACATTATGACGCTTTTTCAAGGAATGCTTGGCGGCTACAATGCCATACGCTATTTCGAGTAGATACTCCTGATGCTGCCCTTTAGAAGTACGTATTGCTGGTGTATCTACAAAGCGGCCACTTCGCCAACGAAGGAACATGGCCATTCATGTGCACTATGCGGCCAGGGTAAAAGACAAATCACCTGTATTGAATTGCCGCAGTGTTCTGCAATGTCGTTGTGGATAATTCCAGCTGCGAGCTGATTGTTAACGAAAGTGTCTTTTTTTGCATGATTCGGCTCTTAGCAGGAATGACCCCGCGAAAGTACAAATCAGTAGTCGGAATCGGGGGGGAGGGGAGGATATGGTGTGAGCCCCTCCGATTCTCAGGAAGGCGCGTCAGCGATCCTTGAGATAACGGTCTTTCAAATCCACATAATGGATCGCCGACTGCGCCATATGGGCAAGTTCATCCTCGCTCAACAGTCGCTTGCGAACCGCAGGATTTCCCATATAGAGGTATCCGGACTCAAGACGTTTTCCCGGCGGGATCAGGGACCGGGCCGCAACCATTACCTTGGACTCAACCACCGCACCATCCATTACCGTGGCACCCATGCCTATAAGGGAGTTCGCCTCGATGGTGCAGCCGTGCAGGATACACTGGTGACCGACGGTCACATTCCGACCGATGCGCAGCTTAATACCCTCGGGGTTGGCCTTGCTCGGGCTGGTCACGTGGAGAATGGAGCCGTCCTGGATGTTGCTGCCGGCGCTGATCCGGATGCTGTTGACGTCACCGCGGACCACCGTCAGCGGCCAGATTGAGACGTCTTTTTCCAGAACCACGTCACCGATCACCACGGCAGTTGGATCTACATAGACAGACTCATCTACCCGCGGCGCGATACCGTCGAATTGTCGGGACATAATGGTTTCCTTTTTCACCCCTCACACTCAAACGCAACAAATGGGGAATGGTTAATAAGCAATAGGTGAACAGGTTCAACCTGTCGCGATCAGGATCGACCCACCGTTGATGCCGGTAACCGGAGCATAGCCCGCGCTTCCTCGGCGGTGGCGACCTCGCCGCCCAGAGATGTCACAATACCGGCCGCATGGGCCACCAGTTCAGCGTTGCCTGTGGTCAGCCTACCCTTAGCGATATAGATATTGTCTTCCATGCCGACCCGTACATGACCACCGTAGAGGAAGGCCTGAGCCACGATAGGAAACTCCATCCTGCCGATGCCAAACGCGGCCCAGCGCGCGTCGGCGGGCAGAAGACTGCGGGCATAGAACAGGGCTTCCGGCGTCGCCGCGAAGCCGTACTTGGCGCCGAGCACGATCTGAAACAGGGGCGGACTGGAGAGTGTCCCGTCTTTAAGCAGATCAAGGGCGAGGTGGATATCTCCGCTGTCGAAACATTCCAGCTCCGGCATCACCCCCGCCTTTTGTATCAACTCCGCCATAATCCGGACATTCTGTGGCGTATTAATCACCACCGAGTCACCGGAGAACATGGTGTTGAAGTCCAGGCTGCAAATATCGGGGCGTAGCTCGACGATGTGCTCCACGCGCTGCTCGGGAGGCAAGAGTGTGGTGCCCGTCGCAGCGAGTTTCGGATCACGCGCATCCGGAACAAATCGGCCGCCCGGCCCGGTAGTCAGATTGATGATGATTTTAGAGTTGGCGGCGCGAATCCCCTCCACCACCTGGCGGTAGAGGTCGAGCTCCATGCTAGGGCGTCCGTTACTCGGATCCCTTACATGGATGTGGGCGATCGCCGCACCCGCTTGCTCGGAGGTCAAGACGGCGTCGACGATCTGGGCCGGAGTGACCGGTAGATCCGGATGCTGTTCCGGAGAAACAATATTGCCGGTGACGGCGACACTGATAATGGTTTTATTGTTCATACTGGGTGCATCTCTAATAGCGTAAGGAAAGCAGCGCGCCAGCTATTGATTAGAGGCGCGCCGGGGGCTGTTAAAGCAGACCTACTTCTTTGTAGTAGCGCGCGGCGCCGGGGTGCAGTGGCACGCCGATGTCCTGAGCCATATCCTTGGCGCCGATGCCTTTCAACGCCGAAATAGCGACGCTGATCTGCCCCATCTTTTCGGCCAGCACTTTGGTGATACCGTAAACCGTCTCTTCCGACAGGTCACAGCCAGCCATGACGTGGGTTCCAAAGGCGGCGGTATGGACGTCCTCCTTCTGGAACGGGTAGCTTCCCGCAGGAATCACATAGTCGTAAAAACCCGCATTCCACTGTTTCATCTTCGCTACCTGCGCTTCGGGGATGGGCAGTAGCTTCACCGGACGGGAGGCGGCGATATCCATAATGACCCCGGCCGGTACCGTGGTGGTCTGGATAAAGCCGTCAACCTGGCCATCTTTCATCATATTGGCTTGATCAGTCATGGAGGCATAGTTCACTTTCGAAAGGTCCTCATAATTCAGACCGTAGGTCTTCAGCACCATTCGGGCGGTCACCTCCGATGCGTTGCCCTTAGGATTGACCGACATGTCGCGGTTCTTGAAGTCGCCGGGCGTCTGCATATTCAGATCGGTGGCGAGGGACTGCACGATAAAGGGATAAAGCTTGGCAACATTGCAGACGTTGGTCACGGGCTTACTGAAACTACCGACGCCATTGATGGCATCAACCGTCGAAATCGAACTCCCCAGAGCCAGCTGTGCCTGGCCGCTGTCGATGGCGACCACATTGGCGAGGCTGGCCCCGGGGCGAACCTGGATATCAAGTTCGTTATTTTGCCTTTCGATCTGATTCTTCATCGCCCCGCCCATGGGAAACCAGGAGCCGCCTTGGCTGCCGGTGAGAAACACCAGCTTTTCGGCATGGACAGGTGTGGTGAGGGCGATGCTGATGACAGCGCCGGCGACCAATTTAGATACATACATGGTTTTATCCTTTTATTTTATTTAGGTTTATTTGCACCGGAGTGCCGAGCATTGCATTAAATTCCTTGCGCTTGCTGTGCAGAGCGGCTCTTCTCGCTGCGCAGCCACTGCAGGCCGAGAACGATGGCTAAACCGGCGGCGCCGATCAGGTCAGAGGCGTATCCCGGCACCATCAGCACCAGGGCCGAAGCCAGCAACAGAGCGCGGTCAAACCACGTGCAGCGGCCGATGAAATAGCCGTGCAAAGAGGCGGAGAGGGTGATAACCCCCCCGATGGAGGTGACGATCGCAACTAGGATCTCCGTTACCGTACCAAACAGCATCAACGCGGGACCAAATACGCACATAAAGGGGACCAGGTATCCGGTCGCGCCCAGCTTCAGGGCGGCGATGCTCGAGGGTATTAGCTTCCCACCAGAGAGGCTGTTAGCGGCGAAGAGACTGATGGCCACCGGTGGTGTGATCACCGAAATAATGGCGAAGTAGAAGACGAATAGATGCGCCGCTTCAAGCTGGACACCTAGTTCAACCAGCCCCGGCACCAGCAACGCCACCTGAACGATATAGGCAGGCGTTGTCGGCAATCCCATGCCAAGCACGATGCCGGCCCCGGCCGTCAGCAACAGTGCCAGGACAAGGTGGCCCTGGGCGGCGCTCGCCACCAAGCCGGTAAAATCCAGACCTAGACCACTAAAGCCAATGACGCCGACAACCACACCTGCCGAGGCACAAGCCATGATGACCTGCAGGGAGTTCCGGATGCCCGAGGTGACGGCATCGATAAAGTTGGCGAAGGTGACGTTGCTACGGGTGGACTTGCGCAGCATTGCCACCGGGAATACCGAGACAATGCCCAGCAGCCCCGCATAAGGAGCGCTGAACCCCATTATCAGCACGCCTATAATCACCAGCAAGGGAATGATCTGATGCCCCCGTTCGCGCAGCACCTTGCCGAGCTCGGGCAGGGTGTCCTTGGGCAAGCCAGCCAGGTTGGCACGCTTGGCTTCGAAGTGGATGGCGAAGAACACCGCCACGAAATAGAGTAGCGCCGGAACCAAGGCGATCTTCATCACTTCTAGGTAACTGATTCCCATGAACTCGGCCATCACAAAGGCGGCCGCCCCCATGATTGGCGGCATAATCTGCCCTCCGGTCGAGGCCACAGCCTCCACCGCCCCGGCAAACTCCGGCCGATAGCCGGTACGTTTCATCAGGGGAATGGTGAAACTGCCTGTAGTCATGACGTTAGCCGTGGAGCTGCCCGAGATGCTTCCGAAGAGGGCACTGGTGAGGCAGGCTACCTTGGCGGGCCCACCCGGTGCCGACCCGGCCACTGAGAGGGCAAAGTCCATAAACAGCTTGCCGGTGCCGGACTTCTCGACAAAGGCTCCGAAAAGAACGAATAAGGTGATATAGGTTGCTGACACACCGATAGGAATACCTAGAATCCCTTCGGTCGTCAGGTAATTGACGTCAATCAGGTACTCCGGCGTTAGGCCCGCACCGAAGACGCCGTATCCTAGGAAAGCCAGGGCCACCAGCGGCAACATCATTCCAACGGTGCGCCGGGCCGCCTCCAGAACCAGCAGCACAAAGCTCCCCCCTAGAATGAAGTCTACCGGTGCCAGCGGCGAGACCAGCGCGAAGCGTGACAGCACATAATCTTCGTTGGCGAAGAGGTAGCCGATGGAACTAATGGCAAGGAGGACCAGGCCCGCATCCAGAATACGGGACGGCCAATAAAACCGGTTTTCGGGGCGAACCAACGGAAAGAGGATAAACACCAACACCAGCGCGAAGAGCAGGTGCGTTCCACGAAATACAAAGACCTGAGGTGCACCGGTGAGCACCACCCAGATATGGAAGGCCGCCATCGCTAGCATAATGGGGACAGCTATACGTTCGGACCAAGAATTCTTATTTACCATTTTTCAATTCCCATGTACTAGGGGCCAAAAGCACCCGAGGTTTTGAGGAGGGAGACCAAATTGATCTGCTTATACTGGGGCGCGACCCGCGGTCAGGCCACCGCAGACATACATAACCTGCCCGTTTACAAAGCTGGCTTGCTCGGCGAGGAAAAAGCTGACTGCATTGGCAATATCCTCTGGCGTGCCGATGCGGCCGGCGGGGATTGCGTCGATGATAGCGTGCGTGCGGGGGTCTTCCGGCGGGTTATTGCGGTGAAAAGCGGTGGTTTCGATGGTGCCGGGCGCCACGACGTTGGCGGTGATGCCGTATTTCGCCAGCTCGATGGCCCAGGTTTTTGCCAGCCCGACCTGTCCCGCTTTGCTGGCCGAATAAAGGGTGCGCAGTTCCTTGCCCAGTACGGTGCGACTGGCAATGTTAACGATACGCCCAAACCCGACTTCGCGCATGCTTGGCAGCAGCGCTTGAGCACACTGCACCGAAACCCGTACGTTCAACCCCATCACAGCCTGCACGTCTGCGAGATCGAGGTCGGCCAAGGCAGCCGGCTTGACAATGCCCACATTGTTGACCAAACGAGTCACCAGTCGATTATGGACAACCCGGTCCATAACTTCGGCAGTGGCCTCCACATCCGAGAGATCTACTTGGTGGTACTCACATCCGCCCAAGTCTTCAGGTGGCGTGATATCCAGAATAATGGGTCGGTAACCGTCGGTTTCAGCCCGGGTCGCGATACCACGGCCGATGTTAAGGGCACCGCCCGTTATCAGAACGTAATGGTCCATTTAGCACTCCTCTGTTGTCCCGTGGACAGCGTTTTTATTATTTTCTGGTCACCGTTTTAGATGCCACCAGCAAGTGTGATCACACCATAGCACCCTGGAAATCTTTTTGTCAACAGTGTGATCACACTTGATTATCCCTGCTGATACTGGTAAAAATAAGCTATCGAATTAAGTAGGTAGTCGCAGATGGATGAAATGGATGTACAGAAAGTTGCCGAGACTCCCCGAGAGACCGCGCACGCCCGTATCTATCGAGTGCTGAAGGAAGCGCTGATCTCCGGCCAATACCGACCGGGCCAGGCGATCAGCATCCGTTTTCTGGCAGAGCAGTTCAATGTCAGCGCAACGCCGGTTCGCGAAGTCCTTAAGCGTCTCGAGTCTGACCATGCCCTGGTGAAAGGTAGCAACCGGGCATTGATGGTGCCTCAGCTTTCGATCGGCGAGCTTAAAGATCTCTGTTCGATTCGGATTGCCACGGAAGGCTTGGCCACAGAGATGGCGGTCCACCGGATCACGGAGCGGGAATTGGACAAGGTGTCGTGGCTCTGCCAGGAGATGGATACAGCACTGCAAGAGGCAGATACTAATGGCTACCTGAGACTCAACTGGGAGTTTCACCGAACGGTTTACGCCTCGGCCAAGACGGAGCTAGCTCTGGGCATTATCGAAAGCCTCTGGCTGCGCGCAGGTCCCTACCTACGGCTGCCTGTCCTGGCGGCAAGTCAAACCGGCAAGCACGTGAATCGGAGTCATTCCATGCAGTGCCACTATACCTGCGTCGATGGGCTTCGACGCGGTGATGTGAAGCGAGCCCGGCAAGCCATTGAGGATGATATTCGAGGCGCGTCCAAGGAGCTGCTTAATCACCTGCTGCCACAGACAGAGAGTGGAGTGGACAGAATGGTGCCACAACTGCACGAACCATTGGTGTACCACCTGTCGCCAAAATGACGCCGGTTTTACTCGAACGCATTAACTCGTCAACCAAAGGATTAGTGGAGTGTTCTATAACCTGAATGATTCCTTCCGGGACCCCTGCCTCTGCAGCTACCTGCGAGAGATATCTAATAGTGTTAATCAGCGCGCCATTTTTACCATTCTCAGCGCCCAACACTGCCCCCCGACTATCCTCAAAGCCTAATGTGTTAAGGCTTCGATCAATTTTTCACTGGTCAAATGTTTACGCTGAAACTGGTCAATCCTGCACGCGGATCTACAAGCCCGCCTTCAGCGCGCTGACACAACGCGTTTTGGCGATGCCTAGCAAGCGCTACGAACACATCCTGATCGAGTTCTTAACCCGTATCGAAGTCGAAGCGTTGCTTGCTGCTCCGGATCAGACCACGTGGTTCGGTCGCCGTGATCGGACGCTGTTGCTGCTGGCTGTTCAAACTGGCTTACGGGTCTCGGAGCTGATCAGCCTGGGCTGCCAAGACATTGTGCTCGGTCACGGCGCCTACGTTCGCTGTCTCGGTAAAGGGCGCAAAACTCGCTGTACACCACTGCGCAGTGATGCCGTAAAGGCGTTACGCCAGTGGTTACGCGAACGACAAGGCCTACTTACCGATCCGCTATTTCCAAGCCAGCACGGTAGCTCCCTCAGCCGTGACAGTATCGAGTACCTGGTGGCCAAACATGTTGCGAAAGCGGCAGAGCATTGCCCTTCACTGAAGCTCAAGCACGTCTATGTCGTTAACGACATAGTCGCCACAGCGCAGCAATGGATCTCCTGCAGCATGGGGTCGATCGCGCCGTCATTGCGTTGTGGCTCGGCCACGAATCGGTCGAGACTACGCAGGTCTACCTCCACGCCAGCTTGGAGATGAAAGAACAGGCGCTTGAAAAAACGACTCCCCTGAGCGTACCGCGCGGGCGGTATCGGCCTGATGATACGCTGTTGGCTTTTCTGACTAGCCTCTGATAATGCCGAATATCATACAGCGCAACGCCAGGCCGCCACCTGATTGTTAAGCACCATTCGGCATAATTCGGGATTCGGCATAATGCCTCAGCGAATGCATGGATACGTGTTTGTCGAGTCCGGCGGCCTGTACCGCGGCGTGACAGGCACGACTGAGCTGGCGGGTAGAGAGTGGATTGACGGGATTCTCCCCCGGGAACAACCACCCACCGTGGAGCATCAAGCGTTGTGCCCGGGCGATCCGCCACCAGTCACGCAGGAGTTCGAGCAGCAGGGGTGAAAGCATGGCAAAACGGTCCTTGCCGCCCTTGCCCTGTTCGATCCGAAGGACCTTACGCTGGCCGTCGATGTCGCTGACCTTAAGGGCCACCACTTCACTGATACGCAACCCCGCGCCATAGGCCACGGCGAGCGCGGCCTTGTACTTGGGACTGGTCGTGGCATCGATCAGCCGAGTCACTTCCTCAGGGCTAAGAATGAGCGGAAGTTTGCGGGGAACTGGGACGTGGCTCATCTTCTTGAGGGCTTCGCCCCGATCCAGGGTGACATCAAAGAAAAACTTAGTGCCGTGATCGTGGCATTCAGAGAGATACCGGAAACCCCGTTCTTGACCATGTGTAATTGAAACTGTCTCAGCTCCTCAGGTGTCGCGGTATTGGGCGCGTGGTGTAGAAACAGCGTGAGGTTTTTAACAGCGCGGATGTAGCCGGACTGGGTCTTGGGGGGCAACTTACGCAGGCACATATCTTCGATAAAGCGTTGGCGAAGTGGGCTGATGGTTTGATTGGAAATGGCCATGATACTGCTCCTATCAAGAAGCAGAGGGAGAATACCCTCCGCTCTTCATAGGACAGTCTCAGAAGAGATTGGGGTGATATCGGTTGGGTACCGAAGCTTACAGGTGGCACCCATTACCGCGCGAGCGGTTTAGTCCTTTGGCCGAAAGCTCCCGCACGCTGCAGCCGCGGTAGGTCACCGACAAGCGACCGCTATAGAGGGGATGGCCAACCTGGTTGGCGATGCGCCTCGCCAGGGATAAGAACCTGGATGTTGCAGGGAGAGCCACTTAATGCTGGGTCAGTAGAAAGAGGCTATGCGCTTCTCTGAAAGGATGCGAGCGAGGTCTTTGGCTGATAGGACATTCCCATTCGGCGCAATGCGCTGCGCTTATTCGCGCCCTACGGTGTGCTGCCTGCGATGTGGGAGCGGTATGTGCCTCTAGAGCCATTGGCATAGGCCCAAATCAACCTCTTCTCGACGTCCGCAGTGGACGCATTTCCTGACTTCAGCTGATACAGCGCTAACAATCGACTCTAGGGTTCCAAACGACTCCCACACCCATCCCAGATTGAATTTAGTTCATGCGGGGAAGCCCAAATTGAGTTAATCATCGACCCAGCATAGCTCCAGGCTAATGGCCGCTCTGTAGATGAAACCGCCCGAGCGAGCTACTGGTAGCAACTACTGAGCGTTCCTGCTGCTCAATGGTCGCTGACTGCGACTAACCGGTCATCAGCCTGGGGGTATGTTAGGTCGATGATCAGCTCGCCTTGGGCCTCATCGCATGAACCAAATTCAATCAGATGATGGACGTGGCTGCCATCACTGTCCGAGGATGGAAGCATATTGAGAGGTCATCCGACTTCAGCTCCTGCGCCCTTTGCTGACCTTTTGGGCTCGTTAATAGACAGCATCATTCTCAGCACCTAGGTTAAAGGAGCGGACGGTGTGGATTCTGCGATTAAGGCATCTGCTAGTAGCTCTAGGTGACACCATGCTCCGCTAGGGTGTTAGATTTAACGTATTTAACCAGCGAACACCTTTGGGATAAATAATCCATGAGGGTAAGGTTTTTCGTTTGAGTCATGCAGCATGACCTAAGCTATCAGTCCACCGCAGATGGGTTTTCCGTTGTGATACCCATTGGACCCGTTTGGTAGAGACGTAGATCAGAGCGCTTTAAGTTCTCGGCGATCAGAGGTCGGAATGCCATCTGGCTGAGAATATCGCGTTCCAGCTCCAGTCCAGGGGCTATCTCGATCAGTTCGATCCCTTCTATTGTTAGCTGGAAGACACAGCGTTCCGTGATGTAATACACGCTCTGTCCAAGTTGGGCGGCGTAGCGGCCGTTGAAAGTCAAATGATCGACCTCGCGGACGAATTTTACTACGTCGGGATTATGGTCTCGGGATTTAAGGCCTTGATCAGTGATGCTTAATCCTGCATCGCCACTGACAAATGTGCCCATGAAATACAGTTTGCGGACATTCTGGCTGATATTGATAAAGCCGCCGGCACCGGCGATTTTGCTACCAAAGCGACTGACATTGACATCGCCTCGGGCATTGACCTGAGCCATGCCGAGAAATGCTTGGTCCAGCCCACCGCCATCGTAGAAATCGAATTGCGCTGGCTGGTCGATTACCGCGTGTGGATTGATCACCGCGCCGAAGCTTAAACCACCTGCGGGTAGGCCGCCGATGCCACCGGGTTCAATGGTCATGGTGACGCTATCGAGTAGGCCTTCCTCCTCGGCGATCGGGGCTAGCGTCTCAGGCATACCGATTCCCAGATTGATGATAGCGCCGGGCTGTAGTTCGAGCAGCGCTCTGCGTCCGATCAGTTTGCGTAGATCCAGCGGCAGTGCGGGCAACGCTTTGTCGCTATGTTGCTCGCCGGTATAGGCTGGGTTGTAACGTTCACCAAAGGTCTGCCAGTGATGCTCAGGATCGGCCAGCACCACCTTGTCCACTAGGATGCCCGGTATCTGTACCATGCTCGGGTGAAGACTGTGCTGTTCAACGATGCGTTCGACTTGCACGATCACGGTGCCACCGCTGTTATGGGTTGCCTGGGCAATCGCCAAGCTCTCCAGCGGTAAGGCCTCTCGCTCCATCGATATATTGCCCAGTCGATCTGAGGTGGTACCGCGTAGCAATGCGACGTTAACCGGGAAGGATTTGTAGAACAGATACTCCCGCTCGCCAATCTGCATCAATTCAACTAAGGGTTCGGTGGTGATGTGATTGAGTTGCCCTCCATCGTGGCGGGGATCGACGAAGGTGTGCAAACCGACATGGGTCAAGCAACCCGGGCGACCGGCAGCGATATCGCGAAACAGTTGGCAAATTACCCCTTGGGGCAGGTTATAGGCTTCTATCTGCTCATCCAATGCGAGTTTTCCTAAACCGGGGACTAGCCCCCAGTGGCCGCCGATTACCCGTTTGATCAAGCCTTGGTGGGCGAGATGGTTGAGCCCACGGGCCTTGCCGTCACCTTGGCCTGCGGCATAGGCCAGTGTTAGGCCGCTAGGGGTGCGGGCAGTCTTAAAACGTGCTTCCAACGCTCTGGCCAGTTGTTCTGGAAAGCCAACGCCAACAAAACCAGCAGTGGCGAGGGTGTCGCCAGAACGGATTAATTTAACGGCTTGGTCGGCATCGACTCGCTTGTTAAAAGTGATGTGTGCACCCGAAGACAATGGAGCTGACATACGACCTCCTGTTTTGATGAGAGATAGTTGAGTGCTACTACGCTACTCGGGTAGCCTCAGCATTAACGGCCTCTAATTTGAAGCGAGACAATCCAAACCAGCGGTTGTCGCCTTGATCGTCTTCTATCATGACAGAAGCATTGCGCAGCTCCCTGATCGGATACTCTTTGCCCGAGGTCAGGGTGTCTTCAAACGCGTCGTTTGTTTTACAGATGGCAAGCATAGTTATCTCCAGTGTCGTTTTGACTTAGCCCCCATAACAGGGGCCTCGCACAGTGATAGAGCTAGAGTTATGCCAAGTGTTACGTCTCGTTATAAAACAAAAGGTTATGATTTTAGTTAGTGCGGAGCAGTATCGTTCTGTCTGCTTTTCAAGACAGGTTGTCCAGTAATTAGTGTCTTGATTTCGAGACAGTCTTGCGTTTTATAGGCCGAGCCGCTTGAGCTTCTCGTATAGAGCGGCACGAGATATCTCCAGCAGCTTGGCCGCTTGGAGCTTGTTGCCCTGGCAATGCTCGATAGCGGCTCGAATCGCCCTGCGCTCTGTTGCTGCAACCTGCTCGGCCAGAGGCTGGGGTAAGAGGGGTGGGCTGGCACCGGCAGAAACGGTTACGGGGTCTGCTTGCGGGTCTGAGATACCAGGCAAAAAGTTCGCCAGCAGGGTTTCAGAAACGTGGCCCTGGTCGGAGAATAGGATCGCCCGCTCAAGGACATTACGCAACTCGCGTATATTGCCGGGCCAATGATACTGGGCAAAGGCTTGAAGCAACCAGTCGGTCACCACCAAACTCTCGCCGCTCAACTGCTGGCTAAGCTGGGCCGTGATAGCGTTAATCAGTTGAGGGAGGTCGTCCAAGCGCTCGCGAAGCGGCGGCAGCTGCAGCGGCAGTACATTAAGACGGTAGTACAGATCGGCCCGAAACTGGCCTTGGGCAACCTGTTGCTCCAAGTCCCGGCTAGTTGCTGCAATGACCCTGACATCAATGGGTATCACTCGATTGCTACCGACCGGTTCGATCTCACGCTCCTGCAACACCCGCAGCAGCTTGCTTTGCGCCGCTGCGCTCATCTCTCCAATCTCATCGAGAAACAGCGTGCCACCCTGAGCCAGTTCAAACTTGCCGATTCGCCCCTTGGGGTCGGCGCCGGTATAAGCCCCTGCCGCAGCGCCGAACAACTCCGCCTCGATCAGAGTTTCAGGCAGTGCTGCGGTATTAATACTGATAAAGGGCGCTTCGGTTCGCGGGGAAGTATGGTGAATCGCCTGGGCCAGTAGTTCTTTACCGGTGCCTGTTTCACCCAGCAGCAGCACCGTACTGTCGAGCGGTGCCACTCGCAGTGCTTGTTGTCGCAGTGCCAGCATGGCGTTGCTGCTGCCAATCAGGTCGGCAAAACTGTACCGGGTCTGACGCGAAGCGGTCTTGGTTCCTGGCTTTTGAACGGGCAACTGCAGTCGAGTGTATTTATCGACCAGTGGGCGCAGGCGGGCCAGTTCATCGAAAAAGACCAATCCTAAGGCTCCACAAACTTTTCCCGACGGGTCGCGAAGTGGTAGCCGGGTGACGACGAGCCAGCTCTGTTTGAAGCGCATTAAGTCGAGCAGCTGGGCGCGGCCAGTATTTACCACCTGGCGCATCAGGCTGTTGGGAATCAGCGATTCGATCTCGAGACCACGGATGTCCAGTTGATCGGGAAGATCCAACAACCGGCGGTACTTGTCACTGACCCAGACGATACGACAGTCACGATCGACCACGATCGACCCCTCGCAGCTGCTGTCGAGCACCCGTAGCAGCGCAAAACTTTGGCTGTTATCGGGATCGAGGGTATCGATCAGTGACTGTTCCCCATTCATCGGCGGCCTCGTTACAGGTAAAAGAGTGGTGTTGAATTTAACGTTGGAAGGGTCGGTCGGACAAGTTGTTTAAACGTTACAGAGATCGTCTAAAGTCGTTTTCTGTCTTGTTAACAAGACAGATCATGTCTTGATATCAAGACATGATCTGTCTTTTATAAT
Organism: Motiliproteus sp.; assembly: GCA_036961355.1. GTDB lineage: Bacteria > Pseudomonadota > Gammaproteobacteria > Pseudomonadales > Balneatricaceae > Motiliproteus. The sequence goes on from JBALVL010000052.1 coordinate 19,368, forward strand.
GGACAGATGCTTCATTAATACATACTTAAATAAATTAATTTCTTTATAAACAGTAGCTTGAAATGTTGGCATAGGCAATGCAATGAATCGTTTAGGCGCTCACTAGAAGCGTAATAAATGATAACAATAAAAGTGCTTACCTATGAACCATACCGAAACATCACTTCGTTATAACGCACTCGATACCGGGAAACCGGTAATCCTTTTTAAAAAACGCATCCATCACAACTCTTCGACAACCCCTCTTTTGGCCGTAACTCAATGAGTTCTGCGTCGATGCTTCGGCAACATATCTGTTTACTTAGCGGCGTAAAGGAATTCATCGAATGCGCGCTAGCCAATTACGAAGATCAGCAGAGTCGGCAGCTAACCAGCCACGGAATAAGCAACTAACTAGAGCATAAATACGATGGAGACAACTGTGTGTATGAAGAATAAAACGGCACTGGTTACAGGATCTAGTAGTGGTATTGGTTTGGCTACAGCAACGGCGTTAGCCAAGCAGGGCATTCAGGTGATGCTCAATGGCCTAGAAGATCAGAACGAAGGGGCTTCGATAGCTGCAGCTATCGAGAAGCAGTTCGGCACAAAAGCTAGGTATTGTCGTGCCGACCTGTCCGAACCTAGACAGATCGAGCAGTTATTTAAATCGATGCTGTTGGAGTTTGGGGGCATCGATATCTTAGTCAACAATGCAGGCATCCAACATACCGCGCCAACGGTCGAATTCCCTATCGAGAAGTGGGATCAGTTAATCGCTGTCAACTTGTCAGCTGCATTCCATACCTCTCGCCTTGCTCTACCTGTGATGTCGCGAGCTGGCTGGGGCCGGATTATCAATATTGCCTCCGTGCACGGTCTAGTGGGTTCGGCCAATAAATCTGCTTACTGCGCCGCTAAACACGGTTTGATCGGTTTCACCAAGGTGGTGGCGTTGGAGCATGCCGCCGATGGTATTACGGCCAACTGCATCTGTCCTGGATGGACCGACACACCGTTACTTCAGCATCAGTTTAAGGTCTTTTCCGAGCAGCAAAACGTCACTGTGGAAGAAGCCAAGGCTGGATTGGTCAAAACTAAAACGCCTTACCCCGCTCTTATCCAGCCTTCGGCGATTGGTGACATGGTGGTGTATTTATCCACCGACTCTGCCTGCGGTATCACTGGTGCAGCATTGCCAATTGATGGTGCATGGACCTCCCAATAACGATATCCAATACAACCATTACCCCTTGCCCGGTATGGGGCAAGTCTAAAAGTACCCTGTGGGCATACCAGAACCCCCTGTATTCAGTAGCAAGCGTTAGTAAATCAAAATAAAAAAAGATGGAGTAACTATGAAACAACTAAAATCAATGCTTTTAACCGCAGCAATTGCCGCAACAGTAACTGCCGCCGTAACGGCGCCAGCCAGCGCCGCCGGAAAAACCCTGCTCAAAACCCCCATCGCTTTCGGCTCTCATTTGCCGGCACTGGGTACCCCGATCAAGTGGGTTTCCGAGCAGCTGCCTATCATGAGTGAAAACAAGCTGAAGATGAAAATATACGAGCCAGGCAAGCTGGTGGCACCGCCAGAAATTCTCGGCGCAGTCTCCAGCGGCAAGGTTAACTCGGGCTACTCAACCGCCGGTTACTGGCAAGGTAAAATGCCTGCGGCCGCGCTGTTTTCTGCCGTTCCCTTCGGTCCAGAAGCTGGAGAATATCTGGCCTGGATGTACTACGGCAACGGCCTCAAACTGTATCAAGAGATGTATGACGCTTCCGGTTATAACGTCAAAGTATTGCCTTGCGCGATCATCTCTCCTGAGACCTCGGGCTGGTTCAAGAAGCCCATTGATTCGCCAGAGGATCTGAAAGGTCTGAACATGCGCTTCTTCGGTCTCGGTGCCAGCGTGATGGAGAAGCTCGGGGTGAGCACCTCGCAGCTACCTGGCGGTGAAATTTTTGGTGCGCTGGAAAAGGGTGCGATCGACGCGTCTGAGTTCTCTCAACCTGCTATCGATCAACGCCTAGGCTTCCACAAGATCGCCAAGTACAACTACTTCCCTGGTTGGCATCAGCAGTCCACCGTATTTGAGTTGCTAGTTAATAAAGATGCGTGGGGCAAGATGAGCAAATCTAACCAGGCGATCTTGGAAAATACCTGTAAAGCATCGATGACCAACTCAATCGCCGAGGGTGAGGCGATGCAGTATGACGCAATGGCTAAGGCGCAAGAGAATGGCGTTGAAATCCGCTACTGGAGCGATGAGATGCTGGCGCTGTTTAAATCTAAGTGGGATGAAGTGGTTGTCGAGAAGAATGAAGATGCGTTCTTCAACAAGGTTTACACCGATTTGACCACCTTCCGCGACGGTTACGATCTGTGGGAAGCCCACGCCTTCCTGCCTCGCGCTAAACCTACTCTGTAACACCCTAAACACTGCTTGGGTTTCGGCCGAGGAGGGATCTCCTCCCCGGTCGCTTTTTAGCGTGTTTTTCCCAGCCGATCCAGAGAGGTTAGCATCGTGAATACCCATCTGCATCAAGAACACCCTGTTGCCATCGCCGACGGTATCGATAGTGCGATCCGTAAAACTGGCAATCTTATCGCCTGGACCTATGTCGTCCTGGTCCTTGTCATCATTGCCCAAGTCGTACTACGCAAGGGCTTCTCCAACGGTTTAATCGTACTCGAAGAGCTGCAGTGGCACCTGTATGCGGTCGGTGTCATGTTTGGCCTATCGTACGCCCAGGTCAACAACGCGCATGTTCGAGTTGATCTGCTCTACAGCAGTTTTCGAATCAAGACTAAACGTATCATCGATATCATCGGCATCCTGTTTTTGGTACTGCCATTTATTACGGTGATTTTTGTTCACAGTCTCGATTTTGTCGCCGACTCCTGGCGCATCAATGAATCGTCTCAATCCCCGTCAGGTCTACCTTGGCGCTGGGCAGTTAAATCCATTATCCCGCTCAGCTTCGGCATGCTGGGATTGGCCGTGGTGTCTCGCCTGATTCGCGATACCGTGCTGTTGTTACGGGGAGAGTAGTTATGGAAATCAATGAAATTCTTGTCATCGCGATGTTTGTATCGTTCATCGCGCTACTGTTTACCGGCATTCCGGTCGCCTATGTATTGGGTGGTGTCGGGGTGGCTTTTGCTGGGATCGGTTACCTGGCCGATATCTATCTAGATACCTTTACTGGGCTGGATTTTTTAACCCTGGGGCTGGTTGTTAACCGCCTCTATAAGATCATGGATAACTGGATCTTAGTGGCGCTGCCGATGTTTATTTTTATGGGCATCATGCTGGATAAATCCGGCGTTGCAGAAGAGCTGATGGAGTCGATGCAAGAGTTGTTCGGCAAGGTCCGTGGTGGTCTGGCGATCACCGTGACCGCCATCGGTATCATCCTGGCGGCATCGACCGGCATTATTGGAGCCTCCGTAGTACTGCTAGCGGTGATGTCATTACCGGCGATGTTAAAACAGGGTTACTCCAAACCGTTGGCGCTCGGAACCATCGCCTCGGCGGGTACGTTGGGCATCCTGATCCCACCGAGTATCATGCTGGTGATCATGGCCGATCAGCTTGGCTTGTCGGTAGGTGACTTGTTTATGGGCGCGGTATTTCCCGGTCTGATGCTTGGCACGATGTACATCGTTTATATCGTCGCGGTGGGTCTGCTGAGCCCCGATTCGGCACCGGTTCCAGTCGATGCTAAACGCGTCACCTGGCGTGCCTTTATCGGTTTGATGAAGGCGATGTTGCCGACCCTGGTGCTGATCTTTGTGGTGCTTGGTTCGATCTTTGGTGGTATCGCCACGCCAACTGAGGCGTCTGGCGTCGGTGCATTGGGTGCCACACTGTTGGCGATATACAACCGCCGTTTTAACTTTCCTGTGCTCAAAGAGGTGATGCAGGGAACTTACAACACCACCGCTTATATTTTCATGATCTTTATCGGTGCCACCTGCTTTGCTTTGGTGCTGCGCGAACTGGGCGGCGACGAACTGATCGAATCGTTTTTGACCGGGTTACCGTTCGGCCCCTACGGCATCATCGCCTTTATCCTGTTCATCATCTTCCTGCTGGGTTTTTTCCTCGACTGGATTGAGATCACACTGATTATCCTGCCGCTGCTGGCGCCAGTTATCACCGCGCTGGGCTTTGACATCGACGGTCATGGGGTGGTCGATAGTCCCGAACTGGTGTGGTTTGTGATGCTGGTGGCGATGGCCTTACAGACATCGTTCTTAACCCCGCCGGTGGGCTTTGCACTGTTCTACCTCAAGGGGGTCTGTCCACCCGATATCAAATTGTCCGATATCTACAAAGGTGTTATCCCATTCATCATCCTGCAGTTGATCGCGCTGTTAATACTGGTGCTGTGGCCGCAAATGGTGATCTGGCTGCCCGCTACCGCTTACGGTTAGCCCTGACATGGAGCGGTTTGCGCCGCTCCATTGCTTCACCAGTGACTACCGAAGACGGAAAGTAATAACCGTTTAACGGCGCATTTTTTTAAGGAGAGACCCATGTCCCTGCCAGAAGTTAAAAGCATTCTCTATACCACCTCCTTGGGTAAGCACACTCGTCCGGTGTTTCGTCATGTCGTCAAGCTGGCCAACCTCTATCAAGCCAAGGTCGTCATGCTGCATGTAGTCGAACCCATTGGCGAGATGGGCCATGCCCTGATAGAAAACTATGTATCAGAAGAGTTGATTAAGAAGATCCACGATGAAGGGATCGACCACATCAAACAAACCATGAAAGAGCGGGTGGCTAGGTTTTACAATGAGGAACTGAGCGCTATCGATGGAGTGGCCTCCCTAGCTATCGAACAGGTCGTGGCAGAAGGCAATCACTCCGATGCTATTATCGATATTGCCAAAGCATTTAATGCCGACCTGATTGTAATGGGCTCCCACAACAGCCTGGGGCGTTCCAGCGGTACCACCCGCAGCGTGATCAAGTATGCAAAGCGTCCAGTCATGGTTATCCCAACCCGAGGCTGAACGGACCGAAGGTCGTGCAGTGGCTTGAAAATTAATCAGAAAAATTGGCTAGGCTGTCTCCAGCATCAACCTGTCTGTCGACAGAATTACGCGGCTATGCTGCGGATGATTATTTTTAAAATATCAATACCGAAGCTAATAAACTGATGGAAGTCTTTAGAGGGCAGTCGGTGAATAATATCGAAAAAAGATCAACATCTGGTTACAGGTGTTGGATGTCTATGTCATTGGAAGGCGTGGATCTATTATGGAGGGAGGTCTCATTGGGCGGTATTTACAACTTTTTTCCTACCACCTGAAAGTAAAATTATTAGTGCAGGGAAGCATATGTATAAGGCTCTGCTATGAACCCCCTGATGTTCTCATCCTTCCTGCCACCACTATTACCGGCTTGCCTGTTGCTACTGCGGGTAGTGTTGGCGTTTACGCTGGTAGGTAGTGTTGCTGCAGACAGCCATGGTCATCGCCTAAAAATGATGGTGGTTGACTCTTCGCAAGGAGAGCCCTACCAGACCGTAAGGGAGGCGATGCTAGCGGAATTGCGAGTTCAAGGGATTGATCCGGCTCTTGATATAGAAATGGAATACTTCTCATTGGGCAATTTCAGTGGCCCGGCTCGGTATATCTGGAAGGAGGCTCAGGAGGAAAATTATGATCTGATTTTTGTCAACGGCACCGTTGCGACCGCGGCGTTCAAGGACCTGGCGCTGGGTGCGGCAATGCCCTTTATTTTCGCTGCAGTAACAGACCCTGTCGGGATAGGTGTGATTGATGGTTTTGAAAGGCCACCGCCTGCGAATTTTACCGGCGTCAGTTATCCGGTCAATGTTGAAGCCCGATTGAGATTCATCCGCCGTCTTATGCCGGAGGCTTCAAAAATCGGACTGATTTACGCTGAGATGCCGCAATCTGAGAGCTACAAACGCTGGCTGGATCAGGCGCTGAAAAAGCCGGAATTTAAAGACTTGGAAGTGATTTATCGGTCGGTCCCCTACGTGAAAAGTGAAGGTGGGCATATTCGCATGGCGCAGTTGGCCCGCCGCCACGTAGAAGATCTGGATGCTCTGGTTGATCTGTTCTTGAGCCCCAATGACCAGATGGGGGTACAGCCATCTTATGCGCGGATGGTGTATGCCTCGGCCAGTAAACCACTGGTGGGGCTGGGCAGAAAAGACGTGGTGGAAAACTGGGGAGCGACTATGTCTCTTTATCCTTCGCTGGAGCGAATGGGATGGCGCGTCGCCCATATGATTATTCAGTGGGAAAATACGAGGTCCATCAGTCTGATTCAGCCACAGTGCGCGGAAACCGGCGTTGCCTTTGACCTGGAAAAGGCGGCCCAATTTAAACTCAGCATTCCCGCTGATCTCATGGAACAGGCCGGCGAAAATGACTGCCCTTAGGGCGCTTTGTCTGCGGAGCCAAGTAAATTGTTTCGGTCAACATAATCTTGTCTTAGTCTGTCAGGTTCTATTAATTTGAGTGTTGGGGGAGTGTCGTGTTTTTTCGTTCGCAGACGGCCTGACGGGGTTTGCTCTTGTCTCATTCTGAAGCGAGTTGAAGGGAGCAATTATTTAGTAAAAACTGCTTTGTAGATGTCTGCTCTCTGAAATCGAAGATCTAGGAATTGGTTTCAACCTAAGTGAGTGCCTAATGTCGGCTTAGTCGATATAGCAGTATTACGACCTTGCTGATAGAGAGCCGCAGGCGCACTTACTAAAAATATCGCATGGATTTGTGGCCACCAAGAACTCGATGAAAATGCTTCATGATGTGGCGAATCCGTACTGTCAGTGTCGATGACCGGAAAGTAGATACAGCCGTCAATATCGGACATCACCGCGATGTCCGCTCTGTGTTTGGATTCCGACTAAAATGGCTTGTCTCTATTGGATACTTAAGAAAAACCTAACGGTCCGGTAAGTTCGCAAAGCGGCTGGGTAGGCTTCCGTTGGCCCCAAAGCGGACGCTCGATGGTAGCGGAATTTGTGACGGTAACAGGCCGCTACCGACACGAAGCAAGCCATTCAGCGAATAAGCAAAATTCACTGTAAACGATCTGGTTTTCTGCGGCGGTTGACGAATAAACAGTTCCCTTGTTGCTGTTTTGCCATTCCCTTGGCATCGCTCGCCAATATTGTTACATCGTGGTACGACTGACCGCAAACCAGATCAGGGATGGCAACACCGATGGAAAGGGTCACAATTGGGTGAAACGCTTGCTGGCCGTTGCGATCGACCCCTTCAATGCCGCCGCAGCGACGTTCTTCATCGCTATACAGTTGAACTACCCGGTCGTCAAACTCAGCCATTATCCGATCGCAACGCTGGCACCAATCATCGCTACCGAACAATAACAAAAAGTCATCACCTCCAATGTGGCTGAGAAAGTCGACCCGGTCGTCTCGCATCGATTTCAAACAATCCGCCAACAGCTGGATTACCCGATCGCCTCGCTCATAACCGTAACGGTCGTTGAATGCCTTGAAGTGGTCGATGTCGAAGTAGCAGGCAGCAAATTTGGTTTTGCTTTTCAGACGCCGGGTAATCTCTTCATTGGTAAGCACACTGCCGGGAAGCAGCGTTAACGGGTTGGCATAGCGAGCATTTCTCAACTGCAGATCGGTGATCGACCGGAGCAGATCGTAGACCGCGCCTGTACCCAGGTATTTACCTTGTCTGGTGACGATAAAATCCGACCGTACGGCACGAGGGTCACTCTGGCTGATCTGTTCGCTGACCCGATTAAGGGCGGTACATTCCTCTAGGATAAGCGGATTTCGGTCCATAAATTCGACCGCCGTTTTGTGATCTTGCAGCTCCCTGCCGAAGGGGTTGAGATAGAGACTCAGGAAGGTCGCGCGATTCAGCAGCCCCACCGGACAATTATTGTCGGTCACCGCCAGAGAGTTGATATCCGGATATTTTCGAAACAACCCTTCAGCCTCTTTTAACGGGGTAGCTTGATCGATCGCGGGGCGGATTTGGGTAATTTCGGTTAACTCGTGGCGAATTCCGAGCCCCCCCATAGCGTCACCACTGCTGAAGCGAAACAGGGCTTCGCTCACGTGTGTGGAGGGCAAGGCCTGGGGACGGGAGAAGTAGTATCCTTGCTGCAGATACAACCCCATGTCGTTGAGTATCCGGTGCTCTTCGAGCTGCTCGATGCCCTCGGCAATCACTTGGCATTGAATGGTGCGAGCAACCTCCAGGATCGACCGTACGAACTCCTGTTTGATGGGGGTGCAGTGCAGTCCCTCGATAAAATGTCGGTCTATTTTGACATATTGCGGTCTTAGCTCGGACCAGGAGCGCAGTCCGGCGTAGCCGGCACCGAGGTCATCCAGCGCCACCTCAAACCCTAACTCCCGGTAGTGCTGAGTGGCGTCCCTCATCAGGGCGTAGTCTTCGATGGGAAACTGCTCGGTAATTTCGATCACGATACGGTCTGCATCAAAGCCGATTTTCTTCATCAACTTCAGTGTTCTACCGCTCTTAAAATCAGCTTCCAGCAGGGTTGCCGGAGATACATTTAGAAACAGCTTGCCCGGCAGCGCCAGTTGCTTAAAGCGACGGATGGATCGTTCGCGGCACTGGAGTTCCAGTTCGAGCAGCCGGCCACAACTGTGCGCTGTCTTGAACAGACTGACCGGTGTATGCAGCGGGCTTGTAGCAGGCCCTCTGATCAGCGCTTCGTATCCCAGAATAGTGCGTTTTCGGCTGTTTACTATCGGCATAAACAGAGGCCTGAGCAGCTGTTTGTGCAGAATGCGATCCAACTCGGAAAATAATGACATCGATGTCTGATCAAACGGTGTCTCATCGAGCATTGTTAATACAGAGGTGCTGGCCAAGGTGTGTCTCCGGCGATGCAGTTAACCACCCTCCCTAGTATGGCGTTACGTCCAAGTTACGGCAGTTAAGCACCGGATTGTTACTGTCCTGTTACATCCTGGTTGATCGACCCTGCCTGCTCGATAACGATCGACCAGATATGTGGCTGTCATCGAATGGTCATTTTGATGACTTATTTTAAACAGCCATTCCATCAACAATGAGAATCCAATGCGTATCACCTCCTTAACTCGGCTCAGTGCAGGAGCGCTGTTACTGGCCATCGCCGGTGTGGCTGCCAGCGTATTCTGGGGACTAAACCAGTTACAGACGCCCTTTAGACTAAATCAGGATTATTTCTTGGTGATCGAGAAGGTTTCGGTTCGCACGCGCAAGATGATCGACAACTACCTCAATACCGGCAACGCTGTCGACCTGCAAGCCGCACAAACATTTATGAGCAGTGATATCAGGACCTCGCTCGACAGTCTGCCTGCGTCGTTGCGGAGTCCTATCTTGCCAGCGCTGGAGGCATTGCAGGCGGGTCTGGAAACCGACCTGCGGGCGGCGGGCAAGCTGGCCGGCAACAGCCAAGGGTTGCTGTTGCAGAACGAACGCGAGACCCTCGATGCCTTGGAATCATTGACGGAGTACGCTATCGCTGCACCGGTGGGGCGTGACGATGCTGTCAGGCACTACAGGGCGCTGGTCGGTCAGGCCGGACTACTGGTGTCCCGACGAGCCATCGTGCGCACCTCCTATTTTCAGTCGCCCTCACAGGCGATGCGCAACACCCTTATCAGCCAAAGCGAAGCGCTGCATGTATTAGCAACGCAGATGCAGGCTCTGCCGGAACTGGGCGTCTGGCAAGAGCAAGAGGCGGATGAATTTGCTGCCATGATCGGAAACTCGAACACGGCAACGGAGCGGACCGAAATCGGTGAGGGGATGAAAAGCAGCCTGGTTTACCTTTCCAGCCGCTACGCGGCAGAGGTTGACCGCACCTCCGGCAATATCCATGACGGCCAAGCTGCCAGCGAGCGGGTCAATGCCCTGATGGCGGACCTTGAGCAACGTCTTGATGAAGGGCGTACTTATCTGGCTCAGATAACTGCCGACATTGAACATCAAGTGATGATTCTGGTCAGCCTGTTCCTGCTGCTACTGCTTAGCATCGGCGTTGGTACGTCCCTGGTACAGCTGAGTTCGGTGCGGGTAATAGGCAGAATCGGGGACTATCTAAAACAGCTGGGCGCAGGCGATTTTTCACAACAGATGACGGAGGCCTCCCGTTATACCGAGCTGAATCAATTGCGTCAGTCTGCTAACCAACTGCAGACATACATGAGTCAGTTGGTGTCTGAAATCCGTCATGAGGTGCTGGCAGTGGACAGCTCAAGTTGCAATATAAACCAGGTGGCGGAATCCATTCATGACAGCATCCTATTACAAAGCCAGCGCACCGCAGAAGCAGATAAGGCGATCGGCCAGTTAGCAGAATCGTTCCGTCTGGTAGCAGACCATGCGCTGGAAGCCTCGGACGCGGCAGACGTTGGTCTGCAATCGGTCAGTGAAAGCGCCCAGAGAATGGCGCAGTTGGAATCAACCATCAGCGATCTTTCCGAGGAAGTTCGCCAAGGTGGCAAAGCTGTCAGTCAACTGCGGGAGGACTCTTTAAGTATTGAGACGATGCTCGACGTGATCGTCTCTATTGCCGAACAAACAAACCTTTTGGCGCTCAATGCTGCCATTGAGGCGGCTCGTGCCGGTGAGCACGGGCGAGGGTTTGCCGTTGTCGCCGACGAAGTTCGACAATTGTCACAGCGAACGGCTAGTTCGACCCTCGAGATCCAACACATCATCAAAGAGCTACGCAATTCCACCGATCATGTGATGGGGGTTATGGATAGCCAGCAGAGCCAGGCTCAGAGGTCGGTTGTCAGTACCCAGCAGGCCGCCGAGCACCTAAATCAAGTTGTAACGGCGATCGATAAAATCCACGGACTCAATACCCTGATCGCCCAGGCGACAGAAGAACAGGCCAGCTCTGCGTCCTCGGTCAAGGAAAACGTTGCCGATGTGCAGCGACACTCTCTGGAGTCGGCCGACCAGACTGGTAAGGCCCGCCGTCAGAGCAATGACTTGGCCCAGATCAGCCGTAAACTTAATGTACTGGTAGAGCGCTTCACCGTCTAAGTGGGCTAACGACTGCCATTGGATTAAATGACCGCTAAGGGCCGTACTTTGCCCCCTAGCATCTGAAATCTCAGGGGACGCTTACCGACACATTGCGGTCCCCCACCTCTGGCCAGAATGGGCAGTTGTTGAGGTTGTGGCGTTCCTATAGCAATGGGATGGACTCCTCCTCACCTAACGGTATCGATTGTACCAAACTGAGTT
>JBALVL010000053.1:0-30348 GCA_036961355.1 Motiliproteus sp.
TTTAATCACTTGGGTTCAGGCTTTCTCATTTATTCCAAACTATGGGACAGCAGTGCCCCTAAGGTCGCCTTTTTTAAGATTGAGAGCAATGGCGCCAACTGATCTGCTCCAGCAATAATGGTCAAACTTAGACTTGCTTCTTTCGACCATGCTAGACTGCCTTCAAAAGCAGCTACATACCAAAAGCCAACGAACGAGGGGATTATGATGAGTAAGAATAAATCAGAACAACACCCTTCTCAGGAAAAATACGAGACAGTTACCGTATCTTTCACTGGTGCAGGAGTAGCAGAAGTCAGTTCGGATAAAATAATCCGTTCTGAGGAAGGCAAGAAACAATTAAAGGCTCTTGAATCGATTAAGGCTATGCACCACTACGCATGACCCTGTCAGCCACCCTTATAGCTGTTGCACTCTGTGGTGGCTACCTATTCAGCAACGCATTTTTACCCTCTAAATACCATCTAGCTAGAGAATCGGGGCATAAGCTGCATTTCCGAGCAGTTTTTTACACAATAATACTTATCTGTTACTCATCCCTTGCATTTATCTATGTCGAGTCGATAAGCACTAATAGCGTCTTCCTAAAGACTTAAGCCCTATCAAGCTCCTTTTATGGCTCTTAAATTCTGACAAAATCGAAATAGTCTTACTCACAGCTTTCGCTATTTCTCCTTCTGGCTACATCATTAATTTAATTTTCAAAATCCCAGGGCTTAAGCTACAAAACAAGCTACTTCAGAGGACTGTTCGCAGCCGGGACTTTGAAACGCTTATTTTGCGAGCACTCAACACTTCCATCCCATTAATGATCACTCTTGATACAGGGAAGCTTTATGTTGGCTGGGCTGTTAGGGCTGTAGACCCTACAGAAGCTAGAAAGCATCTACGAATAATGCCATTGATCAGCGGTTACCGCTCACACGATGATCACAAACCAGTATTTACTACGTTTTATGACGAAGTTATCAGCGAGGTACAAAGCGGTGAGGGGAGCAACTCTCTAGCGTATATGCATTCCGCAGATTTTGAAGTAATCCTCCCTGCCTCCAACATTACATCTGCGCACCTTTTCGACCTTAATGTATACGCTCGATTCAACAAACCAAAACCAAGTAACGCAATGTATCGTCACAATAAACGAAACCAACGGGGGAAAAGTCGTTGAATATTCATCGCTTCACGTACCAAACAATCAGCTCAACGTAATTAAAACTTTTCACTGAATTATCGGGACGGCTGATGGTTCTGTTGCGACCCGCCGGGCGCCTTAAGGATATGCTCCGCCATATCCTTAAGAATCCTAGGCGGCCCCTGCTGCTTGATCGGCTGCGCCGATTTCATTCGGCACATTTGTCACTGCGCGTTTCATTGCCGTATGGCAATCGACGGAAACTCGATCACTCCGTTCTCTCAAACATCCGTCTTCGCTAATCCATCCGTCAACTGCAATGCTCGTCTGTGCAGAAAGGGATGGGGAGTTCATCCTGAGTGCTTTGTGAGCCCTGCCAATTAAAGGCTCGCTTGCAGGCAAGCTCCTACAGCACCAGTCGTCATCACGCCGTAGGAGCCAGCCCGCTGGCGATCTTGTGAATATGACACAGAGCCATCAACAAGCACCCACCCCCTTCTACGCAGCCGAGCATTGCTGATTTCAGATGGAGAAGAGCTAGGGATGTCTGAGGTGGCGAAGCCGCCGAGTTTCCCTAGCGGCCATCTTAGATCACAACGCGCAGGGAACCGACGAAGTCGGCAAGTCGCGGGGAAAGCCTTTTCTTGCTTCGTTCTTTGTGGCTTTTGACAAAGAATGACGCCGCCCGGCGGGGCGGAACAAAAGCTACTAATCAGCGCCAATAATGAGCGAAGCACTCACCCCCTTCCACGCAGCCGAGCATTGCTGACTGCAGATGGAAAAGAGCTAGGAGTGTCTTAGGTGGCGTAGCCGCCGAGTTTCCTTCGCGGCCATCGGCAAGTAGCAAGCGCAGGGAACCGACGAAGTCGGCAAGTCGCGGCGCGAGTTTTCTTTGGTTCTGTTTCTTTGCCGCGTGCAAAGAAATAAACCCGCCCGGCGGGATCGGAAAAGAAATATCAGAAAACTCGATAAATCAGAATGAACAAAAAATCGCCCAGAGGACTGGGCTCCTACAAAAGCTAAAGCAAAGCTCGCCAGCAGGCTAGCTCCTACAAACCCTCTACGCGGTCGAGCATTGCTGCTTGGCGATGGAAAAGAGCGAAGACTGTCTGAGGTGGCGCAGCCGCCGCCGAGCTTCCTCAGCGGCCATCGACAAGCAGCAAGCGCAGTGAACCGACGAAGTCGGCAAGTCGTGAGCAAAGCCTTTTCTTGCTTCGTTCTTTATGGCTTTTGACAAAGAATGACGCCGGGCGGAATAGAAACCATCAAACAATGCAGTTAATCGACTAAGCACCGATAACAGCAAACAATCTAGAAGATTAGAAAAGATCGCCCAGGGGACTGGGCTCCTACAGTGGCGACGGCAGCGCCGCTAGGCAATCAGCCCCGTGGCGCATAACTATAAACATCCGACTGCATCTGACCATCACCCATGCCCCGCAGACGAAAATCATCCTCCACCGCATACACCATCGGTGGTGAACCACAGACATAGATCAACGCATTATCAAGCCGCTCAAAATCTTCCATCACCGACTCATGTACCAGACCGATCCGCCCCGACCAATCATCGCCGGTTGGATCTGATACTACCGGATGGAACACAAACTGCGGAAATTTCTGCCACTGCTCGATCAACTCATGACCGTACAAATGCTCAGCCTCTCGCACTCCCCAATACAGATGCAAAGGGTTAGGGATGTTAAGACTCAACGCATGCTCGATGATCGCTTTCATCTGCGCAAACCCAGTACCGGCAGCAATGAAAATAATCGGCTGCTGCGGATCGGCCGGTGGTTGATCCAGATAACACTCACCCAACGGTAGGCGTACCTGAACCGGTTTTTTCTGCTTAAACAACGCAATGACCTTAGACGAGAGGCTTGTCTCACCCTGATCCTGAATCTGCAGCTCTAGCTGCGGCAAGTCAGCTGGTGCCGAGGCGATGGTATAAGGCACGGCGGTCTGCTCATCCAGCAGCAACTCAAGATACTGCCCTGCCAGATGTTGCAACGGGGTCTCAAGACGTAGCTGCACGCGATAGATATCATCGGTCAGCAAAGTGACTTGCTGCACATGGCACTCGGCTACTTCGCTGCTAATGACGGGGCTGTTACTGGCTTGCGACATTCAGTTGTTCTCAACAAATAAGTGCGATTAATCAACGACTGCTAATAGTAATACTAAGTGTACGTGAAAAAAACGTTCAAGACTGCTCCGGCAGCTCGATACCCAGACTATCCCACAGATTATCGACTCGCTGCTTAACCTCATCATCCATGGTGATCGGCACCCCCCACTCCCGATCGGTTTCACCCGGCAGTTTATTGGTGGCATCGAAGCCCATCTTTGAGCCCAAACGCGGTACCGGTGAGGCAAAATCCAGGTAGTCGATCGGGGTGTTCTCGATCCCTACCGTATCGCGCACCGGGTCCATCCGGGTGGTCATCGCCCAGATCACATCTTTCCAATCACGGGGGTTAACATCGTCGTCGGTGACAATGACAAATTTGGTGTACATAAACTGGCGCAGGAATGACCACACCCCCATCATCACCCGCTTGGCATGACCCGGATACTGCTTCTTGATCGTCACGATCGCCAAGCGGTATGAACAGCCTTCGGGCGGCAGATAGAAGTCGACGATCTCCGGATACTGCTTCTGCAGCAGCGGGATAAACACCTCATTCAACGCCACCCCCAATACCGCCGGTTCATCGGGCGGACGGCCGGTATAGGTGCTGTGATAGATCGGCTTGTTGCGGTGGGTCAGACACTCGACGGTAAAGACCGGAAACGTCTCAACTTCATTGTAGTAGCCGGTATGATCACCAAACGGCCCCTCTTCGGCCATCTCACCGGGCTCGATATAACCTTCGAGGATAATCTCGGCAGTAGCAGGCACTTGCAGTTCGTTGGTGATGCACTTAACTAACTCGGTCTTCTGGCCGCGTAACAACCCGGCGAAAGCATACTCAGACAGCGAATCAGGCACCGGCGTCACTGCAGCGAGGATGGTTGCCGGATCGGCCCCCAGCGCGACCGAGATTGGGAACCGCTCACCCGGATGCGTCTGCTGCCACTCTTTAAAGTCGAGCGCGCCGCCACGATGCGACAGCCAACGCATAATCAATTTGTTCTTGCCCAGCAACTGCTGGCGGTAGATCCCCAGGTTCTGTCGCTCTTTGTGCGGGCCCTTGGTGATCACCAGAGGCCAGGTCACCAGCGGCGCGGCATCATCGGGCCAGCAGGTCTGAATCGGCAATTTGGTCAGATCGACATCCGAGCCTTCAAACACGTGCGTCTGGCAAGGCGCCTGCTTAACCAGCTTGGGCGCCATATTGAGCACCTGCTTGAAGATCGGTAGCTTATCCCAGGCGTCCTTCATCCCCTTGGGTGGCTCAGGCTCTTTTAGAAAAGCTAGCAGTTTACCCACTTCGCGCAGTTCCGAGACCTCCTCTTGCCCCATCCCCAGCGCCACCCGCTTGGGGGTACCGAACAGGTTAGCCAGCACCGGCATATCGAATCCCTTAGGGTTTTCAAACAACAGCGCCGGACCGCCACCGCGCAGGGTGCGATCACAGATCTCAGTCATCTCCAGATTCGGATCGACCACGGTTTTGATCCGGATCAGCTCACCCCGATCCTCAAGGGCTTCAATAAAGTCACGCAGGTCTTTGTATTTCATAGGGTCAAAAATACTGTGTTAAAACGCCAAGATTAAATGATAACCGCAAGGCATAAAAAAGGGCAGGTCGATGACCTGCCCTTGATTTCGACCGAAGCCGCTTACTTGCGTTTCATCGACATAAAGAATTCATCGTTGGTTTTGAAGTCTTTCAACTTACCCAAGACAAACTCAATCGCCGCCGAATCTTCCATCGAATCGAGCAGTTTGCGGAGAATCCACATCCGCTGTAGCTCATCTTCGGTCGTCAGCAGCTCTTCACGACGGGTGCCGGAGCGACGGATATTGAACGCCGGATAGATCCGTTTCTCGGCGACAC
The DNA here is from genome assembly GCA_036961355.1 of Motiliproteus sp. Classification (GTDB taxonomy): domain Bacteria; phylum Pseudomonadota; class Gammaproteobacteria; order Pseudomonadales; family Balneatricaceae; genus Motiliproteus. The sequence continues at coordinate 5,140 of JBALVL010000053.1, forward strand.
GGCGATCCAGATTCACTTCCGAATTACCGGTGCCCTTGAATTCCTCAAAGATCACTTCGTCCATCTTGGAACCGGTATCAACCAGTGCCGTTGCGATGATCGTCAGGCTGCCGCCCTCTTCGATATTACGCGCAGCACCGAAGAAACGTTTCGGGCGCTCCAACGCATGGGCATCAACACCACCGGTCAACACCTTACCGGATGAAGGAATCACGGTGTTGTAAGCTCGCGCCAGACGGGTGATCGAGTCCAGCAGGATCACGACGTCTTTCTTGTGCTCAACCAGCCGCTTGGCTTTCTCAAGCACCATCTCAGCAACCTGCACGTGACGGGCTGGCGGCTCATCAAAGGTACTGGCAACAACTTCACCGCGAACGGTACGCTGCATGTCGGTCACTTCTTCCGGACGCTCATCGATCAGTAGGACAATCAGATGGCACTCGGGGTTGTTACGGGTAATTGAGTTGGCAATGTTCTGCAACATCAACGTCTTACCGGCCTTAGGTGGCGATACGATCAAGGCGCGTTGACCTTTGCCCATCGGGCAAGCCAGGTCAATAATTCGTGCGGTCAAATCTTCGGTAGAACCGTTACCCTGCTCTAGGCGCAGCCGTTCTTGAGCGAACAAAGGGGTCAGGTTTTCAAACAGAATTTTGTTCTTGGCGCGCTCGGGGCGATCAAAGTTGATCTCGTCGACCTTAAGCATCGCGAAATAGCGCTCGCCGTCTTTTGGCGGACGGATCTTACCCGAAATAGAATCGCCTTTACGCAGGTTGAAACGGCGAATTTGGCTCGGCGAGACATAGATGTCATCGGGGCCAGCCAGGTAGGAACCTTCAGCGGAACGCAAGAAGCCAAAGCCATCCTGCAAAATTTCCAGCACACCATCACCATAAATATCCTCACCGCTTTTGGCGTGTTTTTTGAGGATAGCGAAGATGACGTCCTGTTTACGGGAGCGAGCCAGATTGTCGAGGCCCATTTCTTTGCCAATTTCGAGGAGTTCGGAAACTGGTTTTAGCTTTAATTCACTAAGATTCATAGTTTGAGGTCGTTGAAGTGCACGCGAAGAAGGTGCTGTATTTGCAGGAAGGAGGGTAACGAGAATTTAGATATTGCACCGCATGTCGCGGCTTTGGTTGAGTATTCTGGCTGTTAAGGGGCCGGATTGCAACCGCTAGCATAGAAAATCGATCAAGATAAGCTAAAAGTAGTAACGGGCTCACTGGGGGCCCGTTACTGGAATCACTTACAGCGAGTCATCCAAGAATGCGGTCAGCTGTGACTTAGACAACGCGCCAACTTTGGTCGCTTCGACACTTCCGCCCTTAAACAGCATCAGTGTTGGAATGCCACGAATACCGAATTTTGGCGGTGTTTCGCTGTTCTCATCGATATTGAGCTTACAAATCTTCAGACGATCACCGTACTCAGCGACAACCTCTTCCAGAATCGGTGCAATCATCTTACACGGGCCACACCACTCGGCCCAGTAGTCAACTAACACCGCACCATCAGCTTTGAGTACATCTTCTTCAAAACTAGCATCTGTCACATTAATGATATTGTCGCTCATAAATCCTCCGTTGAACTGACCGATGATAGTAGCCGGAACCGTATCCGGAAGAAACCACTAGTTAATGGCTTCTTTCGGATACGCTACAAATGGATGTTGTGAATCAAATAGTTAAAATTAAATTTTGATCAAAACAAGCCAACCGGATAGCGGCCAGATTAATATATTGTGCTTTATATGGGGACAGGCAGCCCGACTTCAAGGGCAACCCACCCCTTCTAATTGCGCTTGATTAATGCACGCTTTGCGAGCCACTGCTGTCGCTAACGCCCATTCGCAACTGCTCGACTTCAACCTGATCGATCAGGTATCGGCTTTTGCAGAACTGGCAATCCATCTCGATCACCCCCTGCTCATCAAGCATCTGCTGCAATTCCAGGTCAGACAAAGTACGCAACGCGCCCAGACAACGCTCTTTAGAGCAGTCGCACTGAAATACCAAATCGTTGGCGTCGTAGAGCCGCACCTGTTCTTCATGGAACAGGCGGAACAACAGTGTTTCGTTATCCAGCTCCAACAACTCTTGCTCGCTCAAGGTTGAACCGAGATGAGAGATCCGGTTCCAATTCTCACTGTAATCCTGCACCTGCTGGTCCGCATCGTTCGACGGTAACGCCTGCAGTAACATCCCTGCCGCTTGCGATTTGCCAGAACACAGCATAATCCGCGTGGCCAGTTGCTCAGATTGGGCGAAGTACTGTTCCAAGCAACCCGCCAGCGTCTCCTTGTCCAACGGTACGATTCCCTGGTACCGCTGCCCTTGATCTGGCTCAATAGTAATTACCAACTGACCCTGCCCCAATAGTTGCGGCAAGGTACTGTTATCTAGCAACAATTCATCCTCATACCGGGCAATGCCGCGCAGATGGTTTTGACGGGTGCACTCGGCCATCAACATCGATACTGCCCCATCACCGCGTGCCTGCAAACTCAATCGTCCATCAAACTTTAAGGTCGAACTCAGTAGCGATACGGCAGCCAGCATCTGACCCACCAGCGACTGAATCGGCGCGGGATAGTCATGACGCTCTAGCGCATCGAGATAACTTTGCTCCAACCCCACCAACACACCACGGACGTCGGCCTGGTCAAAGATAAACCGCTGTAACTGATCTTTACTACTCATAATCACAAAAACTCATCTGTAAAACTGACTGTGAAATCCAACATCTAGCGCTGTGCTTTAAACCCCGTCACCTACCGCGCCACTTGGCGCTCAATCATTGTGCTGTTCTTTAAAGCCTCGAATCTGACGGCGACCTTTCTTGGTCGGCCGACCACTATCAACCAGCTGTCCGGCTCGAATCATTCGTCGCTGCTCGGTTGATTGCTGCCGTAACTCAAGACTCTGCTCGGTTTCCTGATATAGCAGCGCGGCTTCAGGTGCACCGCGACGCTGGTCGGACAGCTGTAAGACCGCAACCGTTTTCTCTTCCGTGCCCTGGCGAATCTGCAACAGCGCCCCAACCTCTACCGTCTTACTCACCTTGGCACGCGCAGAATTGTAATGCACCTTGCCACCTTCGATCGCCTGTTTAGCCAGCGCCCGGGTTTTAAAGAAGCGCGCAGCCCAAAGCCACTTATCGAGCCGGATCTTTTTCTCATCTGCAGACATCTGTCGGCCTTTTGTTGGGTTCCCTGTACGGTTGAATCACTTAGGTTTGATCTCGTTGAAATGATCGATCGCGTTAAATTCGTCGATCTGCCGACCCGGTTGCTGCGAGTCGGGCTGGATGATCGACAATAGCTGACCAATACCGTACTCACGCGCCGAACGCAGCACCGCCACACTGTCATCAACTAACAACGTACGGGCCGGATCAAACGGTTCAACCTGGCGCAACAGATCCCAAAAGGCGGGAGCTTCTTTCGGCAGGCCGAAGTCATGCGAGCACAGGATCCGGTCGACGTAGCGATCCAGCCCGGTCAACTCCAGCTTCAACTGCAAGCTCTTTTGATGGGCATTGGTAACGATAACGGCCCGCAACCCTGCGTCTCTTAGCGCCTGCAGAAAATCGGTAACATGCGGCCGAAACGCCACTTTATGGCTGATCTCCTGCTTCAGTTCGGCAACATCAACACCCAACTGCCCGGACCAGTAATCGACGCAGTACCAATTTAGCGTCCCCTGTTCGCGCATGATACGCTCGGTCAGTTGGCGCTTGGCATCCTCCGGTTCAATCGCTTTGATCTGGGCATAGCGCATCGGCAGATGCTCCAACCAAAAAAAAGTATCGAAGTGCAGATCAAGCAGTGTACCGTCCATATCTAACAAGACGGTATCGATGGTGTTCCAATCCAGCATCAGGGCTCGCTCTTTGATGACTCTATTTATTACGATGTTTGATTGCCAGCTTTAACCACACGCGCTTAAGCTGAACCGCAGTAACGGACATTATCTCCCGCTGCCGATAGATTTAGAAGCGCAACGCACCAATAACGATCCCCTATAATACCCCCTTATAACAACAAGGCGCATCGATGGTCAGCTCAGATCTACTGCCGCAACTGGTTCACATCGCTCACGAAGCCGGTGAGGCGATCCTCAACATCTATAACCGTGCCGCGCCACTGCAGGTTGACCACAAAAGCGATAACACCCCGCTAACCGAAGCCGATTTGGCAGCCCACACCCTGATCTGCGCCAGCCTGGAACGACTGACACCCGATATTCCGGTGCTGTCGGAGGAGTCCGATGACGACCAGATCTCTGCCCGTAGAAGTTGGTCTCAATACTGGTTAGTCGACCCGCTCGACGGCACCAAAGAGTTCATCAAACGCAACGGGGAATTCACTGTCAACATCGCTCTGATCGAGAATCACCGCTCTGTACTGGGTGTCGTCTACGCACCCGTTATTCAGGCGACGTATGTCGGCTGTGTCACCAGTCAGACCGCCTATAAATACGAAGGGGGAAAATCCGGGAGCCGTCGTAAAGCGATACAAACACGACCGCTAACACCGTTCCGACCATTAGCACTCGTGGTCAGCAGAAGTCACCGAGATCCTGCGATCAACCCCTATATCGACAAACTCAAGCAACTAACCCCATTGACCGAGACACCGATGGGAAGTTCGCTAAAGCTGTGCCTGATAGCCGAAGGGATGGCTGATTTGCACCTGCGGATCGGGCCAACCAGCGAATGGGATACCGCCGCCGCTCACGCTGTACTCGAAGCGGCAGGCGGCCAGGTAACTGACCTGAAAGGAGCGCCACTGCGTTACAACACCAAAGAGAGTCTGTTAAACCCTGACTTCATGGCTAGCGGCGATTGTGACTTTAATTGGCAGCGCTGCTTTACTTCCTAATAAAGAGTTCGTGATAGCGAGTTCATGAGCACGCTTGATTAAACCGAATAACGATTACTGGCAGGACAACGACCCCTGCTGCACGATTCGCTCAACTTTCTGTTGAAAACTAGTGCCAGCAACCCGATTTTCCATCACCGCCTGGATCTCATTTTGTTCCAGGCGCTCATGCACATAGTCGGTAAGACAGCGGCAACGTTCATCGGTAGCACCGCCACCCGCCATGCAACCTTGATAGAAAGGCTCCCAGCTTTTCGCCGGACCGCCAAGGTTTTTAGTCATGAAAAAGCCTAGCAATGCGATTGCCGCCAGGTAGAGAAATATCTTGGGCATAAGTGCCAACTCTGTTGATGCTTTGTTTTTATTTAATAGGGCTATTCTATGGACTCTCCTCGCCATTGTGGAACCCACTTTAGTCGACAGCGGCTCTATCTCTATCACCGAACGCAGCAAGACCAACCATTGCAGTATGATATATCGCATCTACGGTGATATAATCGTCGGCAGTTACTGCTTCCGGTCTGAGCCGGTTACACTAGCAACGTTTTTTCGATCTGATTTTTCGATCCAGCCACCTCAATTTTAAACAAGGAACAGAACGATGAGCTTTGAACTACCTCCTCTACCTTTTGCCAAGGATGCGCTAGCGCCTCACATCTCCGCCGAGACTCTGGAATACCACCACGGCAAACACCACAACACTTACGTGGTAAAGCTGAATGGTCTGCTTCCCGGTACCGAATACGAGAACAAGACTCTTGAAGAGATCATCACCTCAGCACCCGCCGGTGGTGTTTTCAACAACGCGGCCCAGATCTGGAACCACAGCTTCTACTGGAACTCCCTGAGCCCAAACGGCGGCGGCGAGCCTACTGGCGCTGTTGCTGATGCGATCAACAACGCTTTCGGCTCTTTCGACGAATTCAAAGCGAAGTTTACCGATAGCGCTATCAACAACTTCGGCTCAAGCTGGACCTGGTTGGTTAAAAATGCTGACGGTTCACTGGCCATCGTCAACACCAGCAACGCTGGCTGCCCTCTGACCGAAGGTCAAACGCCGCTGCTGACTGTAGACCTGTGGGAGCACGCCTACTACATCGACTTCCGCAACCTGCGCCCTGATTACATGAAAGCGTTCTGGGCCTTGGCAAACTGGGAATTCGTAGCCGCTAACTTGGGTTAATCCCCTCGTCGCTACACCTTTCAGAAAGACCCAATAAACCTGCTATTTTTCATAGCGGGTTTTTTTATACCCAGTAAACACCTGTTTGATTTTCTCACAGCAAATAAACGACTGACTGCCATTCCTCAGCGACCACTTTGAAGCCAACATCGCCCCGCATGAATTTAATTGAGCAGTCGGTCAATTTATTGATTCAGCACAAGGATTCCTATTGGATTAACTGCTTCTATGAGTGCTGGAAACTGCACCTCACACAAGGAACGGTCTGTTGCAGCATTACTTACGCTAGTACAGGAAGTCAGCAACATGAACGCTCTACTTGGTCGATTAAAAGTCCGCAATAAAATCATGCTCTTGGTTGTATTTATGGCCTGCGCGTTAGTGGTCATGCAAGCATGGAACCTCAGTACGTTATGGAAAAATCTTAACCAGGGAAAACAGCAAGAATTAGTGCAGCTTACCGATACCGCTTTTTCATTGATTGACCGGCAGGTTCAGCTAGTCGCAGCCGGCGGCAAGAGCCAACAACAAGGCATTGCTGATGCATTAACCAACCTGGAAGCGCTCCGCTACGGCGATAACGACTATTTCTTCGTTCTCAACAAAAAGACCGAGATGCTGATGCATCCGATCAAGCCTGCGCTCAACGGCCAGAACGTCGCCCACGTAAAAGACAACAACGGCGTCCTACTAATGCAGGAGATGGTCAGCAATGCCAGTCGTGACGGTGAGGCCTACGTTCGCTATCAATGGGAACGGGCAGGTTCCAGTGAGCCTGTCGACAAAATGTCCTACAGCCGGCTACATCCTCAGTGGGGTTTAATTGTCGGCACCGGAATCTACATCGACGATATCAACACCGAATATGTTGCCGAGCTGCGTAACTCGATCATCACCCTGGCCTTGATGCTTATTGCCGCCAGCACCATTGGCGTCATCCTGTCACGAGCGATCGCCAACCCGATCATTGCGTTGAAAGACGTGATAGTTAAAGCCTCCGAAAACCATGACTTGACGCTTCGTTCTAATATTCACAGCCGCGATGAGGTCGGCCAGATGGCGGAGACCTTCAACGAAATGCTCGACTCTTTTGAGCGTATCATCACCGAAGTGGCCAACGCCTCGGCACTGGTTTCAACCTCCGCTTGCCAACTGTCTGCGGCGACACTGGAAACACAGAGCGGCATGCAGGAGCAGAAGCAGGAGACAATTCAGGTCGCCACCGCTGTCACTGAGATGACTGCGACCGTACATGATGTCGCCAACAACACCGAGAGTGCTGCCAGCTCGTCACATGCGGCATCGCAAGCCGCCAGCCACGGCAAACTTCAGGTTCAAGAAGCGGTGACCGCGGTGAATGCGCTGGCATCACGCCTTGACCAAGCAGGAGAGTTAACAACGCAACTCAATGAAGAGAGCGCGAACATCGCCTCGATTCTGGAAGTGATCAACAAGATTGCCGACCAAACCAACTTATTGGCACTCAACGCGGCTATCGAAGCGGCTCGTGCCGGTGAACAAGGGCGAGGCTTTGCCGTGGTTGCCGATGAAGTGCGTACACTGGCGCAGCGCACTGCCGAATCAACACACGAGATTCAAGAGGTAATAATCAGCCTGCAACAAGGATCAAAGAATGCAGCCAACGCGATGACGGAGAGTCATACTGCAGCAATTGATGTTGTCGACAAAGCGGGGCTGGCCGACAGCGCACTCGACGATATTGTCCTTGGCGTGAGTCAGATAGATGATATGACCACACAGATCGCCAGCGCCGCCGAAGAGCAGTCAGCGGTTACCGAGGAGATCAGCGCCAATGTGGTGCGAATCAGCGAGGTCAGTGAAGCCTGCGCCGCCTCTTCGGATCAGATCGCCGGATCGAGTGAAGAGTTAGCCGCATTGTCTGAACAATTAAAATCCATCACCGCTCAGTTCAAAGTCTCTGGCTAATAGCCCCGACCACTCACCTGCAACTCTGCCGCTGAGTGATCATCCCCAGATCAATGGTCTGGTCAGTCGCTAGCACCTCGCTGGCCACTGACCACAATCCTTTTACTCCTTCGAAAACATCCAGCCTAACGCGGTCATCTTCACTACTGTTGAAGCGACGTTTCACGCTCTGTTTTTCAAACGCTCAACCTAACCCACATCAAGGCCGCCCGGTCTTTAGGTGTTATGCTTTGGCTCTCTGAACCGGCACCGCCGTATCGTTAAAGCCAACCGAGCAAACCCCATATCATGATCAATATCGAACGCCCCGAAGACCGCATACCTCAAGACACTTTCTCACTGTTTGCATTGGGTTTTCGCCCCTTCTTCATGCTCGGTGCCGGGCTTTCGATTGTGCTTATCAGCTCGTGGCTACTTTATCTGCTGGGGTATATCAGCCTTGCCGACCATTTCGCTCCGCTGCAATGGCATGCCCACGAGATGATATTCGGCTACGCTGCCGCCATTATTACCGGATTTTTATTAGCCGCTGTACGTAACTGGACCTCAATGGAGACACCAACGGGGACACCGTTGATCGTGTTAACCCTGATCTGGCTGGCGGGACGACTGGTATGCACGCTACCTTTGGGGCTTCCGCCACTGCTGATCACAATCACTGATCTGCTATTTCTGCCTGCCGTCATGCTTGCCTTGGCAGGGCCGCTGATCAAAGCGCGCAAATTCCGAAATATGGCCTTCTTACTGATTCTGGCGATGCTGGAACTGGCCAACCTGCTGATGCACCTAGATGCGTTGGGTCTGCAAAACACCGGTTCCCAAGGCGTCAATTTAGGTTTTGGACTGATTATCTTAGTCATTGTGGTTATGGGCGGACGGGTAATCCCCATGTTTACCCGCACTCCTTTACCGGGCATGAAACTCCGCCAATGGCCCTGGGTTGAGTTCTGCGCCGTCACTGGCGTCGTTTTGCTACTTCTGGCAGAACTGGTCGGTGGCGACCTGCTGACGCTTCCGCTCGCGATACTGAGCCTGCTGGTCGGCGCGATCCACCTGCTGCGACTGGCGGGTTGGTACGACTCAAGAATTTGGCAACGCCCCATCATCTGGGTACTGCATATCGCCTACGGTTCAATCGGTATCGGCTTTTGTCTTAAAGGTGCCGCACTACTTGGCTGGGTACCTGCCAGCAGTGCTATCCATGCGTTCGCCTACGGCGGCATCGGATTAATCACGCTGGGCATGATGTCACGGGTGTCGCTGGGCCACACCGGCCGCATGCTGGAACTGCCCAAGTTGACCGTTTTAGGAATCAAACTACTCGGCGTTGGCACGTTGGTAAGGATTGCAGCCACGCTTGTCCCCGGCCAAATGGGGACCGCCCTATTAGTCGCATCGGCTATATTATGGGTGCTTGCCTTTAGCGCCTTCCTACGCGATTACGCACCCATGCTGATTCGTCCTCGCATCGACGGTAGACCGGGTTAAGGTAACGCCGTTACCGCAATCGACTTGGTTTAGGCTAAGCCGAACCCTGTTGTGATAACAGTTATCTCAGAGGTAGTTGTTACAAAGTGGTTGTAACGGGGCGTTTGTTTTGACAAATATTTTTCAACTACTTGGGTATCAGCAACAACGCTCGCTATAATAGCCGCGCTCAAAAATTGCTCGTCTTAGTTAGTACGTTATCGTAACCGTGGAACCGAAATATGATGGGTGTCATCGCAGCCAGCTGGGGATTTTTAGGCATCTTCACGCTGTTCAGTTTCGCCATCTACCGCCTCAGCCTGGTTAGCCTAGGAGCCTGGTCAGCACCGCTGGAGACCATGCACTGGGTGGGCATGGTTATCTGGGTGTTGTTTATGGCCTACAACGAAGGCTACAAAGGGTTCCAGAAAGGGTTTTCACCACGCGTCGCGGCCAGAATTGCCCACCTATACCGTAATCCAACGGCATTACGTTTGTTCCTGGCTCCGCTATTTTGCATGGGTTACTTTGGCACCACCCGTAAACGACAGATCATCACGTTTGCGTTGACGTTAATGATTATCGTACTGGTACAGCTGGTCGGGCTACTGGATCAGCCCTGGCGGGGAATTGTCGATTTGGGTGTTGTCATCGGTCTTGGCTGGGGGCTGATCAGCCTCAGTCTGTTCAGCATTCAAGCACTCAGCCATGATGACTATCCGCATTCAGCAGACCTGCCAGAGTCCTCATAAAAGAATACTGGCAGCTCTATTTCTACGTTGTTAGGCGCTTAGTCTGCGAGTCAACGCTTACACCGACCCCACCTACTACCATTTTTTACCCTTACCGCCCCGGTCCATCTGACGGTACTGTTGTTGCTGTTCGGGCGTCAGCAGTGCAAACATCTCAGCATGCTGAGTCGCGCGATCAACAATCTTTTGACTCATTAATTCGGCCTGCTGCTTGGCCAAGACTTCAACCTGTGCCTGGTAATCGCTGGCCGCCGGATCAAGTTCATGCATCTGAGTTCTGAACTGCTGCATCGACTGCTTCGGCTTTTGCATGCCCGACTGATGCTTTGCCATTAGCTCGCCCAACTGCTGCTTCTGTTCATCACTCAACGACAACTGCTTATCAAGCCGCTGCAACATCTTTTGCTGCATTTTTTGCGGATCCCGCTTACCGTAGCCTTTACCATCATGTTTGCCCATCATCTGGTCACCGCCCATCGACGAGTACCCCATGCCACCTTGACCACGGCAACCGTCCGAATCCGCCGTTGCCACCATCGCGGCGCCACTCAATAACAGTGCCGCAATACCAATACCTACCCCGGTCGTTTTTTTCATTGTTAAATCCTTATCTCGTCTAACCAATAACGTTGTGTGAATGACTTATAGTCAGTGATTGAAAGTGTAACCAGCTCAATGCAAAGTGCTGTCAGCGTTGTGTAAAGTTTGCGTAAAGATGATCAAAACTGAACCCTGGTTATGTCAGAATGACAACCAGGCCTCACGATAAACACTGCGGCTAATTAAGGCTTGAACACTGACACTTGAGCACTGACATTTGAGCAACAACACCATGGATCCAATACTGCTGGTCGATGATGATCTGGAACTGTGCCAGATGCTGGACGAGTATCTGCAACTGGAAGGCTTTACAGTCGATCAGGCTCACGACGGTGAGCAGGCACTACAACGCGTGGCCGAGGGCAGTTATTCCGTCATTATTCTCGATGTAATGATGCCGGGGCTGAACGGTTTTGACACCCTCAAGGCCCTGCGACAACTCTCCGGTGGCGCCGGCTCCACACCGGTTTTGATGATGTCAGCACGCGGTGAAGAGGTCGACCGCATCGTCGGGTTGGAAATTGGTGCCGATGATTACCTCCCCAAACCCTGCAGCCCGCGCGAACTATTAGCCCGTATACGCGCCATCACCCGCCGTGTCGCCCTCGAACACCAAAGCGACAGCGCAACCCCAACAGGCATGTTAGCGCTGGGTAGCTTGGTGATAGACCCCGACAATCTATCAGCGCAGTTCGACGGCACACCGCTGCAATTAACTCAGACCGAGCTGCGTATATTGCAGCAACTGCTAGAGGCACCCTCGCAACTGGTGACCCGAGAGGCATTGAGTCGCCACGCCCTCAATCGTTTACCGGGACCTTTTGATCGCAGCCTAGACATGCACCTGAGTAACCTCCGTCGAAAACTCAACCTCGTCGCTCCCGATCTGGTTCGGATTCAAACGGTACGCGGCTCCGGCTATCGTTTACTGGCAGGTAAAAAGGACAGCGCTGGCGATAATGACAATGCCGACCGAGACGATCAGCATGCGTAGCCTCTACCTGAAGGTTTTTCTGGCTATCTGGCTGGTGATGGTGCTGGTCGTGGGCAGCAACATGCTGTTGACCTGGTTATTGGCGCAGCAATTTCAGAATTCTCAGCAGCACGACAGTCAAATGGAAGACTATGCTCAGCAAGCCTTGCAGCAATATCAGCAAGGCGGAGCCGACGCACTGTTTCACTGGTCACAGCAACTGCAACAGCGCCAGGGCCTGCGGGTACTGCTGCTGGATCAACGGTTTCGCAATCTTAGCAATCAACCGCTACCACCCAAGCTAGTCCCGCGACTACAGCGCGCGCTTAAAGACCGTTATCGTTTCGACAGCGACCGACGCCACGAAGCTGAGCCGTCAAATTTCGCGGCGGCTGAGCGACGTTTCGACAGGGAAAACCGAAGAGGTGGCGACGTTGACGACGAAGGACGTCACGATCACCGATACGAGCGCGTACTGCGCCCCAGCTTTTGGCCCATTGAAGATAACAATCAGCAATATCTGTTTGTCGTTATCAATCCCAGCCAGCTGATCGACCACCTCTATTCCGGCGCGCCACTGTTTTGGCGGTTGGGTTTATCGCTATCGTTAGTTGGCCTGTTGTCGGTGTTGATGGCGCGTTACCTGATCCGACCGATCCGGCAACTACAACGCGCCAGCCGCCAACTGGCCGATGGGCAGCTCGATACTCGTGTCGGCCGATCCGTCAGCCAGCGACGCGATGAGCTAGGGCAGCTAGGGCAGGACTTCGACCGCATGGCCGAACAGATCGAGAACCTGCTTCATGGCCAACAACAGCTACTGCGGGACGTGTCGCATGAGTTACGAACGCCGCTGGCAAGGCAGCGAATAGCACTGGAACTGGCCCGCAAACAGCCCGGATCGGATAAAGCACTCGACCGAATCGAACGACAGGCCGAACTGCTGGACGAACTGATCAACGAAATCCTGATGTTAGCGCGATTGGACACGCAGGCCGAGCCCCCGGCAAAGACTGAAACCGACCTGAACCAACTACTGCAATTGCTCTGTGATGATTTTAATGTCGAGCAATCTCGTGTCACTTTCAGTGCCAACCAGCCCGTTCTACTGGCCATCAACCCGAAGCTATTCAATCGGGCACTCAGCAACGTGCTCGGCAACGCCCTCAAATATTCCCAGCAACCAGTCACCTTACAGCTATGTGTTGAGGCCAGGCAGGTACGGATCTTGATCGCCGATCAAGGTCCCGGTATTGAAGAAACTATGCTGGAGAAAATTTTTGAACCGTTCGTGCGAACCGATCAGGCGAGAAGCCGTCAGCAGGGAGGATGGGGCTTAGGGCTGGCGATTGCTGCCCGTGCTATCGAGCAACATCAGGGGACCATTCTCGCCCGAAACCTCAAGCCCCACGGGCTGGAGGTGGAGGTCAAACTGCCTCGAAATTTAGCTTAAGCTCATCGAACCTAGCTAGGGCTACCACGAAACATCGAGGCAGCCCCTTCTCACTGATCGAGACCATTTGTTAAGAACGGCTAGTTGAAACGGTTAATTAAGGAACAGCTGGTAAGCCTGATTGTCGGTCTCTTCCCAGCTGTTGTAGCCGACTTCATCGAGGAACGCTGCAACCTGCTCGCGTTCATCAGCCGGCACCTGCATCCCCACCAACACCCGACCGTAGGCCGAGCCGTGGTTACGGTAATGGAACATTGAGATATTCCAGCGACCACCGATCTTGTTGAGGAACCGCAGCAGAGCACCAGGGCGCTCGGGGAACTCAAACCGGTACACCACTTCATTGTCGACGTTGGCCGGAGTATGACCACCGACCATATAACGGACATGAGTCTTAGCGGTTTCATCGTCAGTCAGGTCGACCACTTCGTCGAGCTGCTGCTCTAACTCGACCAACAGTTCGGCACGCTCACCCGGCTTTATCTGAACCCCTGCAAACACTACCGCTTCGCTACGATCGCTGTAGCGGTAGTTAAACTCGGTGATATTGCGGTTGCCCAGCGTTTTGCAGAACTGCTTAAAACTGCCTGGCTGCTCGGGAATCTTGGCAGCGATGATCGCTTCGCGCTGCTCACCCAACTCCGCCCGTTCTGCGACATGCCGCAATCGGTCAAAATTGACGTTGGCACCGCTATCGATCGCAATCAGCGTTTGCTGCTCAACCCCTTCGCGGGCAACATACTTCTTCAATCCGGCCAACGCCAAAGCGCCCGATGGCTCGGTGATTGAACGGGTGTCATCGTAGATATCCTTGATCGACGCGCAGATCTCGTCGGTGTTGACGGTGATCACCTCGTCAACATAATTACGACAGATGTCGAAAGTTATCTCTCCGATCTGCGCCACCGCCACACCCTCGGCAAAGATACCCACCTGCGGCAGGGTCACCCGCTCACCGGCATCAAGTGCGGCTTTAAGGCAGGCCGAATCTTCCGACTCCACGCCGATAACTTTTATCTCGGGGCGCAGGTATTTGATATAGAGTGAAATACCGGAGATCAAACCACCACCGCCTACCGGTACGAAGATGGCATGAATCGGCCCGTTCTGCTGACGAAGCAGCTCCATGCCGATGGTGCCTTGGCCGGCGATAACGTCGGGGTCATCGTAGGGGTGCACATAAACCAGCCCCCTCTCTTCAATCAGTAGCTGCGAATACTGAAACGCTTCTTCAAAGCTATTACCGTGCAATATCACTTCTGCGCCGTTAGCCCGGACTGAATTCACTTTGATATCAGGGGTCACCTTGGGCATCACAATAGTGGCTTTAACACCCAGCACCTTAGCCGACAGTGCCAAACCCTGAGCATGGTTTCCAGCCGACGCTGCGACTACGCCGCAAGCACGTTGCGCGTTGGTCAGCTGCATCAGTTTGTTATAGGCACCGCGTAGCTTAAATGAGAACACCGGCTGAAGGTCTTCACGCTTGAGCATAATCCGATTATTAAGCCGCGCCGAAATCGCCCTCGCATCGTCAAGCGGGGTTTCTTTGGCGATATCGTAGACCCGGGCTTGAAGGATCTTTTTGATGTATTGGTGCGGCATAATCAACTCAGTTTACGAAAAAATAAATATAAAAAACGGCGGTGATAACAACAACGATCCACAGTACTTTGTTTTTCGCTGCCACACTGCGCCTAAGGCAGCCCGTCATAATAATCACTCACCTTTGCCGCGTCCACCGCTGCAAAGGGTGATCCACGCCTCGCGTGGCTGTTTTTCAGACAACAAAAACACGCCTACTACCCCAGGCATCCACGTCGTATAATAATCGCTACCTTTGTCCCGTCGCTTTGAGCACACAGAGAGCCATTATGACCCAAGATGAAATGAAACAGGCCGTTGCCGTTGCCGCCGTTAAACAGATTCAAGGCGCTCTGGAGCTGACAAGTATTGTCGGCGTGGGTACCGGTTCTACTGCCAACTGCTTCATCGATGAACTGGCCAAGATCAAGCACCTGTTCGACGGTGCAGTCGCCAGCAGTGAAGCGACCGCCGAACGTCTCAAAGGGCACGGTATCCCGGTTTTCGATCTGAATGGTGTAAACCAGCTCGATTTTTATATCGACGGAGCCGATGAGTTCAACGATAAACTGGAGCTGATCAAAGGCGGTGGCGGTGCATTAACGCGCGAGAAGATCGTCGCTGCGGTTGCCAAAACCTTTATCTGTATCGCCGATGAGAGCAAAAAGGTCGACCTGTTAGGAGCCTTCCCGCTACCGGTTGAGGTCCTGCCGATGGCGCGCAGTTATGTCGCTCGTGAACTGTTCAAACTCGACGCTCAACCGGTCTATCGCGAAGGCTTTGTCACCGATAACGGCAACCAGATATTGGATATCCATAATCTGCAGATCGACAGTGCGGTTTCTCTGGAGCACAAAATCAATAATCTCGTCGGTGTCGTCACCAACGGCCTTTTCGCCGACCGTGCGGCCGACCTGGTATTGATGGGAACCGCCAACGGCGTCGAGACAATACGTTTAGGCTGAGATAACGCCATGTTGATCTGCCAATACGACGACGGCGTTCACACATTGCTCTGATCATAAGCCAAAGCAGTAACACCGATGTTATAGGTCGTCACCAGACGGCGGCCTGTAACTAAACGGCCCCCTCATCGCCCTGCTTCAGGAAGCTGATAATTGGACAGCTATCAACACTGCCGTGGCCGTCACAGCTATGGGACAAACCCTCTAATGCCGTTTTGAGTTGCTGCAACTGCTCCAGTTTCTGCGTCACCAATTGCAGCTTCTCCGACACCACTTGCTTTACCTGGCTTCGGTCGATCTCTGGCGTCATCTGGAGCTGTAACAGTTCAGCAACTTCTGTTAATGAAAAACCCAGCGCTTTCGCTCGAGCAATCAATGCCAGCGTGTCTAACACTTGGGGAGAGTACTCACGATAGTCCGATTCACTACGGTGCGGCGATTGCAACAGACCGCGCTTCTCGTAGTAGCGAACCGTTTCTACGCTAATCTCAGCCTGTGCTGCCACCTGACCAATCTTAAGTCGATCTTTTCGTTCATTCACAACTGCAAAACTTCCGACTTTGCCTTATGCTTTCAAGAACCTAGAACCAGCCTCGCTGTTATCATCATCCTCGGATCGCCTTTATGATAAACCGTAAACCTTTGCTTATCAGTACCGCTGTCGGCCTGTGTCTGGTTCTACTGATCAGTTTCGTTCCCGCCCTGACTCTTAAATATCTGGCCAAGAAGCAGATGCTCAAACTCGGCGCCGAGCAGGCCGACGTTGAGTCGCTCTACCTTAACCTATGGACGGGCTACTTTAAGATGACCGGACTATCGGCGACCGCCGAAGGCAAGCCGGAGCTTAAAATAGGGCTGCTTGAGACGGAATTAAGCTACCAACAACTGTGGAGCAAACAGCTGCAGATCTCTCAGCTAAATTTAGCGGACATTGAGCTACACCTCTACCAAGGTGATCTTTGGCAAGTCGGGCCACTGACAATACCCGAACCTGCCGCTGAGCCTGAACCGACTGAGCCGCCGGTTGAGAAGGCCCCAACCGAATGGCGTGCGGGAATCAGCGGCTTCGCTTTCTCCAAAATCCATACGTCGCTAAGTGATCCGAAGATGTCTCAACGACTATCTATCGAAACCGCCGCACTTCAAAAGCTCTACCAGTGGACACCGAAGAAACAGACCATTCTTAACATCGATGGTCACATCAACGACAGCCCTTTCGTGATCAGTACTCAAGGCACGCCGCTAGCAACACAGCCTAAGCTAGAGCTGCAACTGGTACTCGATAAACTCGAGTTGGAGCCACTGAGCAGCCCCTGGATAGACGGCATTAAGGGACAGCTGAGCAGCGACATTCTCCTCCAACTCGAACAAACCGATGGCGGCTTTATCCTGAGCCAAGAAGGTGAACTGTCGGTGGCCAATTTCGGTTACACCGCTGCTAGCATGGCTGTCTCCAGCAGCACGATCCACTGGCAGGGCCTGGCCGAGCAGCAACTGGCTGATGCTGCACTGTCCCAAGCCTCCGCCGACAGCACCCTGACCATCAGCCAACTGGCGCTGAAGCAACCCGAACTTTCTGTGCAAGAGCAATCGATCGAATTGTCGGGCAAACTGATTGCCGCCGGAATGGATAAACTAAGCTATGACGGCAACCTTAAGACGGGCGCGGCGACCATCAACCTGCCGGGGCTGGAGATCAACAATCAGGCGCGCAGCTGGCAAGGATTGGTTGAGGTTGAGTTATCACCACAAGGGCTAAAACAGCTAATTACCGACGGCACATTGCAACTACAGCAGCTACAGATTGAGCAAGAGGGGCTTAGCCTCAGCGAAGATCAAATCAATATTACAGCGAGAACCCAGACAACCCCGCAAAGCGTCAACTTCGACGGCAAGCTTGATACCGGACAGGCCAATATCAAACTCGATGACCTGAGTATTACCAACCTATCTCGCAGCTGGGACGGTAGCGTCGATCTGCAACTCTCAGACAAGGGATTGCAGCAACTCAACACAGACGGCGCACTGCAACTTAAAAAACTACAGGTGTCGGTGGGTGATGTGGACGTATCAGAAAGCCAGCTCGACCTGATCGGCCAACTGCAAACCAATCTAAAAAAGATGAGTTTTAACGGCGAATTCAACACACTGCCCTCGCTAATCCAAAAACAACACTTACGGCTGGCAAATCAGCAGCGAAACTGGAAAGGTAAGCTGGAACTGGACCTAAAAAACAATGAAGTCGACGTGTTGACCGGCGAAGTCAAGCTAGGTCCGTTACTGGTCTCACACAAAGATGGCGACCCTTTGGTCTCTCTCAAAGAGTTCAAACTGAGTCAGATCAAGATGCCTGAAAGCAACCGTTTCAACGTCGGTCAACTGCAGCTTAACCAACTAGTGATGGCGCCAAAAAAACCACTATTCAGCCTCGAAAAGATCACGGTATCTGATATAAGCACCAGCGCCGAAGGCAGCTCAATCAATACCATTTTGCTGGGAGCGATCAACACCGAACTCGAGGTCGATAAAAACAAACAACCTCACCGCTGGCTAGCACTGATTGACCGCATAGGCGGCAGAGAACCCAAGACGGCAGCCAATAACGGTGCCGATGACAAAACCCTCGAAGATGCAAAGTTTCCGATCCTGGCTTGGTTCGGCGAGCTCACCGGAGCCAAACAAAAGGCAGATGACGCAAAGAACCCAGCCGACAAACAAGCAACGTACCCGTTCACACTCAATCAATTTACACTGGAAAAACCAACCAACATTGAGTTAATTGAGCTCTCCGCCGCAACAGGTAAGCCCGGCAGAGCCTACAAAATGACGATCAACACGCTGGCGCTTGAAAAAGTAGATACCACCTCGGAGCAGGCCTCACCGTTCACGCTAAAAGCCAAAGCCAACCGACTTGGCAGTATCGATCTGGAAGGCGATTACACCTTGTTCAAAGAGTTAGCTGATGCAAACTGGACAGGCAAAATCAGCGGTATGTCACTGCCCCCGTTTAGCAAAATGATGCAAAGCCAGACCGGCTATCAGATAGAGAGCGGCAAACTTAAGCTTGATGCCAACGGTACGATCCGGGCTGGCATCGTCAACAGCAGCAACGAGCTGGTAATCAACAATTTCATCGTCGTTGCAGCAACAAAGAGCAGTTCGGAGGCGTTCGACGGCAAGCTGGGAATGCCACTAAGCACTGCGGTATCACTACTGACCGACTCGCATGACAACCTCAACTTGAGCATACCGATCAACGGAAAACTCAGCGATCCGGATTTCGGTGTTCAAAGCGCAATCAACGTAGTGTTGTTCAAAATAACCCGCGAAGCCACCATGGGCTACCTGTCGCTAGCGCTATGGCCGTACAGCGCCGCATTTAGCCTGGGACGGATTGCGATGGACGCAGCAGAGGGCAGCTCCATCAACCTGGAATCGGTCTATTTCGAACCGGGGTCGGCGGAGATTACAGAAGAGAGCGGCGATTACCTAAGCAAAATCGGTGACCTGCTGGCCGAAAGTGAAGCCGTGCGGTTAAAACTCTGTGGCCTGAGCGTCGCAGGAGATCGCTTGTGGCTACGCGATGAAGAACCGCCAGAAGAGCAAAGCGATAAGGCTATCGAAAGCAACAGCGATGCTGTAGCGCAGGGTACTAAAGCAGAAGAACAGCCCGAACCGGTCGAGCCGCTAACAGGAGAAGAACAAGATGCCTTGCAGCAATTGGCCCGCGCACGCGGCGAAGCGGTGATGATCTATCTGGTCGAAGAATTAGATGTTAAAAATGAGCAGTTATTCAGCTGCCTGGCCAATGTTGATCCACTGCTTGAAGCGAAACCACAAGTGCGACTGGGATTGTAATGATGACCTGCATTGTCGCCATCAGCTCCGGCTAAGATAATACTGGGCGGGGTTACGTTGAAATGAAACCGACTACAGCCAAATAGCCCCGTGCTGATCGATTCCAACCAACACAGAGCCAAGTTAGGCTCTGTGTTCAATCGACGGTTTGATTCAATACCGTAATCGGCAAGCTGGCTTCGATGCGTGTTCCTTTTCCTGGTTCACTGGTGACCATAAACGCCCCCTCATTTGCCAAAGCCCGTTCCCGCATGCCGATCAACCCAAAACCGTCACTACGCTGCGTCGGGTCGAAACCGACACCGTCATCCTCTATCTGAATTAATAACTGACAGGTTTGACCATCCACCAGTTCGGCAGGGTCGATCAGCGCAACACCGCTGGCATCGCCAGGCAGAACCGACACTGTGTCCGGAATACCAACATCACTAGCCGACTCAACCACCAGCCGGACCGTCAGCCACAAGTGGGACGCACCTGAGTACTTAACACTGTTAGTTAGCCCTTCCTGGATGATTCGGTAACACTGCATAGCGATCGCTTCTGGCACTTCGTTCAACGCACCACTGAGCTGGAGGTGCAGTTCAATCCCCTGCCCCCCAAGGTTCATACTATCGATACATTGTTTGAGAGCATCGACCAACCCCAGATCATCCAGCGCAGAAGGGCGAAGCGCCCGCATTAAACCGTAAGTTACGCCATAGATCCGTAACGCAGTGGTATCGATAGAACACGCGGCGCTGTATACCGAAGATGATTGATCGGTATCCACAGCCTGCTTTAGTAACCGAGCATCGGTGCGAATAGCTGTTAACGCCTGACCCATTTCATCATGTAGCTCACGAGCGATATTACGCCGCTCAGTTTCCTGAATATCGAGTACTTTCTGAGTAAGGTTCCTGTTCTCTTTGGCTTGCTGCCGTAGCTCAGTATTTCTTGCCACCAGCTCTTTTGTCCGATCCAACACGCGCTGCTCTAGTTGATCGCGCTCGTCACGAAGCTGCTCATTGAAGCTTAAAATCTCTGCTTCTGCTTGCTGTCTTCGCCTCAACCCCTGCATAGAAACCAAGTAGGAGAAAATTGAGAACGTCATCACGACCAAACCAAATGGCCAGTGCATATCAGCCCAGAACAGCTGTTTTTCTACGACCAGCTCTGAAGACTGACCAAAACGATTAATCTCCCGGCGCTCTTTCAATACGGGCAATAGCCAACCGCCCTCCATCACCGGATGCTGACGTTTTATCAGTTCCACTCCACTATCAAACAACCGCACTGAAACCCCTTTCTCTATATGAGGCAAAGGGGGAAGCAGTTCATCCGTGCTTAAAACCAGCCCAATAATCAGTTCAGTCTCAGCACTCTTAGTAAAGGCAGGGTCAACCGCATGCATCAGACGGAACCCCATCTCTCCGCTCTCCAACGGATAGGGTTCAGTTGCAAACACGCTCAGGTAATAGCTAGCTCGTATCAAGGCTTGCTGATTAGCGGCTATCGAATAACCATCAAGCCCCATCAATTTCTGACCATATTCATTCATGGGTTCGACAAACATCACCGGATAAAGCGGCGAGTTAGATGCTTCATTTACGCTAGGTTCAGAATTTGATTTATAGACCTGATACCCATTAAAACCACGCTGCCGCATCAATCGTTGGTGCTGCTCCAATTGATCCTGTTCCACCCGCTGATAGATTTGCAGACGGTGAATATGCGGGTAATGCTCTCTCAGCTCACGTGAGAAACGCGTGATAGCTTGCGTGTTGGTGGAGTCCGTCTCAACCAACTCAACAAAGTTATGCAATATGACTTCATTTATCAGCGTTCGCTCATAAGCAAACTCATAGATAACACGGCTTTCCAGCTGCAACTGCTCACGCTGCCGGCTGATATCCAGCAGCAACAATAGCACCAGCACCAGCATCGTCACGACAAACCAGGCCAAACTGATCAGTTTCATTTTCATCTAGACAGATGTCCTAAAGCAGCACACGCCAAACGTGCGAAAAGACTCTCGATAAACGAATAATAACCGATGACATTACGATAGTGGTTCACCCTTGGTCATTCGTAGAAAGTAAGTCCTTTACTAAATATCCAACCATTGTATCCGTTATAGTTATCGATCATAAAATCCAACTGAGTCATACCATGCCGCTATTAAGAACCCTGGAGATTGAGCCCAACAACCCTGCAACAGCATCAATAATCTGGTTACACGGATTAGGTGCCGACGGCCATGACTTTGCTCCTTTGGTACCTGAGCTTGGACTACCGCAAGAACTGGACGTACGCTTCATCTTTCCTCACGCTTCCTCTATCCCTGTCACCATCAACAATAGCGTGGTGATGCCTGCTTGGTATGACATTTTGGAGATGGGAAGAGGGCGAAAAATCAATGAGCTACAACTCAGAGAGTCAGCGAGTGCCATTCACGCATTAATCAATCAGGAACTGGCCCGAGGGATCGATAGCCAACGGATTTTATTGGCCGGATTCTCCCAAGGTGGTGCGGTTAATTATGAAGCAGCCCTAACCTTCAATAAACCTCTTGGCGGATTATTAGCTCTTTCTACCTATTTTGCGACAGACACAACCGTCCAACCACACCCCGCCAATCAGCAGCTACCGATCCAAATTTGCCACGGCACTCTCGATCAGGTCGTCTACGAAGACCTTGGCAAGCAAAGTATGGCCGCCTTGAACAAGCTCGGCTATAACCCCCGCTATCAAAACTACCCCATGGGGCACGAGCTATGCCAGCCAGAAATAGGTCTCATTAGTCAGTGGATTCAGCAGCGGCTGACCGACTAACGATTTGAATATGCTTTCTTCCGCTAACGAAGATGTATTAAAGATCCGTAGTTCGATACTTACAAAACCAAAAAAGCCAGCACCCAAAAGCCAAGCTAAGCGCTTAACAGGGTCCTATTTACACGGGTATTGGGGGCTATGTTCGTGCTAAATGTTGAAAACTTTCTGCCATCATAAAATCCGCCATAAAATCAGAAGGTTGATTGTTTTTTGATAGGTGCTGATCGAACCACCGGAACCAGCCAAGATAGTGAGGTAGATATTTGGTAGATACGCCGTGAAAACGTTGGATCCAGCCCTTGAGTCGCTGATGGTAGTTGTTCACCCCTTGGATGTGGAAGACTGACGCCTTGACTCTTTCGCCAGCACTGGCATTGAGCACCTTGTGCTCGAGATGGTGCTTGCGGGTCAACGTTTCAAAGTCAGATGGGCGTCTGTACAGAGCACGATATCTCGGCTTAACAGGGGTAGCAGATGCTGCTCTACATTTTTCAGGGTGAAGTGCTTGAGAACAAAGTCGGCCTCACCTGCACTGCGGTCTCGTGCCACCAGAACGGGTACCCACTTGGCTCCTTTTTTGTTGTCGTTGCCGCGCTTGCGAACAGGGCGTTCAGTAATTTTACGTTGGCCTTTGAATGATTCACGGAACATTGTTTGATCTGCCTCTACGATGCCCGTAAGTGCCGGTGTATTAAGGTAATTCGCCAGTTTCAGGAAGCGATGGCGCCAGCGAAAAGAGGTGGACAGATGAACGTGGCACCGCGCCGCTGCTTTACGCAGTGCTTCAGAGCTAAGCATGGAGTCTGCGTATTCCATCCAAAGCTCGCGTTTCCGCAGTCGAGCCAGGGGTGTGCCGGTCAAGGCCGTAAAGGTTTTGTGACAAGCTCGGCAGCGATAACGCTGTAACTCTTTGAGGGTGCCCCAGCGATGAATTTGATCATGGTTGCACGTAGGGCATCTAAGATCGGACTGAAGTTGCTGTTCCAGATGCTCGATGATGGCAGGTATTGCGTCGGGATGCTGCAATCGCTCCAGGAGCAGGTGTCGTTGACAGGGACTGAGCGAATCGATGGCTATAGCGAGTTGGTTGAATTCGACCTGTTGCATTAGAAACCTCCGACAATTACTGGGGTTTCCTATATTTTAGTTCAGGATCAACACCTAAACCGAACATAGCCAGAGTGAGCTGTAGAAGGCTCATAACATATCCACAGGTCATACTCTTTGCCAGCGTAACGGGATACACATAGGTGTTCATTCAGATTTTCCAACATAGGTGGTAACTCCATTTACTTCGGAAAACCCTCCATAGTCCAAACAGTACAAGCAATAATTCTTTGGCTTTTAATTCATCAAGACTGATTCATCTGGAGTCTTGACGACAGCATAAGAGGAACGGAATAGTCTAATTGATAAAATTGAGTTCAGGACAGGGGGTATAGAAGTGATTCATAAAAAGAGCATGGCGGAACCATGCTCTCGAATGTCAAAATTTAATTAAATCAATTGGGGTTTATAACGGCTGGATGTTCTCAGCTTGTGGACCCTTCTGGCCATCAGTAACAGCGAACTGAACTCTTTGGCCTTCAGTTAAGGTCTTAAAACCATCGCCTGAAATAGCACTAAAATGAGCAAAAACGTCTGGACCAGACTCTTGCTCGATAAAACCAAAACCTTTAGCTTCGTTGAACCACTTAACGGTTCCTGTAGTTGTATTAGACATAATAATATCCTGAAATTTATATATAGTAATGCCTTCAAGAGGCTTGAATCGCTTGGAAATATAGACTGGAACTTAAAAACTGCAGGACGGAGAATTACGAATAAAACAGCGGCATGTAGGATGTAAATAAGAGACTTTTTCTAGCTACTATAACCATACAGAGGGTATTGCTCTTTATCGAGCTTTATTTTGTTTCTACTCATAACCGTTTAATACTGAAATGGCTCTTTTTGTCCAAAACAGGCCTGCACGCTGCGCTTAAAATCAGTCACTTCTTCCGGTCGCTCATCAATGAGTAACGCATAAAGCTTTATCTCGGGATAAGCTTCCCCCACCGCCTGGCAAATATGTTTTAAAATTGTCGTTTTCCCGGAGCCTGGTGGAGCAACAATCAAACCTCGCTGCCCCATTCCGATTGGCGTGACCAATTCCATCGCTCGCATGGTGAGTTGCTGAGAGCCTAACTCCAGGCGAATGCACTGAGAAGGATTGATGGCTACGCCATTTAAAAACCGCTTTTGTGGGTCATCATGAAATATATCCTTGACCACCTCATCTACTTGTTTAGCGTCTTTATTTCTTTTCACCTTCAAAGATAATGTTTTTTTGTCATGATATTCTAGAGAGTTAGGTGTTTTTCGACGTGTTTACAATAGTCTAACGCAGTTGGTACACATGCCTTCCCGTCGAAACATTCACATTGATAATTAGCATAAATCAGCATAGAACATGCTATGAAGCTAATGAACTTGTAACAGCCGCTATAACCAAGCGCCCAATCCATTCGCCAAGCAAGACATGTTTACCGCAAAACGCGATTTCTTGCGGGCCGTTTCCGCTGACAACAGCAATGGCGTCGGTTCCAGTTCCTGTTGCTAACTGGCGTGATACCGGACTTAAAATGCCGGAATCCTGCAAAGCGGCTGCCTTTCCTTCTGTAGCAAGCATAACCCTGAATCAGTGACTTTATAAGCCTGTTCAGCCGAGTCGTTAAATTCGGCTACG
>JBALVL010000079.1:0-2648 GCA_036961355.1 Motiliproteus sp.
TGGGTATTCTGGCCAATCCGATCATCCGTACTGGTTTATTCCGATCACTTCCCAACCTAACGCGAAGCCTTTGATCGTATCACTCCGAGTGATCGGAATCAGTGATTTTACTCATCGTTTTTCTCATCGATTCTCCTTTCAGTTTTAGCTTGTGGCTGTTGTGTAAAAGACGATCGAGAATGGCGTCGGCAAGGGTCGCGTCACCGATGGCCTTGTGCCATTGACTGATCGGCAACTGGCTGGTGATCAGGGTCGAACGTATGCCGTGCCGGTCTTCCATGATTTCCAACAGATCGTTGCGCTGACTGAGACTCATTTTCTCAAGCCCCCAGTCGTCAAAAACCAGTAAGTCGGTCTTCGCCAGTTGCGTGATCAGCTTGGTGAAGCGGCCGTCACCGTGGGCGATGCTCAGTGACTCCAGCAGCCGCGAGGTGCGGAAGTAGCGTACCGATAAGCCGTGTCGACACGCTTGATTAGCCAGTACGCAACCAAGGTAGGTTTTACCGCAGCCGGTCGGCCCGGTGATCAGAACATTATGGTGCTGATGGATCCAGTGGCTGCTGAGCAGGTCGGCGAACTGGCTTCGTTGCAGGCCGCGGGGATGCCGGTAATCGATATCTTCTGGGTGCGCCTGTAGTTTGAGTTTGGCGGCTTTAAGCAGACGAGCCACTTTGTTGTTATTGCGGTGCGTTGTTTCTCGGTCGACCAGCAAGGCTAAGCGCTCTTCGAAGCCTAGTTCTTCATGGGTAGAGGGTTGCGCCAGTTGTTGCTCCAGTCCGTCGGCCATGCCGGTGAGTTTGAGGCTACGCAGGGTCTGTAGGGTTTGGTTATTCAGCATATCGTTTCCTATTTCGAGTGGTGTTAATGGTAATAATCTTCGCCGCGAACATTCTCGTGCAGATCCAGGAACAGCTCTTCCTGCACCGTGTTATCAGCAGGGTTAACCTCGATCTGATCAAGCCCTTGTTTGAGGATCGATTCCACGCTGCTACGCGTCGGCGAATTGATTAACAGTGCCCGCCCGCACGCCTTGTTGAGCCGTTCCCGGCCATACTTTTTGGCATTGCTCAGCAGTGCAAGAACGCGGCGGTAGCTCTGTTCTCGGTGCCGTTTCTCCTGCAACACACGACTGACTACTTCGCGTGTCTCTTCACCGATATCGCCCGCCCAGCGCAGAAAACGCTCGGGTGACCACTCCTGGATGGCTTGGTGAGAACGGGGCATATGTTCCGCACAGGTGCTGTGAGCCCCTTGGCGATAACTCCGTGGGTGGCTGGCGACACGCTGACCGTGGCTGTAAATAGCGACTAGGTTGTCACTGGCCTGAACCTCGACGGCCTCCTTTACCAAGTGATGCGGCACCGAGTAATAATGCTTGTCATACTCGATGTGATAATCGATATGGACGCGGGCCTGCTTGATCTCGGCGTACTGGTAAGGCTGCGCAGGCAAGGGCCGCAAGACTGGTTTATCCAGCTGCTCGAACTGACTCAATCGCGTGCCGGGTAATTTTTTAAATGGCCGACGATTAAGGTCATCCAGTAGGAAGCGGATCGCTTGGTTGAGCGAAGCCAGAGTAAAAAACGTCTGATGGCGCAGCTTAGCCATGATCCAACGTTCGACGATTTGCACCGCCACTTCGGCCTTGGCTTTGTCCTTGGGCTTATAAGGCCGAGCGGGAACGATGGCGGTTTGGTAATGCGCCGCCAACTGCTGGTAAGCCGGGTTAATATCGGGCTCATACAGGTGAGTTTTACGTACGGCACTTTTTAAATTGTCGGGAACCACGACCTCTGGTACGCCGCCGTAGAACTCGAAAGCCAGGGCATGCGCATTGAGCCAATCAGCCTGACCCTGACTCCAGCTAGCGCAGGAGAAGGTATAGTTAGATGCGCCCAGCACCGCTACAAACACTTGTGCTTGCCGCATCTCTCCGGTATCGGGGTTGACCACCGGCAGGGTTGGTCCGCAGTAATCGACAAACAGCTTTTCACCGGCTCGATGAACCTGCCTCATGCTGCGCTGCTGGCGTCCCAGCCAATCTTTGTAGCGATAGCAGAACTGCGCGTAACTGTAACCATCGTCCGGGTGCTGCTGGCGATACTCCTGCCACAGCAACTGTTTCGTCACGCCCTTATGTTTTAGCTCCTGATGAACAACCGGAAAGTCGGGCTCAGCAAAGCGCCGTTGTCCGGTAAGCGGTTGTGTCGGGAACAGCAATCGCCCTAAATCACGCTCACACATATCAGTAGGGATCGGCCAGCCGAGCTTGGCTTGTTTGGCGCGGTTCAGATAATCCACGACGGTGCCATAGCCGATATTGAGCGCCTGGGCGATGCCACGATAGCTCAATCCGGCCTCATGGCGAAGGCGCAGAATGTCTTTAATTTTACGCATTGATAACCTCAACTTTGCCACTGCGGGTGCTCCTTGCCTTAGATAAAGCCAAGAGACTAGCAGTGTTGTAGTTAAATCAACGCGTTAGATAGGATTATGGAAATAACTGATCACCCATTCTGGATTCTGATCACCGATTCTGGAAATTCAGAAAAAATGATCGAATAAAACCAGAATCAATGATCGGGCGTTTCCAGAATGGGGGATCGGATTAAACCGGAATCAGTGATCGGAATGGGCCAGAATACGCA
>JBALVL010000054.1:0-28549 GCA_036961355.1 Motiliproteus sp.
ATGGTTCAAAGGCGCGGTGACACCACAGGATTTCATTGCCGAAGCAATGGGAAAGTAGCTTATCAATACGTAATGCGAACAGAGCCTTGTTTTTTAACTAGATAAAGGGCATATCGTCGGGAGTTCTGTTTTGGACATGCCCTTTGCTAAACGTTAGTACAGCGCCTTCTCATCGCGAACCACTTCTTTCAGCAGATCAATAAACAGCGTATCGGCATCGCTATGCTGTTGGGGAATTTTAACGTTGGTGGTGCCGCTGATCTGCTCAGCAATCTGCTGATCTGCGTTATCTTCATCGATCAACTTGCGGGCGATATCGAGGCAGTGTGGAACGATTTCAGGTTCGACTAAGACTTTTTTAATGAAGATTCGCATCTCTTCGATGGTGCGGTCGCGGTTTCGTATCTCAATAGCGCTCATGGTGACTCCTGTGACTCGGTTGTACCAGCCATTATTATTTTGCAGATAACAAATTTAACTACCGCCACTATAAATCAGTTTGAGCATCAGCCCTAGCGGCTTGTTGAAATGTGTTTAGGGCGAGTGCACATTTTTATCAGCAATGACTATTGCTGCGACGGTCGGTTGCTGGCACTATTGCGGACTCTTGTTTTGACTGTGGCGTCTGGATATTCCAGATGACTGCCGAAGTAGGCCATACCGGGCTTATATTCACTCAAGCTGTATTGCGGACGTATTGTCTCGGTACACACCCTGAAAGACCTGTTCCAGACTCCCTGTCTGGTAACGCTTTAGCCCGGTAATGAACAGAACCACCTTTATGAGGTGATTGGTCGGGTGTTGAGTGTTGTGGTCGTGTATCTATACACAATCTTTTGATACAGCAGAACTGCGGGCAGTCGTTGCCTCAGCTGCGAAAGATTTGAGGGTGAAAAAGTGGAATTACTATCCGGCGGTGACATGATTGCCCGCTTCCTGAAAGACGAAGGTGTTGAATACATCTACGGCTATCCCGGCGGCGCGCTGCTTCATATCTATGATGCCCTGTTCCGGCAGGATGCGGTCGAGCATATTCTGGTACGTCACGAGCAAGCGGCAACACATATGGCCGATGCCTATGCGCGCGCTACCGGTAAACCAGGTGTGGTACTGGTAACCTCGGGTCCAGGCGCTACCAATGCCGTTACAGGTATAGCGACGGCCTACATGGATTCGATTCCGATGGTCGTGCTCAGCGGTCAGGTAATGAGTCATCTGATCGGTGAAGATGCGTTTCAGGAATGTGACATGCTGGGCGTGACCCGCCCGATCGTGAAGCACAGCTTCAGCGTCAAATCGCCGGAAGAGATTCCGATGATCCTAAAAAAAGCGTTCTATATCGCCTCTACGGGCCGTCCAGGTCCGGTGGTTGTTGATATCCCTAAGGATATGACCACCCCGACCGAGCGTTACGAGTACGTTTACCCCAAGTCGATCAAAATGCGCTCCTATAACCCGGTCAGCCGTGGTCACAGTGGCCAGATCAAGAAGGCGGTCGACCTGGTACTCAACGCCAAACGCCCGGTTATTCTGGCTGGAGGCGGGGTGATCTCGGCCAACGCTTCTGAGCTGTTGATCGAGCTGGCGCAGCACCTCAATTACCCGGTGATCAACACACTGATGGGGCTGGGTGCTTACCCCGGTACCGACCGTCAATTCCTGGGTATGCCCGGTATGCACGGCACAGTCGAAGCCAATATGGCGATGCACCACGCCGATATGATTCTGAATCTGGGTTCACGGCTTGATGACCGGATCACCAACGGTACTGAGAAGTTCTGCCCGACCGCCAAGTTGATCCATGTTGATATCGACCCGGCGTCGATCTCCAAGACCATCGCCGCCGATGTGCCGATTGTGGGTCCGTTGGATTCGGTACTGACCGAAATTCTGAAGCAGGTTAAGGCCAGTACCATCACGCTAGATACCGAAGCGCACGCTAGTTGGTGGCAGCAGGTTGAAGAGTGGCGTGGTCGCCACGGTGGCCGCTACCGCACCGATGATTCGGAGTTGTTGAAGCCGCAACAGGTGATCGAGACTCTGTGCGAAGTCACCAAAGGTGATGCTTATGTCTGCTCGGACGTTGGCCAGCACCAGATGTTTGCTGCCCAGTACTACAAGTTTAATAAGCCGCGCCGTTGGCTCAATTCCGGCGGTCTGGGAACGATGGGCTTTGGTTTGCCTGCCGCGATGGGGGTGAAGCTAAACTTCCCCGACGAGGAGGTGGTCTGCGTTACCGGTGAAGGCAGTATTCAGATGAATATTCAGGAGCTGTCGACCTGTCTGCAATACAATCTGCCGGTCAAAGTAATCTTGTTGAATAACGAGTCGCTGGGCATGGTGCGACAGTGGCAGGATCTCAATTACGAGAGCCGTCATTCGCAGTCGTACATGACCTCGCTGCCTGACTTCACCAAGTTGGTCGAGTCCTACGGTCATGTCGGTATGGAAGTGAAGAAGCCTGAGGATCTCAAGGGCACGTTGGAGAAAGCGTTCGCGATGAAGGATCGATTGGTGTTCATCAACATCTATGTTGACCCGTCCGAGCACGTCTATCCGATGCAGGTACCACGAGGCGCGATGCGTGATATGTGGCTTAACAAGACGGAGAGGACCTGATCATGAGACATATCCTTTCTATCCTGATGGAGAACGAGTCGGGTGCTTTGTCCCGTGTGGTTGGCTTGTTTGCCCAGCGTAATTTTAATATTGAGTCATTGACGGTAGCCCCAACCGAGGATGAAACGCTGTCACGGTTAACTCTGACGACCGACGGTAACGACCGGGTGATCGAGCAGATCACCAAGCAGCTTAATAAGCTGATCGAAGTGGTTAAGCTGGTCGATCTGACCGAAGGTGATCATATCGAGCGCGAGCTTATGTTGATCAAGGTTAAGGCGTTGGGATCGCAGCGTTCGGAAGTGATTCGTAATGTTGATATCTTCCGTGGTCAGGTCATTGACGTCACCAGTTCGGTCTACACCGTGCAACTGGCAGGCTCGAGCGATAAGCTAGATGCGTTCATCAATGTGATCGACAGCACTAACGTGTTGGAGGTGGTGCGTACCGGCGTCTCTGGTATCTCCCGCGGTGAAAAGGTGTTGAGCTTGTAACCAAGATAGCTAACGGTTTAAGCGTCGGCAGCAAGCCTGCACCGACGCTTGCCGCAGCACTAAACAAACCCGCTTATGCGGGTTTTTTATTGCCGGTTTTTGGGGGGGGCTTTGGGCGGTTGAGTTTTGGATAGGTGTGCCTGTGAGCTAATAGATCTCCCTTTTGCTCATGTCTGCCTTTAATACGGCTTTCGCTGTGATCTCTGGGGGAATTACGATCCGTGGAAAAGTGGCCCCTCCCCCCCCAAAAAACACCTCCCTTGGGTGTCAAGTCTGATGTGACGAGAGGCATTATAAATGCTGATATTGACGCATATCACTACCCCCGAATCATTGTTTTGGTAGAATTCCACACTAGAAAGATCGGACAAATTTATATTTATCATTAAACCGAGCAGCCTAACTACGGTGATGCCGGTTGTAGTAGGTCGGAGAATCGCATGTCTGGAATCCTCAAACGTTTATCGATGCGCAGCAAGTTAGTACTGATGCTCGTGCTGCCACTGATGCTAGCACTCTACTTTCTGTCGCAAGCGATGCTCGATAGCTGGCGCCTGAGTCAATCGATGGCACGTATCCAGCTGCTGTCTGATGTCGCGGTTGATGCCAGTAATTTGGTGCACGAACTGCAGAAAGAGCGAGGCCTGACTGCCGGTTTTTTAGGCGCAAAGGGTGAGCGGCTACAGGCAGAGTTGAGCCAGCAGCGAACGGTTACCAACGGTAAGCTACAGCAATACCAGAGTCGGGTTGCCACGCTGGGTAGCTCGGATATGTGGCTGGGTTTTAAGCAGCAGCTCGATACGATCGATGCTCGCTTTGCCAAGTTGCCCGAGTTGCGGCAGCAGGTCAGCAATCTAAGCATTGCGACCAAGGGGGCGATAGGTCAGTACACGGCAGGTAATGCGGAATTACTGACAGTCGTGTCGTTGTTGGCGCTGGAGGTCGAAGATGGTGAGCTGTCGAATCGATCCAGTGCTTACTATTATTTTTTGCAAAGTAAAGAGCGAGCTGGAATTGAGCGAGCAGTACTGAGTAATACCTTTGCTAGGGGCCGCTTTGGCAATGGCATGAAGGCGCGATTTATCAACTTAATGGCCGAACAAGATACCTATCTTACAGTGTTTAAAGAGTTTTCCGGTTCAGAAGAAGTGGAGCTGGTGAGTCAGTTTATCGGCGGTAAAGAGGTTGATGAGGTCAACCGGATGCGGCAACTCGCGCTGACACGCGAGCACAGCTTCGATACAGAAACTGGTTACTGGTTCAAGATGGCTACCGCCCGTATCAACATGCTTAAGCAGGTTGAGAACGAACTGGCCGAGCGCTTGCGCGCTGACGCGGTAGTGCACAGCGAACAGGCGAGCAGTAGTTTGATCTGGTTGGCGGCGGTTGCTCTGGCAGCGTTGCTGCTGACCGTCTATTTGATGTTGGCGGTCTATCAGTTGATCAGTCGTCAGATTGATAGCCTGTCGCAGGCGATGGCTAAGGTCGAGAATGATTCGGACCTAAGCGCTCGCGCCGAGGTGATCAGTGATGATGGGCTGGGTTATATGGCCGGTAGCTTCAACCAGATGATGGATAATTTGTCAGCGCTAGTGCATCAGGTACTCGACGCCAGTGCTCAGTTGATTCGGTCGGTCGAGCAGGTTCAGCAGGTGGCTAACAGCGTTGATGAGGACGTGCAGGAGGGCTTGCAGCAGACCGAGATGGTCGCCGCGGCGATGAATGAGATGGGTGCGTCGATCCGCGAAGTGGCGCAAAACTGCTCGTCGGCCTCGGGGCAGGCTCAGGAGGCCAATGGCACCGTTGAAGAGGGGCAGAAGGTGTCTGATTTGGCGCAGCGCTCGATCGATATGTTGTCAGGGGATATTGATCATGCTTCGGAGGTTATCCAGCGAGTGGCTGCGGATAGTGAAGAGATCGGTGGCATCCTCGATGTGATTCGCGGTGTTGCTGAGCAGACTAATCTGCTGGCGTTGAATGCGGCGATTGAGGCGGCGCGGGCAGGAGAGCAGGGACGAGGTTTCGCCGTTGTTGCCGACGAGGTTCGCTCGCTGGCGAAGAAGACTCAGGAGTCGACCGAGCAGATTCAGAAGATGATCGAAAAGTTGCAGAGTGGCAGTCGCTCTGCGGTCGATGTGATGGCCAAGAGTCAGAGCTGTGCGAATGACACGCTTGAGCAGTTTTCGATGCAATCACAAACGCTAAACCAGATCACCTCACAGATATCATCGGTCAACGATATCAACCATCAGGTGGCGGCAGCGACCGAAGAGCAAGCTTGTACGGTAGATGAGATCAACGTCAACCTGAATGCGATGCAACAGCGCTATCAACAAACAGCTAGCAGTGCAGACGGGTTGGGAGATGCCAGTGATCAGCTAAAACTGTTGGCTGAATCGCTGGAGAAACAGGTCAGTCGCTTTAAGAACTGATTAGTTGAATCTACACGTTAAAGCGCCCGCTAACCGCGGGCGTTTTTGTGTTTGTCCGAGTGTGTTTGTCCGAGTGTGTTTGTAGCAGCTGGGTTGCTGGCGGTGTTATATCAATAACTCACCCAGAGAAGGCCATAGAAAAACCGCCGTGGATCGAGTCTACGGCGGTTTTTTTTCTAAGCGCGAGTTTGGCTTGGTGCCAATTAATTATTGGCGTGCAACTCGTGGTTCAACTCGATGGCTGACTTATTGGTCTTTACTTCAATACGCCCGCTGATTGAGTTGCGACGAAACAGCAGGTCTGATTTTCCAGCTAATAGCCCCGCCTTGATTGTCTCAACTTCATTGTTCTGGTCGTCCAGCAGTACCACTTTTGAACCACCGGTGACGTAGAGTCCGGCTTCGATGGTGCAGCGGTCGCCTAACGGAATACCGAGACCGGCATTGGCTCCGAGTAAACAGCCTTCGCCAACGCTGATAACCACATCGTTACCACCAGACAAGGTGCCCATGGTGGAGCAGCCGCCGCCTAGGTCGGAGCCTTTTCCAACAAGTACACCGGCTGAGATACGACCTTCGACCATGCTGGTGCCCATGGTGCCCGCATTAAAGTTAACGAAGCCTTCGTGCATGATGGTGGTGCCTTCGCCGATGTACGCGCCCAAGCGAACCCGGGAGGTGGCCGCGATGCGGGTACCACTGGGGACGACGTAGTTGGTCATCTTGGGAAATTTATCGACCGAGTGTACGTCGAGCAGTTCACCACGGGCGCGCGCTTCAAGCTGGCGCTGTGGCAGTTCGTCCAGTGCGATCGCGCCTTGGTTAGTCCAGGCGACGTTGGGAAGCAGGCCAAACATGCCGTTGAGGTTAAGGCTGTGCGGCAGCGCGATCCGGTGTGAGATCAGTTGCAGCTTCAGGTACACCTCGGGGGTTGAAGTAGGCTGGTCATCGTCGGCCAAAATGCACAGTACCAGTGGTTGCGCGGAACCTTGCAGGGTGGCGGCAATTGTTTGCTGGTCTTCGGCGTGAACGGCACCGAACGCTTCGCTGACTTTAGCTAAAGCAGCGGCATCGAGTTCTATCGCTTTGTTGCCGCCATCGTAGCCAGTGGCGTTGCTCAGTGCTTTGAGCAGGTTGTTGCAAGGTTCAAAAATTGGCTTGGCGTAGAAAACCTCCAGCCAGTCGCCGTTGGAGGACTTGGTGCCGACGCCGAGGCCGATACAGAATGCGTTGCCGCTCATGGAGGATCTCCCAAATAAGGATGTAGTGATAATGTGAGGTTGTTGTTAGTAATGATTATTCGTAATGATTGTTCCTAGCTATTTCTGTCAACCGTAACCGCTGCTAGAAATAACTACTGTAATCGATCTCTTTAAAACCGAGTTTACGGCTGTTTCCCAGGTCTAGCAAAGGTCGTTTAATCATTGCTGGTTGTTCCAGCATTAGAGCGACTGCCTGGGCTCGGTCGACCGATGCTTTGGTCTCCTCGGGTAGCTTGCGCCAGGTAGTCCCGCGCTTGTTGAGTAGCGCCTCCCAACCGAGCTCGTCGCACCAGCTTTCGAGCCAGTCGACTTCGAGTCCGTCTTTACGATAATCGTGGAAACGGTAGTCGATACCGTTGGCTTCAAGCCACTTGCGTGCTTTTTTGATGGTGTCGCAATTACTGATGCCGTAGAGCGTTGTCATAGTCGGTGTCCTGATAAAAGTACTTAGAGTGACGTAACGAACCGTACCAGCCGTTCGGCGGCCTCGATACATTCATCTAGCTCTGCAACCAGTGCCATACGTACTCGGTTTTGCCCCGGATTACCGCCTTCGTTGTTGCGAGAAAGGAAGGAGCCGGGCAGCACGGTGATGTGCTGTTGGGCGAACAGGTCACGAGCGAACTCGGCGTCATCAATGGGTGTCTTGGCCCACAAATAAAAACCGGCGTCGGGTCGCGATACCTCGAGCACGCCGTCGAGTCGCTGTAGCACGGCGTCGAACTTGGCGCGGTAGCGGTTACGGTTCTCGACCACGTGTGCTTCGTCATTCCAGGCTTCGATGCTGGCCAGCTGGCTGTAGATCGGCATGGCGCTACCGTGGTACGTGCGGTAGAGCAAAAACTGGCTGATCAGTTGAGCGTCGCCGGCGACAAAGCCTGAGCGTAGTCCTGGCAGGTTAGAGCGTTTTGACAGGCTGTGGAATACCAGGCAACGCCGGTAATCGTCGCGACCCAGTTCGGCACAAGCTTGCAGTAAACCGACCGGGGGGTGCTGTTCGTCGAAGTAGATCTCGGAATAACATTCATCGGCGGCGATAACAAAGTCGTAACGGTCGGCCAGTGCGATCAGTTTCTTCAGCTGTTCCAGGTTTGTGATTGCGCCGGTCGGGTTGCCGGGCGAACAGAGGAACAGCAGCTGGCAGCGTTGCCAGATCTCAGCGGGTACCGCATCGTAATCTGGCAGGAAATCGTTATCGGCATTGCAGTTGAGAAAGTGCGGCTGAGCACCGGCCAGATAGGCGGCGCCTTCGTAGATCTGATAAAACGGGTTGGGGCAAACTACTAAAGGTTGGCCGTCGCCGCTGTGGCGATCGACGATCGTTTGGGTGGCCGCAAAAAGTGCTTCGCGAGTACCGTTGCACGGTAAAACCTGATTCTCGGCATCGACACCGTTTAGCTGAAAGCGGCGCTCAGCCCAGCGGGCGATCGCCTGGCGCAGTTGGGGTATACCTTTGGTTGTCGGGTAGCTGGATAAGGTCGGTAGATTATCGGTCATCGACCGGGCCACAAAAGCGGGTGCCGGATGTTTTGGCTCGCCGATCGACAGTGCAATATGTGGCAGGTCAGCAGGTGGTGTTGTGCCGTTTTTGAGCGCGTTGAGTCGTTCGAACGGATAGGGTTGTAGCTGCTGCAGATCTGGGTTCATCGGGTTTCCTGAAAGCCTGTCGGTGGTCGTTATTGTTATGTATACAGTTATAGATAAGGTTGCAGTTATGTGGACTTGCTAGCCGACGATCATTGTCTGGTTGATCCTTGATGGTCAAATCGTATTGGGTCGAAAACGGGCGCTGATTATAGAGAGCCGCTGTCGGGCTGACAAATATCTGTACTTGGCCTCGGCGTCGTCGACGGGGCTGAATGGCTGTTGAGCAGCCGCAGCCCTGTCCCTCTACTTAGTTCTATTTACAGATCCCTTCGAGTTGGCGGTCCAGCTCTTCGCAGATCTGCAGTTGCAGGCGTTCGGTCAAACCGGCATCGGTCAGTGGTTGGCCGTCGATGTCAGTGATAAAGAATACATCCTCGACCCGTTCGCCGACATTGACGATGTGGGCTTTGTTGAGGTGAATGTGATTGTCCAGAAAGACCTTGCCGACTCTGGCCAGTAGGCCGGGGCGGTCTGAGGTGGTCAGTTCAATGGTGGTAATCTTACGCATCGGATCGGTGCTGAGTACAACATAGGATGGCATCGCAAATAGCTTTAGCTGACGCGGGGTGCGGCGTTGGACAATGGACGAATAATCCGCCGGATCGTCCAGTTCCTCTACCAGCGTGTCCTTGATCTTGAGGATATGCTCGGGGTCTTCGCCGATCGGCTGGTTATCCTGATCGAGTACGATAAAGGTGTTGTAGCTGAAACCATCGTCGTTAGTGATGATGTCGGCATCCTGGATGCTTAGGTTGAGTTGATCGAGCGCCGCGGCCGAGGCTGCAAACAGTCCTTCGTGGTCGCGGGTGTAGATAAAGATTTTGGTGCCGCCCTCGTGCAGTCGGCTGCTGGTCTCTTTGACCAGCACCAGCGGCTGTTCGCGGTCGTGGTGGCTGAGGATCGCCTCGGTGTGCCAGGCAATATCCGAGGCCTCTTCGCGCAGGAAGTACTCCTCACCGAGAGTGGCCCACATGCATTCGGCGCTGTAATCGCTGATCCCTTCGTGGCGCAGCAGTTCCAGTGCTTCCTTTTGGACCTGTTCGATCAGGTCCTCTTTGTTGACCGGGTTGCTTAGGCCGCGTCGTAACACCTTTTTGGTCTCTTCATACAACTGGCGCATTAGTGAGGCGCGCCAGTTGTTCCACAGTGTGTTGTTGGTGGCGCAGATGTCAGCGACGGTCAGGGTGTAGAGATAGTCGAGGTGGGTAATATCGCGAACCCGCAGAGCGAAGTCGTGGATCACCTCCGGATCAGAGATATCTTTGCGCTGGGCAGTCATCGACATCAGCAGGTGGTTGCGGACCAGCCAGCTGACCAGGTGGGTGTCCCACTTGCCCAGGTGGTGACGGTGGCAAAAATCGATCGCATCGACGGCCCCTAGTTCCGAGTGATCGCCACCGCGGCCCTTGCCGATATCGTGGTAAAGCCCGGCCACATACAGCAGCGCCACTTTGGGTACTTCGCGAACGATACGGTTGGCGATCGGAAATTTCTCTTTCTGATCGGCATGACGGAACAGACGCATGTTGTTGATCACTTTGAGGGTGTGCGCGTCAACGGTGTAGATATGGAACAGGTCGTGCTGCATCTGGCCGATGATATCCCGGAATTCGGGTAGGTAGCGGCCGAGAATGCCGTATCGTGTCATCCGTCGCAGTTCGGTGGCGACGCCTTCGGGCGAGCGTAGCAGCTCCATAAACAGGCTGGTGTTGCGGATGTCGTTGCGGAAATTGTCGTCGATCAGTTGCCGGTGCTCACGCATCAATCGCATGGTCGAGGCGCGTACACCTTCGAGCTCGGGGTTTTGTGCCAGCAGTACAAACATCTC
This sequence comes from Motiliproteus sp., assembly GCA_036961355.1. Taxonomy (GTDB): domain Bacteria; phylum Pseudomonadota; class Gammaproteobacteria; order Pseudomonadales; family Balneatricaceae; genus Motiliproteus. Next base: position 10,283 of record JBALVL010000054.1, read on the forward strand.
CATCATCGCAAACGGGGTTTGAGTGAAGACCTCGTCGTGAATCACTTCGATATGATTGCTGCGAACTTGAAAGCGGTTGTTGAGTGGTCGCACCGGGTGATCGTTATCGTCTTCGAGCAACGCTTCTTCAAAGTGCTGTAGCAGCATGTCGTTGAATTCGGCCAGATACATCGCGATGCGGTAGTACTTGCCCATAAATTGCTCAACCGCCATTTGGCCGTCAATATCTTCGTAGCCAAAAAACTGTGCCAATGTTCGCTGGTGATCGAACAGTAGCCGATTTTCGCAACGGTTAGTGAGCATATGCAGGGCATAACGCACGGTCCACAGGTAAAGCTCACCCTTGTTCAGGGCTTCCAATTCACTGGCGGTTAAAAATCCGTGACCCACAAGGTCGTCCAGATAAGTGGCGCCGAAGTGTCGCTTGGCTACCCAACCGACGGTTTGTAGATCCCGCAGGCCGCCGGGCGAGTCTTTGATGTTGGGTTCGAGGTTGTATTCGGTGTCATTGGTACGGCGGTGGCGCTTTTTCTGCTCCTCCACCTTGGCCTTGTAAAACTGCTTGCTGGACCAGATTTCGTCTTCGGTGACGAGGTCGTACATGCTCTGGCGCAGCTGCTCATCGCCGATCAGTGTGCGTGACTCGATCAGATTGGTGGCGATGGTGATGTCTTTGGCCGCTTCCTCGGCGCACTGCTGCACGGTACGGACGCTGCTGCCGACGTCGAGGCTGATATCCCAAAGGAAGGTCAGAAATCCTTCGATGCTGTCGCGATATTGTTCGGCATTATCTTGCCGTAATAGCAGTAACAGGTCGATATCCGAATGGGGGTGTAGCTCGCCGCGACCGTAGCCGCCGACCGCAACAAGGCTGAGGGAGCCATCGTCGGGCCAGTTGTATCGATCCCAAGCGCGAAGCAGTAATTGGTCAAGCATCCAAGCGCGGCCGTAGATTAGCGCGTTGATATCTTCACCGTCTTTAAAACGTTGGTCCAGGCAGTCCTGGCCCTGTTTTAGTGATGCTTTAAAAAGGGCCAGAAAATTATCGGTTTGCGCCATCTGACTGTCGAACTGGTCGGCGTCAAATAAGCGGGAGTCGGCGGCAAAGTTGGCAAGCTGATCAGTCATGGCGGATGTGTCTTACAGGTTGCCCTGTTCCTCGTGGCGTAGGGTGAAAATTTCGTAGCCAGTCTCGGTCACCAGCAGCGTGTGCTCCCATTGCGCTGACGGGCGCTTGTCGACAGTTTCGACAGTCCAGCCATCACGCTTGTTCAGCTTGGTGTGACGCTTGCCTGCGTTGATCATCGGTTCGATGGTAAAGGTCATGCCGGGCTTGAGAACCAGGCCGGAACCGGGGCGGCCGTAATGCAGCACCTGGGGATCTTCGTGGAAGGTTTCGCCGATGCCGTGGCCGCAGTACTCGCGGACTACCGAGTAGTGGTTTTTCTCAGCATGAGTCTGGATAGCGTGGCCGATGTCGCCTAGGGTGATACCCGGTTTGACCATGCGAATCCCCAGGTAGAGACACTCTTGGGCGGTATCGACCAATCTCTGGTTGTGAGATTGCGGCTTGCCGATAAAAAACATCTTGCTGGTGTCGCCGTGGAAACCGTCTTTGATCACGGTGATGTCGATATTGACGATGTCGCCATTCTTTAACGCTTTGTCGTTAGGGATGCCATGGCAAACCACTTGGTTGACCGAGGTACAGATCGACTTGGGAAAACCGTGGTAATTCAGCGGCGCGGGGATGGTCTTCTGAACATTGACGATATAGTCGTGGCACAGGGTGTTCAATTCGTTAGTGGTGACGCCCGCCTGCACGTGAGGCTCGATCATATCCAGCACCTCTGCGGCCAGTCGGCCGGCAATGCGCATTTTGTTGATCTGTTCCGGGGTCTTGATAATCACGCTCATGGCAAGGCTCTTCGTTATTCGGTGTAGGTGGTTCTGAGTAGAAAAAAAGCCGTAATATATACGGTTGTTGCGGTCTGGCTGGCAGTATGGATAGCGCTATCGCAGCTGCTCGACATTGTACACTCAATCGGCTGCGTTGAAAGCTGCCAGATGATGACAATAAAGCGAGTTGGTGGGCCTGCCTTAAGTGCTTTGAGGTGCCTTCAGAGGCTCTGTTTTTCTTTGAATTGGGCGGAGTTTGTGGTATAAAGTCGCGCTGCCGTCAGAGGGCTTAAGTTTTCTGTGGTATTTATAGCTAAATGAAGTTCTAACGTCGCACATATACCGTCACGTTGCTCTGGGTGCTCCGTCGATCTCTTTCAGTTCGGTTTTCCGGTCTGATCGAAATGTCGCTGGGTTGAGTGATGGGGTGTATGGAGGCCTAACCCAATTATTCTAGGAAGATACAATGTCTAAAGTTTCAATGCGTGAGCTGCTTAAAGCAGGTGCACACTTCGGTCACCAGACTCGTTACTGGAATCCGAAAATGGGTAAATACATTTTCGGTGCGCGTAACAAAATTCATATCATCAACCTTGAGCACACTGTGCCAGCGATGAATGAGGCACTGTCTGTTGTTCAGCGTCTGGCTACTAACAAGAATAAAATCTTGTTCGTTGGTACTAAGCGTGCAGCAAGTAAAGTGATCAAAGAAGAAGCAGTTCGTGCTGGTATGCCTTACGTCAACCATCGCTGGTTGGGCGGCATGCTGACCAACTACAAGACCATTCGTGCATCGATCAAGCGTTTTCGTGATCTGGGACAGCAGTCCTCCGATGGTACTTTTGAGCAGCTGACTAAGAAAGAAGCGCTGATGCGTTCACGTGAGATGGATAAGCTTGAGCGCTCCATCGGTGGTATTAACGAGATGGGCGGTCTTCCGGATGCGCTGTTCGTTATCGATGTTGACCACGAGCGTATCGCAATCAACGAAGCCAATAAGCTGGGCATTCCTGTTATCGGTATCGTTGATACCAACAGCAACCCCGATGGCGTTGATTACGTGATTCCTGGTAACGATGATGCTTTGCGTGCGATTCAGATCTACGTTAAAGCTATTGCTGATGCTTGCCTTGAAGGTGGTGAAGCGGCTGCCGGTGAGTTCGTAGAAGTCGAAGAGAAAGCTGAAGCGGCTCAGTAGTCGGTTTAGTTAGTCTGCTTGACAGGCTAAAGAGAAGGGGAGCAATGCTCCCCTTTTTTCAACAAAAAATTTAACAAGCTACCGAAGAGGGCCCGATCATGGCGGCTAAAATTTCTGCTTCTATGGTTAAAGAGCTGCGTGAGCGCACTGCGCTGGGCATGCTGGAATGTAAAAAAGCGCTGGTTGAAACCGATGGCGACATCGAGCTGGCGATTGAGAATATGCGTAAATCCAGCGGTATGAAGGCAGCGAAAAAAGCTGGCCGTACTGCTGCTGATGGTGTTGTTACAGCTAAGGTTGCTGATGATAACAGCTACGGCGTATTGGTTGAGGTTAACACCGAGACGGATTTTGCGGCACGTGACGAGAGCTACCTGGCATTCGTTAAGACTGTGACTGAGGCGGCTTTTGCTGCTAAGCAGACTGATGTTGCTGCGTTGATGGAAGGCGATCTGGAAGCAGCCCGTCAGGCGCTGGTTCAGAAAATCGGTGAGAACATTGGTGTTCGCCGTGTTGAGCTGGTTGAAGGCGGCAATATCGGTGCTTACGTTCATAGTAACAGCCGTATCGCTGTGCTAGTTGCTCTGAGCGCTGGCGAAGAGGCCGTTGCCAAGGACGTTGCAATGCATGTTGCTGCTGTTAACCCACGGGTTATCAGGGCAGAAGATATGCCTGAAGACGTGCTGGCAAAAGAGAAAGAGATCATCCTGGCGCAGCCGGATATGGCTAGCAAGCCTGCCGAAATCGCTGAGAAGATGGTTGGTGGTCGAATCAAGAAGTTCTTGTCTGAGAACTCACTGGTTGATCAGCCGTTCGTTAAGAACCCTGAAGTTAAGGTCGGTCAGCTAGTTAAAGACGCCGGCGCTGACGTGGTTTCTTTCGTCCGCTTTGAAGTGGGTGAAGGTATCGAAGTTGAGAAAGTTGACTTCGCTGACGAAGTGGCAGCAGCGCTTAAGTAAGCCTGTTGTGTCATGTTGTACCACAGCGATCTGGCTTATAAGTCGGGTCGTTGCATACAGGTCGCTACAGCGACCTGTATTTTTAGAGCCTCTGAGTGAATCTGTCGTTGCGTTTGTGCGCGTTGACTATGGATTCACTCAGAGGCTCTGATACACTGCCAACCTGAATTTTCCGGGAGCATCCAGCCAGTGAACGATATCAATAAAGCGCAGTACAAGCGTATTCTGTTGAAACTCAGCGGCGAAGCGCTGATGGGTGATGAAAGTTTTGGGATAGATCCGCGGGTGTTGGACCGGATGGCGCTTGAAATCGGTCAGCTGGTCGGAATTGGTGTTCAGGTAGGTATGGTGATCGGCGGTGGTAACTTGTTCCGAGGCGAGACCCTGAGTCGCGCCGGTATGGATCGGGTGACCGGTGATCACATGGGCATGCTGGCGACGGTGATGAACGCTCTGGCTATGCGTGATGCGCTGGAGCGTAATAACATTACCACGCGTGTAATGTCAGCGATTTCGATGGTTGGTGTGGTTGACGACTATGACCGACGTAAGGCGATGCGTTACCTGAACCGGGGCGATGTGGTTATCTTCGCCGCCGGTACCGGTAATCCGTTCTTTACCACCGACTCTGCTGCTTGTCTGCGCGGTATCGAAGCCGAATGCGACGTGGTGCTGAAGGCAACCAAAGTCGACGGTGTTTACACCGCTGATCCGGTCAAAGACCCCACCGCAACGCTGTATGACCACCTGACGTTTGACGAAGCGCTGGAGAAACAGTTGGGCGTGATGGATTTAACAGCCATGTGTCTGACCCGGGATCACAACATGCCGATCCGGGTGTTTAATATGAATAAACCGGGTGCGTTGATTTCGGTAGTGCGCGGTGGAGATGAGGGGACCTTGATCGACAACGGCCCTGTTAAAGGAGAGAGCATTGATTAACGAGATTAAAGAAGACGCCGACGCACGGATGCAGAAAAGTGTTGTCGCTGCGATTGGGAGTTTCAAGAAAATTCGCACCGGTCGCGCACACCCGAGTATTTTGGATTCGATCAAAGTCGATTACTACGGATCTGATGTGCCACTGAGTCAGGTCGCTAACATCAACGTAGAAGATGCCCGAACTTTGTCGATCACGCCTTGGGAGAGCCCGATGGTTCCGGCGATCGAAAAAGCGATCATGAAGTCAGATCTGGGTCTGAACCCCTCCTCTGCGGGTGCCGTTATCCGGGTTCCGCTTCCGGCGCTGACCGAAGAAACCCGCAAGGTCTATATCCGTCAGGCACGCAGTGAAGCCGAAGGTGCGCGCGTTGCTATCCGTAACATCCGTCGTGATGCCAACGGTGACCTGAAAGATCTGCTCAAAGATAAAGACATCACCGAAGATGATCAGCGTAGTGGTGAAGATATGGTGCAGAAACTGACCGATAAGTATATCGCCGAAGTTGATAAGCACTTACAGGCCAAAGAAGTGGATTTGATGGAGATTTGATCTCCTTCATTAGCTGCTGGCGCCGACTATGTCTGATCTAAAGAGTTTTGCCTCGCTGCCGCGGCATGTTGCCATCATTATGGATGGCAACAACCGTTGGGCCAAGATGCGTCGCTTACCTAGCCTTGCTGGACACAAAGCTGGCGTCGATTCGGTTCGTGCGGCGGTTGATGGTTGTGCCCGCTACGGCGTTGAATCGCTGACGCTGTTTGCGTTCAGTAGCGAGAATTGGCGTCGGCCGGCGCTTGAAGTTGCCGGCCTGATGGAGTTGTTTATGCTGGCGCTCAAGCGCGAGGTAAAGAAACTCCATAGTAACAATATCCGTTTGCTGGTGATCGGAGATAAAAGCCGTTTCAGCAATCGGTTGCAGAAGAAAATTGCCGAAGCGGAGGCTTTAACTGCCGCTAATACTGGTTTGACGCTGAATATTGCCGCAAATTACGGTGGTCAGTGGGATATCGTCAATGCTGCTCGCATCTTGGCCAAAAAGGTTAGTGAGGGGCAGCTTGGGATCGATGCGATTGATGAGATGGCGTTGGAAAATCAGCTCTCAACCGCGGGTCAGCCGTTGCCTGATCTTTGTATTCGGACTGCTGGAGAGCAGCGAATTAGTAATTTCCTGTTGTGGCAGTTTGCCTATGCCGAACTCTACTTTACCGATGCTTACTGGCCTGAGTTTGATCTAGCTGAGCTAGAGCTGGCGTTCGAGGATTTCAGTAACCGCCAGCGCCGTTTCGGTAAAACCAGCGAGCAGATCGAGTCTGAACACGATGCTTAAACAGCGAATTATCACTGCGGTGGTGCTGGCTCCGTTGGCGCTTGCAGCCATCTTTTTATTACCTCTTTTTGAATTCAAACTCTTTGCTGCCGTTGTTGTGTCATTGGCGGCGTGGGAGTGGGCCAACCTGTCCGGCATGGAGCAATCGTCGCAGCGTGTCGGTTATGCCGCGATCGTACTGGCGTTGATCATGTTGTTGCAGTGGTTTGCGGTTGCTGCGATGCCGTTATTGATTGCCGCGCTGATGTTTTGGCTGGTGGCTTTTGTCTGGGTTTGTCGTTATCCGGCTAGCTTAGGGCAGTGGCAGAGAGTGCCAGTGCGAGCGTTGATCGGTCTGTTGGTGTTACTACCTACCTGGAGCGGATTGGTTGAGTTGAAGTCGCAACCTTCTGCTAACGCCTGGTTGCTGTTAGTGATGCTGCTGGTCTGGGGGGCTGATGTCGGTGCTTATTTTTCTGGTCGCAAGTGGGGCAATAAGAAACTGGCGGTTGCTGTGAGTCCGGGTAAGACCTGGGCGGGTTTTTACGGCGGTTTGGCTAGCAGTATGCTGATAGCGTTGCTGTTTGGTTTGTCGGTGTCGCTGACAACCACTCAGCTGGTAGCGCTGTTGCTGGTCTGCCTGGTGACGGCGTTGGTGTCGGTGCTGGGTGACCTGCTTGAGAGCATGATTAAGCGTCATCGTGGTATCAAAGACAGTAGTAACTTGCTGCCGGGGCACGGTGGTGTGATGGATCGGGTCGATAGTCTGACAGCAGCGGTACCGGTGTTTGCACTGGGTTTACTGTTGTCGGGACTGGCTGGCGTGGCGGTGATCTAACCCAGTTATGGAAATACTACATACACTACTGGCCGCTATCGTCACTCTCGGTATTCTGGTCACTATTCACGAATACGGTCACTTCTGGGTTGCGCGCCGTTGTGGCGTTAAAGTGCTGCGATTTTCGATCGGCTTCGGCAAAGGAATATACCGCTGGCATGACCGCCAGGGTACTGAGTATGTGATCGCGATGATCCCGTTGGGTGGTTACGTCAAGATGCTCGACGAGCGTGAAGGCGATGTGCCTGAATCTGAACGTGATCAGGCCTTTAACTCTAAGCCGCTATGGCAGCGGGTGGCGATTGTCGCTGCCGGACCGCTGGTGAACCTTGCTTTTGCAGTATTGGTTTACTGGCTGATGTTTATGGTCGGTACCAGTACTGTTGTCCCAGTGGTGGGCGAGATTCGATCCGAATCGCCGGTAGCGATGGCGCAATTGCAATCCCCCCTATCGGCTTCGTTAGGTGGACGCGAGCTGGTGGCTATCGATGGCCATCAAACACCAACCTGGGAGCAGGTTTCGTTGCGGCTGGCCGCGCGAATTGGCGATAGCGGTGAGTTACGCATCCGCAGTCGCGAACTTGGTGGTAGCGATAGTTCTGAGTTGTCGGTGGCGATTGAGCGCTGGCAGATCGATGAGCAGCGAGGTCCTTTATATACGCTTGGCGTGACCCCATACCGCCCATTGTTGCCGGCACAAATTGGCAGCCTGTCAGAGGATGGCCAGGCTCAAGCAGCGGGGTTGCAGATTGGTGATCGGGTTGAATCGGTAAACGGTGTCGCCATTGCAAGCTGGGTCGACCTGGTTGAACAGGTGCGGGCGCAACCGCAACAGTTACTGCGCTTACAAATAGAGCGTAGCGGGCAGCGTATCGAACTTGCGTTGACACCGGCGCGAATGGAAAGCGAGTCGGGTGAGGTTTACGGCTACATCGGGGCAGGCGTGACACCGGTTGGCTGGCCTGAGGCGATGCGGCGAGAACTACGTTATTCGCCGTTGGAAGCTATTCCGGCAGCGTTTGCTAAAAGCCACCAGATGATCAGCCTGACGGTAGAGTCAATCTGGAAAATGCTGCAGGGGCTGATTTCGGTAAAAAACTTGAGTGGCCCAATCACCATTGCTAAAGTGGCCGGTGCTTCGGCGGCTTCGGGGCTGGAGAGCTTTCTTAATTTCCTGGCATATTTAAGTATTAGTTTGGGCATCCTTAACCTATTACCGATCCCTGTGCTTGATGGCGGTCATCTGCTTTATTATCTGATCGAAGCGATACGTGGCAAGCCGGTATCCGAGAAGACACAGGTCTTCGGGTTGAAGGTAGGGATGTCACTAATGTTAATGCTGATGCTGATGGCGCTATACAACGATCTGGCTCGCCTGTAATCGGTGAGCTTTTTTTTAATCATTCATCCGGGTTTGAAGTTCTGCATGCGACGTATATTAGTCACCGCCTGTTTGCTCATGTTTGTCCCTCTGTTTGCTGTTGCTGATAGCTTTGTTGTCAGCGATATACGCTTTGATGGTTTGCAGCGCATGGATCTGGCTCGGGTACTGCGCGCCTTTCCGATTCAGGAGGGTGATACTGTTGATGAGTTCAAACTGGCTCAAGCTTCCAAGTCACTGTTCTCGACTGGTTATTTCAATGATATCGAGTTGGCTCGTGAAGATGGCTTATTGATCGTTCGACTCAAAGAACGCCCGGCTATCAGTAAAATAACGTTAGAAGGCAACAAAGAGCTTGAGACCGAAGCGTTGATGGATGGCCTTAAATCGTTGGGCTTGAGCGAAGGCGAAGTGTTTCAGCGCGCGGCTCTAGAACGGATTCAGCTTGAGTTGTTGCGGATGTATGCTGCTCAGGGACGCTACGGTGCTCAGATCGATACTGAGCTCGAAGACCTGCCCAATAATCGCCTAGGGCTCAATATCACCATCAAAGAGGGCAAGGCGGCAGCCATTCAGCACATTAACGTCGTCGGCAACGAGGTTTATGACGATGAGACGCTGATCGATCTGTTCAGCCTTAAGCTGCCTAGTTTTTGGTCGTTTAGTGAGCCGCGCTATTCCCGCGAGAAACTTAGTGGTGATCTGGAGCGGCTGCGCTCACATTACCTTGATAGCGGCTACATCAATTTTAATGTGACCTCGACTCAGGTGTCGTTGACGCCGGATCGTAAGCACGTCTATATCACCATCAATATCACCGAAGGCGACCTGTATCGCTTTGGCGGTTTTAATCTGGTTGGCCGGCTGGAACTACCCGAATCAGAGCTCAGCTCACAGGTCGAGATCGTTGAAGGTGCGACGTTCTCCCGGCAATTGATGGTGCGCTCTTCCGATCAGGTGATTCGCCGTCTCGGCGATGAAGGTTTCTTGTTGGCTAACGTAAATCCGGTCCCGGAGGTCGATGAGGAAAATAAAACGGTTTCGGTGCGGTTTTATGTCGATCCGGGTAACAGAATGTATGTACGACGGGTCAACTTTGTCGGCAATACAAGCACTGCTGATGAAGTATTGCGTCGAGAGATGCGTCAGATGGAAGCTGGAACCGCCTCAACTACATTGATGGAGCGTTCAAAATCTCGGCTCGAACGATTGGGCTACTTCTCGGAAGTAAATCTTGAGACTTCGACAGTACCGGGTACCACCGATCAGATCGATCTTGAGTACAGCGTGGTCGAGCAGTTATCGGGAAGTCTGGCTGCCAGTCTGGGTGTGTCGCAGAGCTCGGGTCTGATTCTGTCGGCCAATGTGTCGCAGAACAACTTCCTGGGTACCGGCAAATTTGTATCGTTCAATATTTCGCGTTCCGACAATACCCGCGAAGTGAGCTTTAACTACGACGACCCTTATTTCACGCTGGACGGCGTCAGTCGTGGTTTCAGTATTTACTTCCGCGAACAAGATTACGATGAAGATGATCTGTCCGACTACAACATCGACTCAGTCGGCGGCAATGTTAGCTTTGGCTACCCGATCGATGAGTATCAGCGGATTGGTTTCTCGCTGGGCGCCGAACAGCTCAATGTTTTGATCGGTGACGACGTGCCTAAGGATATAAAGGAGTTTATGGATGCACAGGATGGCACTAAGTTTAATCAGCTGCCGATGATCGCGTCCTGGTCGTCTAACCATTTGAATAAAGGCCTGTTGCCGACCGATGGTTATAAACAGAACTTGTCGTTTGAGTTTGCCGGTATGGTTAGCGATTTGAACTACTATAAATTGCGTTATACCGGCCAGAGCTATTTACCGATCAGCGGCGATTGGATCTTCAGTCTGAAAACCAAGCTGGGTTACGGTGACGGCGTTGGAGATACTGAAAAATTACCATTCTTCAAGAATTTTTACGCCGGTGGTTTTGACTCGGTCCGTGGTTTTAAGAACAACACGTTGGGGCCCCGTGATGCGCGTATTGAATCAGGCGAGCTTGATCCGCTGGGTGGTAATGTTCAGATCACTGGGTCGGTCGAACTGATCTTCCCGTTCCCGTTCGTTAAAGATCGGAGCAGTCTACGTTCGTTGTTCTTCTTTGATGCCGGTAATGTGTTTGACACTAATTGCCTGACCGATAATGAGGCCTGTGATATCGCGGTTAAACCCGAAGCGTTAAGCGCGTCGGTTGGTGTGGGGCTTTCCTGGTTGACCTTCATCGGTCCAATGTCCTTCTCCTTAGCCAAAGCGGTGCAGCAGCAGGATACCGACGAAACAGAGACGTTCCAGTTCTCGCTGGGACGTACCTTTTAATTTTGATCCCTACTTATAGCCCTTACAAGGAGAGCTAAATGAAAGCTATTAAATTGGCCCTGATTGGCTTGTTGTTATTGCCCGCCTTAGTTTTGGCAGAAGGAAAAATTGCGGTATTGGATATGGAGGCTGCACTGGCGTCATCAAAACAAGCTGCAGCGTTGCGCGAAAAAATTCAGCTTGAATTCTCTGCCGAAGAGGCTGAGCTACGCCAGCTATCCGATCAGGGCAATGCGATGAAGGCTAAGCTGGAAAAAGAAGCCAGCTTTATCGGTGAGGATGAGCGCAAGCAAATGATGGCTGATATTCAGACGAAATATCAAGAGTTTCAGAGCTTAGGGAAGCGCATCAAACAGGAAGCCCAAAGCCGTGAACGCGAATTTTTACAGCAGCTGCGTCCAGAAGTTGAAACGATTCTCAAGCGTCTGGTCGAGGAGCAAAAAATCGACATCATCATCAATAAAAAAGGCGTGGTTTACGCGCAACCAGCGGCCGATCTTACGCCACGTGTTGTTGAAGAGTTGAACAAGCTGTAACAGGAGATTATCCGTGTATAGCCTTGATCAGATAGCTGAACATCTCGGTGCCAAGTTGATTGGCGATCCTCAAATACAGATTAATGGCGTTCAGGCGTTGGATAAAGCGGGTCAAGGCCAGCTGTCTTTTTTATCCAACCCGCGCTATCGGAAAAATTTGTCGACCACTCTGGCCAGTGCCGTGATGGTTAAGGCTGATCAGGCTGATAATTGCACTACCGCCGCGCTGGTTGTCGACGATCCCTATCTGGCCTACGCCCTCATTTCGGGCTGGTTTGATACGCGTCCCGGTCACAAAGCCGGTGTGTCTGATAAAGCCATGATTGATCCGACGGCGGTGATTGCTGCTGATGTGATGATCGCAGCCGGCGTGGTGATTGAAGCTGGTACGGTGATTGAACTGGGCGTGGAGATCGGGGCTAACTCTGTTATCGGTGCCAACTGCGTTATCGGAAAAGATACCCGGTTGGCGGCAAATGTCACGCTGTACCATGAGGTTCGACTGGGCCAGCGGAACCTGGTTCATAGTGGTGCCGTTATCGGAGCCGATGGTTTTGGTTTTGCTAACCAGCAGGGGCAGTGGTTAAAGATCAGTCAGATTGGTCGGGTTATTACCGGTGATGATGTTGAGATCGGCGCTTGCACATCGGTGGATCGTGGGGCGATCGAAGATACCGTGATTGGTGATGGTGTAAAGATTGATAACCAAATTCAGATCGGTCATAACGTTGTTATTGGTGACCACACTGCCATGGCTGGTTGTGCCGGTGTTGCCGGAAGCACTAAGATCGGCACGCGTTGTACTATCGGTGGCGCGGCAGTTATAGCAGGGCACATTACGATTGCTGATGATGTCCATGTCAGTGGCATGGCAATGGTGACTAAATCGTTGAGTGAGCCCGGTATCTACTCTTCGGGAACAGGTATCGCGCCTTACCACAAGTGGCGTAAAAGTGTTGCTCGGTTTAATCAGCTCGATAAGTTGGTTGAACGTGTCAGTCAGCTCGAACAAGCATTGAAAGATAAGGATTAAGGTTTTTAAACATGATGGATGTAAACGAAATTCGTAAATACCTTCCCCACCGTTACCCGTTTCTATTGGTTGATCGGGTGACTGAGTTGACCGAGGGAGAATCCATCGTCGCTTATAAGAATGTCACCGTCAACGAACCCTTTTTTGATGGCCATTTCCCTGATCATCCCGTGATGCCCGGTGTTCTTATTGTCGAAGCGATGGCACAGGCTGCCGGAATTCTCGGTTTTAAAACTATGGGGAAAACGCCACAAGACGGTTCGATCTATTATTTTGTGGGCTCCGATAAACTGCGATTTAAGCGTCCGGTTGTGCCAGGAGATCAACTGCTGCTGGAAGCGTCTATTCTTTCTGAAAAGCGTGGTATTTGGAAGTTTGGCGTTAAAGCGTCCGTAGACGGTGAATTGGTCAGCTCTGCAACCATTTTGTGTGCCGATAGGAAAGTCTAATTTTGATTGATAGCCAAGCTATTATTGCCCCAGGCACTCGCATTGCTGATGATGTTGAGATCGGCCCTTGGACGTTAATCGGTCCCGATGTGGTGATCGAATCTGGCTGTAAAATTGCCTCGCATGTGGTGATCAAGGGACCGACCCGTATTGGCAAGAATAATCAGATTTTCCAGTTTGCTTCGGTTGGTGAGGCTTGTCAGGACAAAAAATACGCGGACGAACCGACCGAACTGATTATTGGTGATAACAATGTGATTCGAGAGAGTTGCACCATTCATCGCGGCACCATTCAAGATCGGGGCATTACCCGGATTGGCAGCAATAATTTATTGATGGTCAACGTCCATGTTGCGCATGATTGCGTTCTTGGCGATAACATAATTCTGGCGAATAATGTCGCTTTGGCGGGGCATGTTCACGTCGGAGATTTTGCCATTATTGGCGGGCAGACCGGCGTTCATCAGTTTTGTCATGTTGGTGCTCACGCAATGTGTGGTGCCGCTTCGATGCTGGTGCAGGACCTCCCTGCCTACGTTATGGCTGCGGGTAATAATGCCAAACCGCACGGTATAAACAGCGAAGGGCTTAAGCGTCGTGGGTTCAGTGCCGAAGCGATCCGGGCAATCAAGCAAGCCTATCGCGTGGTTTACCGCAAAGGTTTGAAACTTGACGCTGCGCTGGCAGAGATCGAACCGTTGCAGCAGCAAACACCCGAATTGGAGCTACTGGTTGACTCCTTGAAAGGTTCGAACCGTGGCATCATTCGTTAATCGGAAAGCCCTCACTTATGCGCATCGCAATTCTGGCTGGAGAAGCTTCGGGGGACATTCTTGGCGCTGGCCTAGTATGCGCTCTCAAGCAACGTTTTAGTGACCACTATCCCGGAGAAGAGCTTCACTTTGAAGGGATTGCTGGGCCGTTGATGCAAGCCGAAGGGGTGCAGAGTCTTTTCGCCATGGATCGATTATCGGTGATGGGGTTGGTTGAGGTGTTGGGCAGATTGCGTGAGCTGCTAGGCATTCGTAAACAACTGCGCCAACGCTGGATTAGCAACCCACCCGATCTATTTATTGGAATCGATGCACCGGATTTTAATCTTGGCTTGGAAGAGTCGCTACGTCAGGCGGGCATACCAACGGTGCATTACGTCAGCCCTTCGATCTGGGCCTGGCGTCAGGGCCGGGTTAAAAAAATCGCCCGTAGTACCGACCTGATGCTCTGCTTATTACCGTTCGAAAAAGCTTTCTATGACAAGGCCGATGTCGATGCCCGTTTCGTGGGTCATACCTTGGCAGATCAGCTTCCCATTGAACCGGATGTTTGCGCAGCTCGCGCCACGCTAGAATTGGCAGATGGCGAGCGCTATCTGGCGCTCTTGCCGGGAAGCCGTTCGGGTGAAGTAAAACGTTTGGGCCCTATCTTTCTGGACACAGCAGCTTGGTTGTTGGAGCGTCAGCCGGATCTAAAATTCCTGTTACCAGCTGCCAATGAAGCGCGTTACCAACAGATCAGTGAGTTGCTCGAAGGGCGAAACTTACCGGTCAGAGTGCTGCAGGGGCAGTCCCGTGAAGCAATGGTGGCATCTGAGGCGGTGTTGATGGCCTCTGGTACTGCCGCTTTGGAAGGGATGCTGACGAAGAGGCCGTTGGTGGTAAGCTATCAAGCTTCGGCCTTAAGCTATGCCATCATCAAACCGATGTTGAAAGTTCCTTATGTGTCGTTACCCAATCTACTGGCCGATGAGATGCTGGTGCCTGAATTGTTGCAAAAAAATGCCACACCACAAAAGTTGGGTCAGGCACTGTTAGATCAGTTGGCTGATCCTCAAAAACAGGTCCAGCGTTTCACCGAGTTGCATCAGCAACTGCGCTGTAATGCCAGCGAGCAGGCCGCGCTTGCAGTGTTTGAGCTGATCGCCAGAAAAAGGGCTGACAACGAATGATTGAGCCTTTTGTGTGCTCTTATCGGGGAGGGCTGTTAGCGGGGGTCGATGAAGTCGGTCGAGGCCCGCTATTCGGCGATGTAGTCACTGCTGCGGTGATTTTGGATCCTGCTAATCCTATCTATGGACTGGCCGACTCTAAGCGATTGACCGAGAAGCGCCGTGATGCATTGTTTGAGCAGATACAGGCCAAAGCTTTGTGCTGGTCGATTGCCCGAGCCAATGTGGCGGAAATTGATGAACTCAATATTCTTCATGCCACTATGTTAGCGATGCAGCGTGCCGTTGCTGGCTTAACCATCGCACCAGAATATGTGTTGATCGATGGTAATAGATGCCCCGAATTACCGTTCCCGTGTGAGGCGGTGGTAAAGGGCGATAGTCGCGTTGCCGCGATCAGTGCCGCATCTATACTGGCAAAGGTTTGCCGTGATCGGGAGATGGTAGTGTTTGATGCCCGTTTTCCCGGTTATGGTTTGGCAAAGCATAAAGGTTATCCAACGGCCGTTCATCTTGCTGCGCTGTCGCACTTAGGCGTGACGCCATACCATCGACGATCTTTTTCGCCGGTTCGAAAGTTACTGGCGTAACCTTAAAGTGCTGGATTGTCTGTTGATTATTTCGTACGCTCTGCTCAATATTTAGCTTTTCTTGTTCAAGGTAGAGATAATTCCTAAGGGGGATACTATGACGACTCGTTCTGACCAGCGTGAGCAGCGTTTAACCATGTATTGGTATATAGCATTGATTGCGATGCCGTTGCTGGTGGTGCTGCTTTTGTTGAATGCAGATCCCTATGAGCGTGTGCAATTAGCGCAGGTAGTTGAGTTGCGAAGTCAGCTGGCCGCCAAAGGTGCGGGTAGTGACGTGATCGCGATGCTCGATAGTAAAGGCGGTCATAATTTAACGGAGGTCGAATGGGCGGCTCTACAGCAGGTTGGTGCTGAACAGTTCTATTTTATGTTGACCAGCTCAACGCATAGCTCGGTATTGAAAGAGAGTTTAGCGGCGGCGCTTGCCGATAAATATGTCACTCAGGCCGAATATGAGACTTATCAGGCTGCGGCTTCAGCGGAATTGATGCAAGCTGCGGTGTTGTCTCAGTTCGGCTATTGAGATAACCAATATAACGCATAAATATCAGTAACGCGGCTTGCTATTCTTGCACGCCGCTTTGATAATCGCTGTGTCTTGTCGGGGTTCCCTCATCTGCTGGTGGTAGAGAGGGATGAGAGGTCTGTTGACCAACCCGCGAACCTGATCCGGTTAATACCGGCGTAGGAAACAAGAGTCGGGCATGCCGTGTTTTTGGAGCCCGCACTACCATCTCCGTCAAGACATCCTCTTTTTACCCTCTAACGGGCTTGCCCGATTAGTATCTGGCCACTGAGCCGGGAGATGTCATGATGAGTACCAAAGAAAATCACAACCTCCGTGATACCGCTAAGGTTGACACCGCCTCTATTCAGCCGTTTCCTGGCAGCCGTAAGATCTATATCGAAGGCAGTCGCCCCGATATTCGGGTGCCGATGCGTGAAATTACCCTGTCGGATACACCGCTGAGCTTTGGACACAAAGACGGTGCTGAGAAGAATGAACCGCTGCGGGTGTACGATACTTCGGGTCCGTATACCGACCCGGATGCCGATATCGACGTGCGTAAAGGGTTGTTACCGTTGCGGCAGGCCTGGATCGATGAGCGTGACGATACCGAGCGGCTCAGCGGGTTAAGTTCTGAGTTTGGCCGACAACGCGAATCATTGATCGATCTGGACAACTTGCGTTTCGATCTCACACGTAAACCACGTCGCGCCAAAGCCGGCGTTAACGTGACCCAGCTGCACTACGCTCGTCAGGGGATCATCACCCCGGAGATGGAATATATCGCTATCCGCGAGAATATGAAGCTGGCTGAAGCGAAGAATAATCCGCAGTTGAATGTCCAGCATCCGGGCATGAGTTTTGGTGCCAATACCCCAAAGCAGATCACACCTGAGTTTGTCCGCTCTGAGGTAGCCGAAGGGCGGGCCATCATCCCGATGAACATCAACCACCCTGAATTGGAGCCGATGATCATTGGCCGTAACTTCCTGGTCAAAATCAACGGCAACATCGGTAACTCGGCACTAGGTTCTTCGATCGAAGAGGAGGTCGCCAAGATGACCTGGGGCACCCGTTGGGGCTCTGACACCATCATGGATCTGTCGACCGGTAAGAACATTCACGAAACCCGTGAATGGATCATCCGTAACAGCCATGTACCTATTGGTACCGTGCCGATCTATCAGGCGCTGGAGAAGGTCGGTGGTGTGGCCGAAGATCTGACTTGGGAGATATTCCGCGATACGCTGATCGAACAGGCCGAGCAGGGGGTTGATTACTTCACCATCCACGCCGGTGTGTTGCTGCGATATGTACCGATGACGATCCATCGCGTCACGGGCATTGTTTCGCGTGGTGGTTCGATCATGGCCAAGTGGTGCCTGGCGCACCACAAAGAGAACTTCCTCTACACCCACTTCGATGAGATCTGTGAGATCTGTAAAGCCTATGATGTCTCCTTCTCGCTGGGTGACGGTTTACGTCCGGGCTCGATCGCGGACGGTAACGATGAAGCTCAGTTTGCCGAACTGGAAACACTGGGTGAGTTGACCAAGGTTGCCTGGAAGCACGATGTTCAGGTGATGATCGAAGGCCCGGGCCATGTGCCAATGCACATGATCAAAGAGAACATGGATAAGCAGCTGGAAGAGTGTCACGAAGCCCCGTTCTACACTTTGGGCCCGTTGACCACCGACATTGCGCCGGGTTATGACCACATCACATCGGGCATCGGTGCGGCGATGATCGGTTGGTACGGTTGTGCCATGCTTTGTTACGTCACGCCCAAAGAGCATCTGGGTCTGCCCAACAAAGAAGATGTAAAAACAGGCATCATCACCTACAAGATCGCAGCGCATGCCGCTGATTTGGCCAAAGGCCATCCGGGTGCGCAGGTGCGTGATAATGCGATGTCCAAGGCACGCTTTGAATTCCGTTGGGAAGACCAATTCAACATCGGTCTGGATCCGGATACCGCGCGTTCCTATCACGATGAAACCTTGCCCAAGGACTCCGCCAAGGTGGCGCATTTCTGTTCAATGTGCGGACCCAAGTTCTGCTCGATGAAGATCAGCCAGGAGGTTCGGGAGCTAGACGTTACTCAGATCGCTGCGATCAACGCGGAAGCGGAGAAAGGGATGCAGGCGAAATCGGACGAGTTTAAGGACAGCGGTAGTGAGTTGTATAGCAAGGTGTAGTTCATCTTTACTGGACTAGATAAAGGCGCCGCAAGGCGCCTTTTTAGTTTGTTTAAGTGATGTTGGAAATATTCCACAAAAGTCGTTGACGGTAGCTCAGAGGTCTGTAGAATGCGCCCC
>JBALVL010000055.1:0-27643 GCA_036961355.1 Motiliproteus sp.
AAATCGACCTTGGTAGGCCGATATGGTTAAAAAACGGGACTTAATCGCACTTTCCCTAGAGGCTCACTGATCAACAAGTTCTCCAATCCCAGTGATTCATATTGCTGGATCGGGCCGTAGGCACAATCTGAAACAGAATTTCTAAGGTATAGGATGGCTCTTCCAGCCGGGTAGTAATCTTCTTTATAGGATAACCCCTGCCGCTTTGAGGCTTCCTTAATTATATTTTGATAGACGCCGGTTCCATTGCTATTTGAAAGTATTCCCATATCCATGGCTGCGATCTTTACCGCTAGCGCGTTGTTCACAAGAGCTAATGATAGCGCGACTCCTAAGGCAGTTTTTGATAGGGAATTCATATTTTTCTCCAGAGGACTGCAGTCGATCTATGTGTTTCTTTTCTAGTTAGCTTTTGTAGTTTTAGGTGGCCAGAACGGGTTGGTCGTGTCCTTGTCTTAGTTAAGGAGCATCGGTTATGAGCTGTATTTATATAGTAGTTACTCGAGCGCACCCATAGAGGAAAATTTTTGTTATGTTTTTGCTACGCAGAAACATCACATTGGCCAGTGGAAGCTATAGGGATTTTATAAAAGGGCGTATCAAAAACATGTCCTGACATCTGGAGAAGTGAGTAGATGTCCCGCGTAACTATGTAGTGGCATAGTGAATTTGACCACCCTAATAGGGTGATAACATCACCTCAGAATAACCAAATGATGCAGATTTCAAGTAAACATCAAGTCGCACGTGGGTTTGCTAGGGTGGTGTTTGGAATGCTTACAATTAGAAAAAATAAACGATAATACTCATATAGTTACTGATCATTAATGAGAATACACATCACCAATTATCAAACTTAAAAAATGAAGAAAGCAGGGCGCTTTATTGAATATTTCCCTGCAAAAAACACCCCACCACTGGACAGCTGGCATGCCAACATCACCAGGATACAGCGCCGTCAATGCGTCATTTTTACCCATGACCAAATACGATTTACCATCGTACAGGGCGTCACTCAGAAAGAACTGATTCAGAAGGCCTGCGGCAGTATCGGTGAACTGAATTTCGGGGAGCTTTAAGGCTCATGATTGGCAGCCTAGAAACATATTCCTGAGATAGAACAAACATCATGGATCTGGCGCAGTGCTCGATGTCTGCACAGTTATGTGAACGTCCTTCATAGTTAAAAGGTGGAGCACCTGTGGCCACGCAAGGAAATGAACCTGTATGCGTGAAGAGTATACTAAGTGGAAAACCGACAAAGCTGCTGACTTCTTGTACCTATAGCGTTTATTGTTGATTTTCTCTCAGATTAGCTACATGGAAGAACAAGGCAAAGAGTCGAAAGATGGATCTAGTGACTATGGCGTGCTTATCATTGCTAGGAAGCTCCCGATACGACTCTTTCTTCTATTTTCCTGATGGTTCTGGTGGGCATTCAAAAAACGGTTATGGACACTTCAAGCAAGTGCGTTTGGAATATTGAAAATGAGTACTGAATCAATAGCCCCTAAAATCGGCAAGAACATGATGATCATTGGTTGGGTGATCGCGATGGGCTTTCTGACGTGGGTATTTGGGATTTGGGAAGAGAATCGGATCAACCCGAATAGCTCACCTCTGACAGAGAAAGGTGGTGGGGTCACTCAGGTTACTCTGATTCGTAATCATCGGGGACATTATGTAACGAGTGGAACAATCAATCAGAAGGCAGTGACATTTTTAATCGATACTGGGGCAACAACCGTAGCAATCCCTGCTGAATTACAAAAAACACTCGGTTTGAGCATAGGGAATATGCAACATTCGATAACCGCTAACGGTACTGCTCAAACCTATTCTACGGTAGTGGAGCACATAACAGTCGGTGGTATAGAGCTTTTCAACGTCCGAGCATCCATTTTGCCAAACATGCCAGGCAAGCAAATATTGCTGGGGATGAGTGTGTTGAGGGAGATCGAGTTCACCCAAAAAGGCGACAAGCTGACCTTGCGTCAGGAGCACTAAGTCTAACGATAGGTCGTGATTTTGCCGTATTGACCAAGAAAATAATCAACAAGCCTGCTGTGCCCGCTGGATCTGGCTGTAACACGCAGATCAGACGGTCTGGAGTGACTTGATCAGACATCACTAATAGCCCACCAATTCAACAAACCCTAATCCCTGATGGCTGCCGCCGATGACGACTGTGCCTTCCCAGTAGGCCACCGAATGGCGCAGCTCCTGATCGGCTACCGGCGGAGTGATATCAAGATCCAACCCCTCGGAAGGAATATGCAGACGCCAGCTTGCGGGATAGCGTTTACCGTTGGGGCTGCTCCAATGGTCCAGTACGGTCAGCTCGATTTTATTGGGATCGAGTTGCTGTTTGTTGCCGTCCCGATCAATCAGCACACTGTGCTGCGTTACCGGATGCCCCGGCTTCGCTCGAATCCAAAACAACATCAGCTCGCGGCCATCGTCGAGCTGCAGAGAAAACCAGTCCCAGCCGGTTTGGTAGTCGGCCAGCACACTGCTGCTCCACTCATGGTCGTACCAAGCCTGGCCGCTGACCGGGTGTGTCTTGTCGTCCCAGTTCAACTGCCCGGTGACCTGTAATCTTGGGAAGGAGTAGTAGTACGAGGCGTTACCCGGCTCGGCGCTTTTCTGGCTTAAACCGGCCTCGCCTTGGAGTACCTCGGGCTTGGTTTCCGAGATCGTCAGATTCAGCGCTATACGCTGATCTTTATCTGCCGCTTGCAGTTGTAACGGGAACAGGCTGCTGTCGGTAGTTGCCGCGAGTTGCCAGTCTTCCAACCAGATACGCAGCGGCGCTGCGCTGCTGCCAGCGAGTCCTGGGCCGGTGCGACTAAAGCGTTCGACCGAACGGTGGCGTAGGTTGGCAATATCGGCAATGGCAAGGTGCCCCATATAGACCTGCGGGGTCTGCCAGGGGTTGGCTACAGGTTCGTCATCGATGGGGCGCAGCGCTTGCCGAAACAGGGTTAGCTGAAACGCAAAAGGGTTGTTGTCGCTATCAACAACATTACCGGTCAGATACCACCATTCACTGCGGTAACCAGGGTGAGCTTGGTGATCGGCGGGAAAGTCGAAAGGGCGTATGCGATCGGCGCGGGCAAACCCCGGATCCACCGGATCTCGGCCCCCCAGCAGCTGACCGATATCCAGTTGCGTAGCGCCATGAGTTAGTTGACCTGCTGAATCGTCACGAATGCTGATGGCAACCAGCCCCAAGCCAATCAACAGGCAACACGCCAACAGCAGATATTTTGTCATAGACCGTCCCTATTCGGTTGGTGCTATTTCGGTAGTGCTATTCAGTCTGTAATCGGGGTCGGTAGCGTGCAAAGCGCCACGCCGGCCACAGGCTGGCTAGTAACGCGGCGGCTACCGATAACAACAGTCCCAACAGCGAGGCGCTGAGGCTGGGCTGATAGACCATGCTCCAGCCAAAGGCGCGCAGATGGATCACCTCGATCAATAGCCAGGCTAGCAGGTGGCCGCTGGGGATGGCGATAAGTCCCGCTAACAATCCCAGCCAACCGCTTTGATAGAGCAACAGCTTAGCGCGCTCGAGCGGTGTCAGACCCAGTGATCGCAAGATATGCAACTCGCCCTGACGTTCGAGTTGTAACGCCATCAGCGCACCCAGAATACCGATTGCAGCGACCCCCATCGCCAACAGGCGCAGTACATCGGTTATCCGGAAGGTGCGCTCAAACACCTGCAGCGATTTTTGCAACAGTCGCGCCGTGTGACGAATCTCCAACGGTTGTCGTTGGCCAGATAGTTGGCGAGGCAGTTGGTTAGAAAGTTGGTTAGATAGCGGGTTAGGTTGCTTGTTAGATAGCTGGCCGGACTGTTGTTGCAGTTCGGAAATAAAGTGGTCGGCGTCGGCCGATGGTTGCAGGTAAACGCCGAGTGCCGTCGGAAGGGCATCGCCCCAGTGGTCATTGAAGCGGCTCTCGGGGAGCAGAATACGACCGTTATCGCTGCCGTAGTCGAGGTAGATGCCGGCGACCGTGAAGGCATGTCGCCCCGAGCCCGTTTGCAGCGTGATACAGTCGTCGATGGCCAGTTGCCAACGGTTCGCCAGCGGTTCACTGATCAGGACCTGATCCGGGTTTTGTAAGCGTGTCCAGATGGTATCGGGGTCTCCATTGGTGAATTGATAACCGCGCCGCATCGGCTCGGGGAGGTTGTTGGAGAACACCTCGACCCGCCGACCGTTAAGGTTTGAAGCTATGCGTCTGCTGGTAGCCATCGCTCGCACCGCCTGGTGGTTGCGGACATAGGCGATTAACTCGGGCGTCAATGCCTCGGCTTTGCCAGGCAAATCCAGCTGCACCCGCAGATAGATATCAGCATTGAGGCGCTGTTGCAGCCAGCCCTCGAGCGAGCTACGGAAACTATCGATCATCACCGCCATGCCGATGGTGGCGGCCACCGCGATCATCAGCGCCATCACTGCTACGCCGGTGCGGCTCAGGCTGCGATAACAGTCGCGCAGGGCCATGCGCCATATAGCTAGACGATTAGGATAACGTTGCAGTGCTGGCGCTGACAGCAGGCGGCTGATCCCGGCCACCAGCATTGGGGTCATCAGGGCCAGCCCCAGCAACAGGGCTGCGATGGCGATAAAGCCACCGATCAGACCGCTGCCGCGCCAAACCGCCAACAGCGCCGAACTAGCGAGTAAGCCGCCGGCTAAGTAGAGCGACAAGCGGTTGCTGCGTGCTGCGCTCTGTTCCTGCTGGAAGCGCAGCTGCGACTGCCGGGGAGGGATTTGGCTCAGCTGCCGGATCGATGGCCAGCTCGCCAGCAGACAGCCGCCGGTGCCGATTAGCAACGACTTCAGTAGCATTGGCACGCTAATAAAGAGCCGATTGATGTTGTTGCTAAGGTAAAGATCATCGATGGTTTGCACTACCAGACCAAACAGTAGCTGTGCCAGCGCGATGCCTACCAGCACTCCTAGCAGCGATCCGAGAATCGCAACAGCCAGGGTTTCCCAAAGGATGGCGCGTCGGACTTCGGCAGCGGTCACGCCCAACGCCCGCAACTGCCCGAACATCGGCTGCCGTTGAATCAGCGAGAAATGGGTGCTGTTGTAAACCAGAAGCAGCCCCACCATCAGTGCCAGCAGACTGAGCGCGGTCAGATTCAGATGAAACGAATCGGTCAACCCGGCTGTCGATTGGTGTCGCTGTTGCGCCGTCTGTAACCGATAGCCGCTGGGCAGCCAGGCCCGAATACGGGCCTGTTGCTGCTGATCCAGATCGGTCAGATTGATTTGGGTCAGCCGCCCTGACAACCCCAGCAGCTGCTGCGCCTGACCGATATCCATGATCAATAGGTTGTTGCTGCGTGGGTCGTCGGCCCCCTCCAGCAGCGACAATACTGAGATCGTTTGGCGGCCCTTTTGCGTAATTATCGGAATACTGTCGCCGACCGCAACCTCTAGCTGGCTAGCGGTGCGGCTATCCAAAATCACCCCGTGCTGGGACGTTATCAATTGTGCCAGTCCCAGCGGTGGATTAAGTCGGACCCCGTCGAACCCCTGATCCAAAGGCGTGCCGGCCAATGGGTCGATACCGATCACTCGCAGCAAGATCCCCTTATCCAGACCATCGTTGACCAACCCACTGACAACGGGTGTTGCCTCCGACAGGGCCAGCTCGGTTCTAAGTCGGCGGTAGAGCGCTTCGGGGAGGGGAGCGTCCCCGTTGATCTGGAAACGACTTCGCCCCAGCAACTGCTCGTTGGCCATGCGAAAGCTTTCGCGGGCACTCTGGTTGACCAGGTCGACCGCAGTGACCGCTGCCACGCCGATCAGAATACCCAGCAGCAGTAACAGCAATTGCCCAGGGTGACGTTGAAAATGACGCCAGCTGGTCAGTAGGGTCGGTGAGCGCATCCGGCTAAGCCGCCACCAGCTGACCTTTGTTCAGCCGCAGTGTCCGGTTCGCCATCGTGGTGATTTCAGGGTTGTGGGTCACCAGCACCAGGCTCTGGCCATACTCACGCACCTGCTCCAGAAACAGCTGCATTACCGTGTTGGCTGATTCCAGATCGAGACTGCCGGTGGGCTCATCGGCCAACAGCAGCGCGGGGCGATGGGTCAGGGCTCGGCAGATGGCCACGCGTTGCTGCTCGCCACCAGAGAGTTGCTCGGGAAACAGCTGTTTGCGGTGCTCGATACCCAAGCGTTGCATCTGCTGCAAGGCACGCTTGCTCTCGCCCATACGGCCATTGAGTTGCAGAGGTAACAGGATGTTCTCCAGTACCGTCAGCGTCGGGATCAGGTTGAAAAACTGGTAGATGGTGCCGATGTGCTGGCGCCGAAAGAGGGTGCGTTGGTGCTCGTTCAGGTCGGTAACCCGGGTGCCGTTGATCTCGATCTCGCCCGAATCGGCCTCGTCGATGCCTGCAATCAGGTTTAACAGGGTCGATTTTCCCGAGCCACTGGGGCCAAGCAACATCAGGATTTCGCCCTCGTGCATGTCGAGTTGGGCGCCTTGTAAAATGGGCAACAGGTCCTGACCATTGCGATAGCTCTTGTGCAAACGGTTAATTCGTAGAATCGACATGGTTTGGTTTTGATCTGGGCGCAGTGGCGACGGGGTAACATGGAGTATAAGAACAATAATCGGTCTTTTCCCGAAACCCTGTCTGATTACCGCCCCCCTGTGCTGGAGCCAGCTTCCTTACATCATCAAGGCTCCGCGTCGCCTGAGATGACAGGACAACGGAATGCCGCCGCCGATCTGCTGTCCAACATTACAGACTTTATATCGTTGTCTGGATATTACCGTGATTTATCGATTGTTCTTTGCCGTGCTATTGATGCTGCTACCCGCGCTAGCTGTCGGGCAGCTGTACCGGTGCCAGGCCCCCGATGGCCATCTGAGTTTTCAGGATAGGCCCTGCGTGGGCGCAGGCGAGCCGCTACATCTGCCGCTATATCCGCCGTCGGCAACCGAAGTCGCGCGGGTAGAGCGGCGTCGCCAGCAACTGCGTGACCATATGGCAGGCGTCTATCAGCGGCGGGCGCAGCTCTTGGAGGCGGCTCAGGAGCGTCGCGCCGAGGAGCGGCGGCTGGCCGAGTCGCAACGTCAGCTGGCCGATGGCGCGAGAGCCACCGATAACGACCACAATCGCGTCTGGGTCCGCTATCGAAGGCTGGGGCGAGGAGGTCACCATACTCGGCCCTTGTTCCGGTCGGGCTGCACCGTGGTTACCCTGGGTTGCAATATCTACACAGCGGCTCGCTCGAGCGGCAACCGACCGTTGCCGCACCACCACCGCCCCATCCTCCGATTGCGAATCCGTTAATGGTTATGCAGTAGGTAATGGGTTGTAAATAGTCCGTGGCAGTTAAACCCAGTTACTGGGCCTGCGAGGTTTGCGATGAGCGACAAAAAGTTCAGGATCGAAACCGACAGCTTGGGTGACGTGCAGGTGCCAGCCCATGCACTCTATGGCGCCCAGACTCAGCGGGCGGTGGATAACTTTCCACTCAGTGGCATCTGCATGCCCCGCGCTTTTATTCGGGCGCTGGGGTTGGTCAAAGGTGCCTGCGCCACGGCTAACGCCGAACTGGGGTTGCTCGAACCGAAGCTGGCGGAAGCGATAAGCCAGGCTGCCGACTCCGTCAGCAGGGGCCAATACGATAACCATTTCCCGGTTGATGTGTTCCAGACCGGCTCCGGCACCAGCAGCAACATGAACGCCAACGAGGTTATTGCCAGTCTGGCCTCTGAACAGTGCTATCAGCGGCTGCATCCCAACGATCAGGTCAATATGGGCCAGAGCTCCAACGATGTGATTCCGACCTGTATCCATCTCAGCGCGGCGCTGTTGTTGCATGAGCGGTTGTTGCCAGCGCTGGAGCACCTAGCGCGGGTGCTGGAAAACCGGAGCACAGATCTGGCGGGGGTGGTGAAGACCGGTCGTACCCACCTGATGGATGCGTTGCCGGTTACCTTCGGCCAGGAGCTTAGCGGTTGGTTGACTCAGGTGCGCCGAGGCCAGCAGCGACTTGTTTCGGTGCAGCCCCGACTGCACCGGCTGGCTATCGGCGGTACTGCGGTGGGTACCGGGGTCAATGCCCCCGCGGGGTTCGCCGACAAGGTTTGCGCCGAACTGGCTTGCCAGACCGGTTTGCCGCTGCAGCTGACGGACAATCACTTCGAGGCATTGAGCTGCCAGGATACGGCGGTAGAACTAAGCGGCCAGCTGAAGACATTGGCGGTGGCATTGATCAAGATCTGCAACGACTTGCGCTGGTCCAACAGCGGCCCGTTGGCGGGGCTGGCGGAACTGAGCCTGCCGGCGTTGCAACCGGGTAGCAGCATCATGCCGGGCAAGATCAACCCAGTAATCCCCGAGGCGGTGGTGATGGCCTGCTCGCAGGTGATTGGTAACGACAGCGCGATCACCCTGGCCGGTCAGTCCGGTAATTTTCAGCTTAATGTGATGCTGCCGTTGGTGGCCTATAACCTGATTCAGAGCTTGGAACTGCTGAGCAACAGCGCGTTGCTGTTGGCCGACAAGGCGATCAAGGGGTTTGTGGTCAATCGTGAGCGGATCGATGCGGGCCTAGCCCGGAACCCGATCTTGGTCACTGCCCTCAATCGACATATAGGGTACGAGCAGGGGGCGGCGATAGCCAAGCAGGCCTACGCCGAAAACCGGCCGCTGCTGGAGGTGGCGCAGGAGGTCACCGGGATGGATGAGGCGCAGCTCAGGGCGTTACTGGACCCGCGACGGCTGACGGAGGGTGAGTAGCATGGCTAGCGGTTGTCCGGCCTTGAGCCAAGGGTTACCGGCGTTTGTATCTTCTTCGAGTTGGCCAGCGTTAGCGCTGCTGCTATTTCAGCGCTCGGCCCGCTTCGAACTGCAGTTCGGCCAGATGCGCGTACAGCGGTGATGTTTGCATCAGCTGCTGATGCGAGCCCTGCGCTACCAGTCGGCCCTGGTCGATCAGTGCAATACGGTCGGCGTTTAACACCGTCGACAGGCGGTGGGCGATGATAATCGTGGTTCTGCCTGCCATCAGGCGCGCCAATGCTGCCTGGACCTGCTGCTCGCTGTGCGAGTCTAGCGCGCTGGTTGCTTCGTCCAGCAGCAGGATTCGGGGATCTTTGAGGATCGCTCGTGCGATGGCGACGCGTTGGCGCTGGCCACCGGACAGTCTAACTCCCTTCTCCCCCAAGTCGCTGGCATAACCTTCGGGCAAACGGCTGATGAATTCATCGGCATGGGCCGCCTTAGCTGCCTGAACCACTTCGGCATCGCTGGCGCCGGGGCTACCGTAGCGGATGTTGTGCCACAGATCGCCACTGAACAGCGCTGGCTGCTGCGGCACCAAGGCGATCTGGCGGCGCAATGCTTTGGGATCGAGTTGGCGCAAGTCGGTGCCACCCAGTCGGATCTCTCCTGCCTGGGGATCGTGGAACCGCAGCAGTAGTTCGAACAGGGTCGATTTACCGGCTCCGGACGGGCCCACCAGCGCCAGCACTTTGCCCGCCGGAATATCCAACGTCAGATCGGTCAAGGCCAGCTGGTCGGGCCGGGAAGGGTAGTTGAAGGTCACCGACTGCAGCGACAACGACGGGGCTAATGACTGAGCATCCACCGGGTGTGAGGGCGTGTTGATGGCGCTGTCGACTTGCAACAACTCCATCAATCGCTCGGTCGATCCCAGCGCGCGTTGCACCTCCCCGAGGACCTCGGATAGGGTGGCTGCAGAAACTGCCACTAGAATGGCGTAGAACAAAAAAGCGCCTAGCTCGCCCGCGCTCATGCTACCGTCCAGTACATCGTGCCCGCCCAGCCACAGCAATCCGGCGATGGCGCCAAACACCAACAAAATGACCGTCGCGATCAGCAAGGCCCGTTGCTGCACGCGTTGCCGGCCAACCTGAAATGCGGTCTCCACCTCGCCAGCAAAGGCGATTTTCTCCAACGCTTCGCTGGTATAGCTCTGCACGGTTTTGATCTGCTGGATCGCCTCGGCGGCACAGCTGCCGACATCGGCCACCGAGGCCTGAGTCTGGCGGGCCAGTACTCGCACCCGCCGACCGAAAAATAGGATTGGCGCCAATACAACCGGGACCGAGACCAATACCATCAGGGTCAGCTGAAGATTGGTCACCAATAACATGATCAGAGCGCCCATCAAGGTCAGGCTGCTGCGCAGCGCCATCGACAACGATGAGCCGATTATCGACTGCAACAACGTGGTATCGGTGGTCAGCCGTGACATGATCTCGGCGCTGCGGTTGGTTTCGAAGTAGCTGGTATGCAGTTCGATCACATGGTTGAAAACCGCCAGACGAATATCGGCGCTGGCCCGCTCACCCAACCAGGATACCAAGTAGAAACGGGCGTAGGTGCCTACCGAGAGCAGCAGCGTCAGCAGCAAGATAGCGGCCACGGCCTTGTTCAGAGCCACTTGCGAACCGGCGATAAAACCTTCGTCGATCAACAGGCGTACCCCTTGGCCTATCGCCAATGTCACCAAGGCGGTGACCACCAGGGCAATGGCCGCGGCGCAGAGGGTGCCTTTGTAGGGAGTGATGAACCCTGTTAGCAGCGCTAGGGTCGCCTTATGTTTGGCAACGGCAGATCTCAAATGGATTCATCTCCGATTACGATTCAACTCTGATTTGGTTCAACTCTGATTTGGTTCAACAAGGGGAGCAGTATCAGCTTAGCTCCAGCCTGCTGCGGAGCCCGGTCTTTTTACACAGTAGTGCAGTGGTCAGAACGTGGCACAGAATAGCAGGGTGAAGGTCTGTTCAATATGGGCAAAAATATTTTGTCAAAGCGCAATTCGACCACTTCTGCCAGACATCCAGGTTATCTCTGATTTTTCACACAGCCGGGTATGCGCTAGCTGCTTCCCAGGTGATCCCTTGGGGCACCAGCATGGACAAGATTGGACCATACGTTGAGCCGACAGCAGCACAGTAATCAATAGGCAGAGCAATGAAGCTGGCGGTATGTCGCTATTTACCAACCGAACTAGCGGCTTATATAAATCCTGCCTCACTTATGTATCTAAAACCCCGGCCGCTTTTTTTGCGGCGGAACGCATAGCCATGTGATCACAACAAGCAAGCCGAAAGTGCTATAGGCCACCACAAACCACCATTCAGGCACGTCATAGTAGAGCAGGCGTTGCAGCCAGTACTGCATAAAACTACCATCATATTGACCGTCTCCAGCTTGGCCCCGTAGCCACATTTCCAGGATGGTCAGGGGGCATAACAGCCCAAACCAAGATTGCGTCACGATTACCGCGATAGCGATCAGGTGAATCACCCTAAACCACCAGTTACGAACCCAGCGCCAGTGTTTATAGCCGCCGACGATAGTCAACAGCAATGAGGTGACCACAAACACCACAACCAACGCGTGTAGCAGCAGCACTAGATCGGCAAAGTTTTGATAGAAGTGCTCCATGCTCCGACTTCCGACTATTCGATGAAATGTTGCAGCAGGGCGTAATATTCATCGCCATTGGATAAGCTGTTGTGCCCGGTGCCGGCAATGATTTTTACGCTAATCTGCTGTTCTTGAAATGCGTCGATTAACCGGGCCGAATACTTTAATGGGATCACCTCGTCGTGCTCTGCCAAAATAATCAAGGTTTTCGATTCGATCGTTTGGATTCGGTCCACTGAGTTATATCTGTCTTTCAATAACAGTGCCATGGGATATAGCGGGAACCGATCTTGAGCGATTCGCTGAATACTATCGAAAGGGGTAATCAAAACCAGTTTGCTGACCGCTCTGGTTGACGCTAGCAATGTGGCGATGCCAGAGCCTAAGCTGCGACCAACAACCGATACCTCGGCATGCCGGTTCTTAATGGCATCGTAGATAGATTGCGCATCGGAATAGAGCGCCTGTTCCGTCGGGCTGCCACTGCTGCCGCCATAACCGCGGTAATTAACCAGATAGAGTGTATGCTCCGTCAACGCTTTGGCAAGGCGGGGCGCACCCAGAATCACAGATTCGGCATTACCACCGAAGTAAAGAATGGCATCGTCGTTGCCGGGATTGAGTACGACAACCTCGATACGTTCACCCTGGTTTGAGAACGGCTCTATCAGTAAGCGGTGAGGCTGTTTTGCGGTGGGGAAGTATAAAAAATCACGCTGAAACACAAAAAGTACCAGACCCATCAGCAGGTACGCGGATAGGGCTACTGCTGCGAGAGTTTTAATTAGCATCATACTGGCCGGCACCGCGACTGAATCGGAGTATCCCTAGACTAGACCGATCCAGACATCAAAGCACGGCACAACGCAGCATGAGGCGGGTCATCAGAGATGCCTCCATACCACCATATTTTGATCCCCGTTGTTTTTCGTGGGGATTACCAAAAGACGCCTGTAGGCGCTTGATGGATCAGGGAGGAGTTTTGTGATCTTCGATATGCTCAATGGCAGGCGGTGGTAATCTGGTTTGCATCGCTGATGCTAACACTCGCCGAGTTAGGAATCTTTACGTAAAGCTTCCATTATCGCGGTGGGATTATAACCCCTGATGACTTGATTATTGATCAGCAGCAGCGGCGTCCCCAAACCATTCAACTGCTTGTACTGGCGATAACCTTCCGAGGATACTTCAATATTATATTCGTAATAGGGAACCTCATTGCGTTCAAGAAATGATTTTGTCTGTTCGCAATACGGGCACCATGAAGTGCCGTACATAATGACGGGTTCTTTATGTAACGAAGCAAATTCCGGCGTCTGAATCATAAAGGCGTGTATGCTCCCACGCCCCAGTACACCTACTGTAATGACAGCAACAATGACTGTAAGCCATAGGGTTTTCTTCATTTAGTTACAGCCTTCCTACGAATAACGTTAGTACCTGATTGCAGAGGTTATAACCCTAGCTCAATGTTGACTTGATCGTGCTCGCGAAGTTCCCGACCGCGTAGCGACAACTTGCCTCCTGAATGGTGGCTACTTGCAGAACGTGCCCCGAACAGTTCTATCTCTGATCGATAAGGCTTCCGCTGAGAGCTACCCGCTTGCTGTGATTTATACCATACAGACTGAGTTGGAAAACCTACAAGGTGGGGGGGAGGGTCGGCCACTACACAAGCCGACGCTTCCGTGTCGATTGAACCTGCCCGAAAGGAGCATTTTTTTGCTGTAAGCGGCCTGTTTCAGAGGCATAGGTGCTTCGCCACATTAGGCTCTTTGCTTTGACCTTAATGGCTATTGCTGAAAAACGTATCACTCGTGTAGATTATTCGGATCATAGGCATCGTCTAGTGCTTTATGGGTGCCGTTGCGGATATTCCTCATCCTCCAGAGCGAATTCGCCTGATTTCCTTTGTTCACCCACCTGTTCGGCTGAATGGCCGCATAAGCTTTCCGTAAACTTTCTAATAAGCACAGTGCCTTCTGATTACCGCTGTGAAGCCATCCCTCGGATGCTTCCGGAACAAGTGATCAGAGCGCTGGCCAAGAGCCTGGTGGAAACCGCTAGGAAAAATATTTTATGAAAAGTGTATTGCTCTCCAGAACACACTATCGCGATGCTGTTGTTTGCGACACATCCGCTGGTGATACCGGATCTTCTGGTGGGCATATATTTGATTAGATGAGGGCGCCGACTGCCATGTTAGAACTTAACGGAAAATTGACCCATTTTGCCAATCCAAAAGCCGATATTGATCTCCCTTATTCAGACGCACAGAAGGATGTTATCTGTGTTGCCAATGCTACAGATGCTATTCGGGATATCAAGACTTGGCCAGCTTATGCGGTCACTCCTCTGCATTCATTAACATCGATGGCTGAAACTGTCGATGTCGCATCAATTTGGTACAAGGATGAGTCTCAACGTTTTGGCCTTAAAAGCTTCAAAGCGTTGGGAGGTGCTTATGCGGTTGCCCGGCAGTTACAGCAGGCTTTAGAACAGAGCATCGGTACCCGGCCAACCATCGCCGAACTGCTGGAGGGGCGTTGGAAAGCCGAAGTCGCTGAGCTCGTGGTTAGCTGCGCCACCGACGGTAATCATGGCCGTTCGGTTGCATGGGGCGCGCAGATGTTTGGCTGCGGTTGTGTCATCTACATCCACCGTGATGTTTCTGAAGGCCGTAAGCAGGCGATGGCGGCATTCGGTGCTGAGGTGATCCGTATTCGCGGTAATTATGATGACTCAGTGCGTCAGGCCGACCAAGATGCTAAAGCCAATAACCGCATCATCGTGTCTGATACGAGTTACCCTGGCTACATGGAGATCCCTAAGGATGTGGCCCTAGGTTATACCGTCATGTTGTCTGAAATCGTCGAACAATTGGATGGTGAAATCCCGACCCATGTCTTTGTTCAGGGCGGAGTTGGAGGTCTGGCGTCGGCGATCTGCGGGTATTTTTGGGATCTGTGGGGTAACAAGCGCCCTCGATTGGTCGTGGTCGAGCCAGAGAAAGCTAACTGCCTGCAACTCAGCGCCAAAGCCGGCGAGCCTGTTGTGGTCGAGGGGGATCTGGAGACGCTGATGGCGGGTCTGGCTTGTGGTGAAGTGTCCGCGCTGGGCTGGCAAATTCTGGCCACCGGTGCTGACGACTTCATGACCCTGAGCGAGGAGGCTGTACCGGCAACCATGCGTTTGTTAGCCAAGGGTTATAAGCAGGATCCCGCCATCGAAGCCGGCGAGTCTGCTGTACCGGGTTTGGCAGCGGCGTTACTGGCGCGAAATTCTGAACAGTTCGCCGAGGCCCTGGGCCTGAATGCTGACAGTAAAGTGTTGGTCATTGGCACCGAAGGGGCTACTGATCCGGAGCTTTACAAGCAGCTCGTCGGCTAGATATTTGTAATGTTTGGGTTCCGGAGTTGATCGACTCCGGTTCTATCAACAGCCTTAAGGATCAGTGTCCTTAAAGGCTGTTTACTCGGTTTCTTCCTCGATGTTTGTGGGTACCGAAAGTCCGACCTTGACCGCATCCATGACGACATTGGTTTGGAAGCTTCGTACGTTGGCGTTATCAAAAAATGTTTCGCGGGTAAACCGCTCGTACCCTTCCATATCAACAGCGGTCACGATGAGGATGAAATCCGAACTACCGGTCACGTAGTAACACTGCTGGACGGCGTCGTTATTTTTTATCGACTTCTTAAAAGCGTCCATCAGGTCCGCCCGTTCACGCTCTAAGCTTACCTGCACCACAAGAGTCACCGCCCGCCCGATGGCCTTGGGATTCACCACCGAAACATCAGCCTGTATCAGGTTCTGTTCGCGCATGCGCTTGAGACGACGTTGCACCGCGGCAGGTGACAGCCCTACCTGTTCTGCAATCTGGTCGGACGTAGTGCGGTTTGACTGCTGCACAATTTTAAGAATATTGCGGTCAAAATTGTCGATTGGTGTCGTCAGTGATGAAGCCATGATGGTTTTTCCTCTCTGTATTTTCTGCGTCCGTTTAGGCTGTATTTTCAACGCGTAGATATATGTTGACGAGGCCCTCAGTGCGTTGCGAAGGATCTCTTTACTGCCGCTAAACCTTGGTTCCAGTCTTGATCGGAAAGGGTGATTAATTTGATCGTTAATTACCACTAATTTGCAGAAATCCATCACTTGGAGGTGCCGATTACGTCAATGCCTGCAGTGGTGCTCTGTAATATAGATCTTAGCCAAGCGCCTGCAGCGGCGTTGGAAGGTTCTGCATCACGATAATAACAATACAAGCGAATGAGAATCTGATTATGAAAATAGAAACAGTAGAGCACCACCAGCCGTTAGAGCACTTGGCTCCGGCAGGGCGGATCGGTGTGATAGCGCTGGCTACCGACTTTAATATTGAACAGGACCTACGCCGTATCTACCCCCAAGGCGTGGAAATATTCACCAACCGGGTCCGTAATGTAAACCCATTAACCATTGAGAATCTGCGTTCCATGGCGCCCGGTATTGGCGCCGCTGCCGACGCAATACTGCCGGGTACAGAGTTGGACACGATCATCTATGCCTGTACCTCCGGTACCGTGGCGATCGGAATTGACCGGGTCACTGAGCTTGTCCAAAAGGTGCGTCCCGGTGTTCCGGTAACCAATCCGGTGACGGCTGCTTTGTCAGCTTTTGAGCACTTCGATGCTAAGCGCATCTCAATCCTGACGCCCTATACCGAGGCCGTTAACCAAGAAGTCGCAGCATTGTTCGAAAGCATGGGGCTGGAGGTGTTGAACATCGCCGGTTTTGGTTTCGAAGATGATACTGCCATGACCTTTATCTCGCCTCAGGATATTGCCGATGCGGCCGTGGATGTTTGTGATCCGCAAGCGGACCTGCTGTTTATTTCCTGTACCGCGCTACGCGCTTCGTTGGTGATAGAGCAAATCGAACAGCGTCTTGGCAAACCTGTAGTGAGCAGCAATCAGGCATTGGCCTGGCACAGCCTGCAACTGGTGAATTACCCCGCAGAGGTAGAGGGGTTTGGCTCGTTGTTGATGGGTGATACCGATCCCTCTTCCAATGCCAATCCGGCGGCCTGAGTTCACCCCTTTTATTCGAATTTATTGACACGTTGGAGCCTTGAATATGTCATCTATGGAACAGCAGTTGATTGCTCAAATGACCGAATGGCGCCGCCATATGCACCGTTTCCCGGAGTGTGGTTTTGAGGTGCAGCAGACCTCTGAATTCATCGCCGAAAAGCTGGAAAGTTGGGGCATCGAGGTGGTGCGTAATATCGGTCAGACAGGTGTGGTGGGAGTACTCCGCAGTGGTGAGGGTAACGCCAGTATCGGCTTACGTGCCGATATGGATGCGCTGCATATTCATGAACAAAATACGTTTGAACACTGCTCTCGGCATGACGGCAAGATGCACGCGTGCGGTCACGATGGCCATTCTGCCATGCTGCTGGGTGCTGCCTGCCATCTGGCTAAGACCAGTGACTTCAACGGCACTGTTTACTTTATCTTCCAGCCCGATGAAGAGCACGGGCAGGGCGCCCAGGCGATGATTGATGATGGCCTGTTTGAACGCTTCCAAATTGATGCTGTGTACGGCATGCACAATCTGCCAGGCCTTCCCGAAGGTAGCTTTACGGTGCGACCTGGTTCGTTGATGGCCAGTGAAAGCAGTTTCGAAATTACCATCGACGGTGTCGGTGGTCATGCAGCGATGCCGCATATGGGCGTCGACCCTATCGTTGTTGGTGCTCAGGTCGTGCTGGCATTGCAGACAATCGTTTCGCGCAACCTGAGCGCGATTGCTGAGACGGCGGTCATCTCGGCTACCGAGTTTATTACCAACGGTACCGTCAATGTGATTCCGTCGCAGGTCACCATCAAAGGTGATTGTCGCAGCTTTACCGAAGACTCCCTGGCAAAGATCGAGCAAAGCATGGAGCGCATCGTCGCAGGGATCTGCCAAGCGGCGGGTGCCGGTTACCGGTTTGAATTTATTAACACCTTCTACCCGACGGTTAATAGCGAGACCGAAACCCGCTACGCCATCGAGGCTGCCGAAAAAGTACTCGGTAACGATAACGTCAACGGTAGCTGTGATCCGTTCACCATATCCGAAGATTTTTCCAGCATGTTGCGGGTTAAACCCGGTTGTTACGCCCTGTTGGGTAACGGCACCGAATCGGTCGGTGGCTGCGCTCTGCACAACCCTGAGTATGACTTTAACGACAGGATCCTTGAAAAGGGCGCGGGCTATTGGGTCCAGCTCGTCAGTGATCGATTGCAGTAAAAACCAAAACTTCAACCAAATCTCAAAAAAACGACCCTTGAGGCCGACAATTAAAATAAGAGGCAACACCATGAAAAGATTATTCGCCGCACTACTAGCGATGGGCATCGCTTTCGGAGCACAAGCAGAAACTTGGAAATTCGCTTCAGAAGAGGACAAAAAAGACGTCCAGGATATTTACGCTCAAAAGTTTGCCGAAGTGATCAAGAAGGAATCGGGCGGTAAAACCAAGGTCCGGATCTACTACTACGGCCAGCTGGGTACCGAAAATGACATTGTCGAACTGGCGGCCAATGGCACCATCCAATTCGTCTCGGTTGGTACCGGGCACCTAGGATCCTACGTACCCGAAGTGCAGGCGATCAGCTTGCCTTACGTACTAGGCACCAACGAAGAGGTGACGCGTAAAATTCTGACGAGCAGCAAGACCATCTATAACGATCTGGCCCCCAAGTTTGAAGACGTCAACCTAAAGCTGCTATCGATGCTGTCTGAAGGTGAGATGGTCTGGGGCGCCAATAAGGCAATCAGAAGCCCGGAAGATTTTGCCAACCAGAAAATCCGCACCTTTACTTCAACCATCCCGGTTGAAACCTACAAGACCTTTGGGGCGACGCCCACACCGCTGTCCTGGGGTGAGGTCTATGGTTCGCTGCAGTTGAAAACAATCGATGGCATGGTCAACCCGATCTACTTCATTTACAACGCCAAATGGCATGAGGTGCAAGACTACCTGATGTTCCCAGGTCAGCAGCCTTACGTCAGTACTGTCTCGACCAACAGCAAGTGGTTCAACGAGCTTTCTACTGAAAAGCAGGCGATGGTGATGAAGGCTATCAAGGCTGCTGACCAAGCTGCGTACGATTATCAGCTCAAGATCAACAAGGAGAACATGGACAAGATCCTCAAGGAGCGTCCCGACATGAAGGTGGTGGTGCTTAATGAAGAGGAGCGCGCCCGCTTTAAAGAGTTGAGCAAGACCCTGCACAACACCTATTACGATGTGGTCGAGAACGCCTACAGCGACGACAAGAAAGCGGATGCCAGAAGCGGCGCCCAGTCTATTCTTGAAAAGCTAATACTGGAAGTTGAAGAAGCCTCTAAGAGTTAGTCTCAAAGCAACAATAAAAAATTAGCCTCAAGTAAAAAGCTGCTAAGGGAATAGTGGCTTTTGGGAAAGCTATTATGAAAAAAGTACTACATAAAATAAGTCGTATTACGGAAAAAATAGAAAAATTCATCATCGGTTTTTCTATCGTGTTGATGATGGTCAATTCGACTGCTAATGCGATGGGTCGGTACTTTTTTAATAAGAGTATTTTCTTCTCGGAAGAACTCAACCAGTTTTTGATCGTAGCGGTGACCTTCATCGGTTTCGCCTACGCGGTCAGGAAAGGCCGCAATATCCGAATGACCGCTATTTATGATTCTCTGAGTCAGAGTGCGAAAAAAGTCATTGCCACGCTGATCGCTATCTCGACATCGATGCTGATGTTTTATCTCGCCTACCTGGCCTATTTCTATGTGCTGGACCTGCAGGACCTTAACCGGCTCAGTCCGGCGCTGCAGTTCCCGGTTTACATCATTTATTCCATTATTCCGGTGGGTTTAACCATGGCAGGAATCCAGTATCTGATCTGCTTCCTGATGAATGTCAGCCACCGTGAGATCTATGTATCGCATGACCTGATCGAAGGCCAAATGGATGTGACGGAGGATGTGTTATGAGCGACTTCGTCCAGTTTTTTTCTGATGTGATCGCTGGTGAGCTCGATATCTACGTCATCACCTTTACCCTTGTCGCCGTGATGATCATCTTGCTGTTTCTCAGCTTCCCGATGATCGTACCCTTGGCGGTAGGTGCCTTGATCGGTCTGGTACATTTTTCAGGGACCGATCCTCAGGTGATCATTCAGCAGATGGTAACGGGAATCTCACCCAATGCCCTGATCGCCGTACCGATGTTTATCCTGGCCGCCGATATTATGACCCGTGGCCACACCGCCCATAATTTGCTGGGCTTAATCGAAGCCTTTGTCGGTCATATGAAAGGCGGGCTGCCGATCACCACCTGTATCAGTTGTACGCTGTTTGGCTCGGTGTCCGGGTCGACTCAGGCAACCGTAGTTTCGGTCGGCAAGATCATGCGGCCGAAAATGCTGCAGGCGGGGTATAAAGACAGCTTCGTTATGGCGTTGATCATTAATGCCAGCGATATCGCCTTCCTGATTCCTCCGAGCATCGGCCTGATTCTGTACGGCACCTTAGCCAATGCCAGTGTCGGCGAACTGTTTATTGCCGGTATCGGACCGGGGGTCTTGCTAGCGATCCTTTTTTCACTCTATTGCTACCTGCACAGTGTTACCCACAGCGACAGCATCGCGTTGGTTGAAAAAACGGACTGGAGTCAAAAGCTCCAGGCGATCCAGAAAGCGATTCTACCGATGGGGTTTCCGGCGCTGATCGTCGGAGGTATCTATTCGGGTATCGTCACACCAACCGAAGCGGCTTCGTTCTCTGTACTCTATGCCGTCATCGTCGAGTGTGTCATCTATCGTGAACTCAAGGCGGGTGATATTTGGGATGCGGCCTTGAGTACGGGGCTGATCACTGCGGTGGTATTTATATTGGTCGGTATCGGACAAGCCTTCTCCTGGTATATCTCGTTTGAACAGATACCGCAGGAGCTGCTTGCCCCGCTCAATCTTGAGGACGCTTCGAAAGAGTACGTGCTGTTCGTCATTGCCGTCGCCTTTTTCGTCGGCTGTATGTTTGTCGATTCACTGGTGGTGCTGCTGATTCTGACTCCCATCTTTGTGCCTATTGTCGAATCCGTAGGGCTCGATCCCATCTTAGTGGGGGTCATGGTGACCCTGCAGATGGCGATAGGCTCGGCGACACCGCCATTTGGCTGCGATATTTTTACAGCCATAGCCATTTTTAATAAGCCCTATATGGAAGTGATCAGAGGCACACTGCCGTTCATTTTGATTTTATTCTTTATGTCGGCTTTGTTGATCTTCTTCCCCGGAATAGCGCTTGTTCTTCGTGACTTAGCCTTCGGCTAAACGGTGCTACAGCAAACTGCAAAAGTGTTCGGGTAATTTGTACGAGCATCATTTTGAACCACAATTTTGAGCCACAGAAACAGATTGAGAATTGATATGACGGACTCGCTTATTGCCCTCCCACGGGGATTTGAACGCGCCGAATTTGAAGCGCGCACCGAGCAGCTGCAGCAGCGCATGGTAGAGCAGCAGATCGATGCGCTGTTTATTACCACGGAACCCGAGTTTCGCTATTTCAGCGGCTTCAAGTCACAGTTCTGGGAGAGCCCGACGCGGCCCTGGTTTCTTGTCATACCATCAACCGGAAAGCCGATTGCCGTGGTGCCGGAGATCGGCGTGGCCGGCTTCGAGCAAACCTGGATAGATGACGTGCGTAGTTGGCCATCGCCGCGTCCGGAGGACGACGGCATATCGCTGCTAGGTGATACTCTGGAAGAGCAGAGCCAGAGGCATAAGCGAATTGGTGCGATGCTAGGCCCGGAGACCCACCTACGGATGCCGGCGGACAACTTTGCCTGTCTACAGCAGCGCCTAAGCCAGCATCAGTTGGTCGATGTGTCGGCAATCGTTCGTCAGATTCGCAGCGTCAAATCGGCAGCGGAAGTAGCCAAGGTACGCTTTGCCTGCGAAGTTACCGCCGCGGGTTTTGACTACCTGCTCCAGCACTTACGTGCCGGTATGACCGAGCGCGAGGCTTGCAAAGCGATGCATCTAGAAATGCTGCGCCTTGGCGCTGATGCCTGTCCCTATTTGATCTCTGCATCGGGGCAGGGGGGGTACGACAATATCATCATGGGACCGACTGACCGGCAGCTAACCGAAGGGGATCTGTTGATCATTGATACCGGTGCCAACTTTGATGGCTACTTCAGTGACTTTGACCGTAACTACGGCTTCGGTCGGGTCGATGATGATGCCCATCGTGCTTACGAAGCGGTCTATCGCTCAACCGAGGCGGGGCTACATACCGCAGCACCCGGCCGCACAACCGGAGACGTCTGGCAGGCGATGTGGTCAGTACTGGAAGAGGTTGGTGCACTGGGTAATGACGTCGGGCGGATGGGCCACGGCCTGGGCATGCAACTGACAGAATGGCCATCCAACGTGCCCGACGGTGACGTCATCCTGCAACCGGGGATGATCCTGACACTGGAACCGGGGATGTCCTTTGCTCCAGGCAAGATGATGGTTCACGAGGAAAACATTCTGATTACTGATCAAGGCTGCGAAATGCTGCATAAGCGAACCTGGCCGGCACTGCCGATTATCGATTGATTTCCTCGGGTTGATTTTAGGGCTGAGTCTCAGCCAGCCAACTCTTGGCCAGCGCCGTATCCGCCGTAATTCATTTATCGAAACCCTGTTGTAGGGGCCTTTGAGCCCCTGGTTTTTTGATACGCACCAACCTCTGGAAAAGAAATGACTCCGCAAACGACCGGCTTGCTGCTCAGTATCGCAGGCGTAATCCTATTGTCCCCTGACGTGTTGGTGATCCGCTGGGTTGAGCTGGAACACGACCAGGTTCTGTTTTGGCGTGGGGTGTTTTTGACACTCGGTTTTGGCGCAGTGGTACTGGTTCGCCACCGGCTCAAATGCCTGCGAGCCATCGTCAATGCAGGTTGGTCCGGGGTCATCAGCGGTTTGTTATTCGCGGGTAACACTTACTGTTTTACCCAATCGCTTCAACAAACCAGTGCGGCAGCGGCAATGATGATTATCAGCACTGCACCGGTATTTGCTGCGGTAATTGCCTGGCTGCTGCTGGGAGAACGCGTAAATAAAAGGACTGCAGCCACGATTGCCTGCACCTTGGTCGGCATCTCTGTGGTGGCTTTCGACCGATCCGGGGTTAACAGCGTGACCGGTAACCTCTACGCGCTCGGTTGTGCGCTGTTTATGGCGATCAACTTCAATTGGGCGCGGTATAAAGCGCCGCGAGACCTCACTCCCGGTCTATGCTTTGGCGGAATCTTTATCACTGGGGTTGCGCTGCTGGGAGAAGCCAGTCAGGTCCAGCCCAGCACTTTACAGCTTGGGGCCATGGCGCTGACTGCCGCTATAACCATGCCAATAGGGTTTACTCTGCTGCAAATTGCCCCGCGTTATATCAGTGCCACCGATGTCAGTCTGTTTCTGCTGCTTGAAGCCATTGTCGGTGCATTCTGGGTGTGGCTGGCGTTGGATGAAACGCCCAGCACTATGACGTTGATCGGAAGTGGGGTAATTGTTACTTGTCTGACATTTTACGCCTACGGAAACAGACCAGGATCACGCCTTAGAGAGCTCTCTTCCTCTAAGGTTACTAAGGCGCGAGTAACCTAGGAGACAAGGTTGATCTATAGATCATATTAGAAGTCGAGCAGGACAGAAGATGTAGGGCTTAATCGTAAATTATTGAGTGAAATGAACTAAAAAACTAAGAATGACGTATGACGATTAACGTTAAGAAACGAAAGGGCGTAATGAGCTGAGCTGTGGTCCACTACAAACGTGGTAAATCGTAGTTTTAGTATCGGTAACTAAAGGCCAAAGAGGGATCAAAGGTCTGAACGCCTGAGACGCCGGATTTGGTTCATAAATTTCATTGAGTTACAGTCCGTTTTCCCACTCGGATTTGGCGTAGGTCTTAATATGTTTGATAAACGCTTTCTCAACCTGGGTAGGCTTTTTATCCAATAATTGGATCAAACTGAGCTGGTTATCTTCGCCCCGGCTATAGGGTTTAACTTCCACCAACTTGCCTTGCTCAATATAATTTTTCGCGACATTACTACCGACAATAAACAAGCCTAATCCGCGACAGACGCAGTCTAAAGCCGCCAAACCATTTTTTGAGAACAGCGTCTTCCTTAGATAAGTTGGTGATTGATTATATTGGTGAAGAAACCAGCTTTTGACCTCTAAAAAATCTTCCCGAATGGATAAGAAATTCTGCTTTGATAAATTTTCGTAGGAGAGGTCATCGCCGATGTGAGTAGAAAAATATTCAGGAGAGCAAACCATTACCACAATTTCATTCAGCAGCGGCTCTCTGTGACAAAAAGCATGAAAATCTCGTTGTAGATGCACCCCCCCAAACACATCAATAATGGAGAGGTCCAACTCACCGGTTAGGACTTTATTGATTAAATCGATGGAATAATCAAAGGACAATTTGATCTCCACATTCGGGTTTTCTCGATTAAATGCCTCAATAATTCTAGGCAGATAAAACGTGCCGGTAACAGGAGGCGCTCCGATATGAATTGTCCCCGAGTTACTGATCTGATTCCCCCTCACTGCATTCACTTCATTAGTGATCTGCTCAAGCAAAGGGCTAATGTTTTTTGCCATTTGATGGGCTGCTTGAGTCGGTACTAACCCTTTGGGTAAGCGGGTAAAAAGGCTGGTGCCTAACTCCGCCTCAAGCTTCGAGATACTCTGACTAATGGCAGAGCGGGTAACATTAAGCTGATCCGCTGCACGGGAGGTGCTACCACTTAGGTAGACCGTGTTAAAGACATTCAATTTATTCAATATCATGAGCAAGTTTCGCTTACCACTTTGCTTAGAACGGTTAAATTTAATTGTCCATTGTGCTCTGCCATGCTGTCAAGCTTGCAAACTAAAAAGCAGACAAGAAGGTAGCCACATGAACAGTGCGAAAGTAGTCGGTTTTGCCGCAGGGATAAGTCTGACTTGTATCTGGGCCAGTTGGACGATTATTACCCGTTTGGGTTTGAAAACAGATCTGTTGATTTTTGACCTGTTTGCGCTAAGGCTATTGGTGGCTACATTGCTGGTAGCCCCCTTTATTGTGTATACAAAATTTTGGCGTGGACTGACATGGAAACAGTATTTTATTTTGGGCTTCCTTGGAGGTTCACCTCATACACTAACGGCCTATGCTGCACTAGAGCGCACTTCAGTAGCACACTTCAGTATTTTTCTTTACGGTATGACGCCTGTTCTAACTGCCATAGCGGCATATATTGTGGTCAAGAAAAAGGTTGATAAGAGCCAACTCTCAGGGGCTTTATTGATTCTCCTCGGCGTCTTAGCTTTGAGTATTGATAGCTTCACAACAGGCATGAGTAGAGGTGTTTGGTTAGGCAATGGCATAGCAATATTTTCAACAGCCCTTTTTGCTGGGTACTTGGTGTTTGCCGAACGTTGGAATATAACGATCTCCCAAAGCCTGATGGCCTGCACCGTCCTGAACGGAATTATCTACCTGCCGATCTGGGCATACTTTAGAGCGTCAGCCATTCTTCAAGTTGACCTATCAGAGCTACTGATTCAAGGAGGTTTCCAAGGCGTTATTCCCGGTGTTTTATCGTTTTATGTGATGACGCTAGCAACACAAAAAATCGGCGCAAATATGACCTCACTGTTCTTTGCCCTAATCCCAATCGCATCAGCGGGCCTTGCGGTGATCGTATTGAATGAAGTACTTACCCGCAATATTTTAGCGGGCCTGTTAGTGACCACATTTGGGATCGTTGTGTGCTCTATCAATTGGAGAACTCTGCGGGCTAAAAAAAAGATAGCGCAGTGTCCGTTGTATCTTAAGGATTACGGGCAGTAATAATGAGCGCTATTTACTGTATTCAGGTGGCCAAACCCACCGTGCAACTACACTTTTCTACCAGGACCTTTC
Source organism: Motiliproteus sp. (assembly GCA_036961355.1). GTDB lineage: Bacteria > Pseudomonadota > Gammaproteobacteria > Pseudomonadales > Balneatricaceae > Motiliproteus. Next base: position 25,444 of record JBALVL010000055.1, read on the forward strand.
TTGGTGAAACTATTCTTTGATGACGCAAATCAACATCTATTGTCGTTCATGAACACTCAACTCTGACTACAGCTCTATAGTCTGTGGCTAACACGTTTTCCTACCAGCAATATCTACGATACCTCTTGTAGGTGATTTTTTTGGAGGCGTAAGTGAGCAGTATTTAGGTGCTCTTCCGGTAGACGCGAATGCGGAGATATAGATGAATACAGTATTAATTTTAACCCTGATCGGTGAGGATCGGCCGGGGCTGGTGGAGTTAGTTTCGCAGTTGATTGCCGATCGGCAAGGGCGCTGGCTTGAGAGTCAGTTCTCTCGCCTGGAAGGGAAGTTTGCCGGCATTCTTCAGGTTTCGGTTCCGACCGATCAAGCCGCTGCGTTGGCGGACGATCTGCACGATTTGGCTGAGCAAGGCTTGAGGGTCATGATCGAACAAGGCGTGCAAGCGGCAGAAGCACCGTGTTATCCGCTCAACCTTCGTTTTGTCGGGCAGGACCGACGTAGTGTAATTGCCGAGATCAGTGAAGTGTTGAGCCGATTTGACGTCACCATTCTAAACCTTAATAGTCGTTGCGCCCCCGCGCCGATGAGTAGCGAGATCCTGTTCCATGCCGATTTTGAGGTACTAGTACCGGTCTCGGTCAGTTGCGATCTGCTGAGCGAAGCGTTGGAAGCGCTGACCCCCGAGCTGATGGTGGACCTGGAACTAACCGATGCGGCTGTGGTTTAAGCTATAACCGAATACGGGAGAATTGATTGATGGAACAGTACGATTACCGGGTGCGGTTGGTCGGCCAAGAGGAGCCGTGTGACTATGTGGTCAGGTTGGCAGGGGACGGACAGGGATACGATAACGCGGTCCGATTCGTCTCCAATGGTGAACTCGAAGACTACCGAGTCAAGCTGGCTGAAGAGGGAGAACCCTTTGATCTGACCCTGAAAGCGGTTGGCTGGTAGCAACGCGTCTGACCGAGCTATTCCGCGCCGTTAGTTTCCGTAGCCTATTAATTGTTATTGGCATTAAGGGCTCAGCACGACCGCTGTTGTCTGGCTTGGCTCGGTGATAGATCGAAATAATCTTTGAAGCAGTGGCTGAAATGGGTCGAGCTGACAAAACCACTGGCGATAGCGATGTTAGCGATGGAGTCAGTGCCTTGTAGCAGCAGGCGCCTAGCGTGGGTAATGCGCAGTTCCAGATAGTAGCGTGAAGGGCTGCTATCGAGGTGGGTCTGGAATAACCGTTCGACCCGACGCCGTGACACATTGGCGTAGCTGGCCAGTTCGTCGATGGTCAGCGGCTCCTCAATGTTGGAGCCCATCAACTGCAGCAGGTTTTTAAGCGGATCAGGAAATCAGGGATCGCTGCCGCTCTGCAGCAAAGTTTTGTCTGGATTCTCGGCAATCTGATCGCTACTGAGGATTTCACGGATTGCCCGCACGGTATCCTTACCCTGCGATCGTTCGATCAGCACCAACATCATCTCTAAAGCACTGCTGGGCCCGGCGCTGGTTGCACGGTTTGCTTCTACCACTAAGGCAAGGTCCGAAATCCCGACGCGAGGTAAGCTCTCTTTTACAAAGGCGTGATTATCCAAGTGCAAGGTACACTCTTGGTCATCAAGCAGACCAGCCTGGGCCAGTGCTATAGTGCCATTCCACAATGTGCCCAAGATGCAGTCTTTTCGTGTTGCTGCTTTGAGCTTGGCGGTCAGGATTGGACGCTCGGTTAGCGCGCAACGGAAGCCTCCACATACGATCAATATGTCTAAAAAATCGTCACCTTCCACGTGCAACTGATCTAGCAGTCCGCTGGTGGATATATTAATACCCAGATCACTCTTGGCTGTCAGCGAACCGATACCATAGGTGGTGAATTCGAACAGCGGCCTAGTACGTACTAAGTTTGCGGTGACGAGGGCGTCGACGGCAGCGGTAAATGCCTGCAACGAAAAATAATCGAGCAGTATGAAGCCCACTCGGATCGGCTGCGCGGCGCCTTTCTCTGCCAGCAAGAAGGCGCTGTTGGCATCCTGCAGCGAGGCACTGAAGAGACGCTTGTCTTTTGATCCGCTCATCTGCGTAACCTCCAATATTATTATTTGATGTTAACCCGGACTCTAATAATAAGGCGGTCGACTTAATATATACCTGAATCAGTGACTTTATAAGCCTGTTCAGCCGAGTCGTTAAATTCGGCTAC
>JBALVL010000056.1:0-27462 GCA_036961355.1 Motiliproteus sp.
TCCTGATACTTATCAGTATAGGCACGAAGAGAGCTGAGTTTCATGGGTAATCAGGTAAATTGTTACTGCCTCTCTCCGTTTTTTACAGCGCTCCTTTTCTCTGACTCTTTGTTTTTGCTCGCGCCTGCCCTCTGTTTTCGCCCGTACGTTAGTCACCCTTTTATTGTGATGGGGTGGGGATACGCGTGCCTGCCTGTCCGGTCCAGAGTTATTGATATAAATGGTCTCTCGCTGGAATAGTCAAACATGTACTGCTAGCTTTTTGTGAGCTCTGACGATTTTCGCAGGTTGTTGAAAGTCTATGTTGTAGAGCTGTGTGGGGATCACTTTTACGCGACCGGTAAAACTGGCTGTACCCTCTTGGTCATACTCTGGAGAGTCACATGCAGATCGATGGACACCATGCAATGACCTACATCGCGGCGCGGTTGGCAGGCTTTAGCAAGCGCCAGGCTAACGTGGTCGCCTATAGCGCCCAGTATGTTGATGATGCCACTAACGCCGGCGCTATCCGCTTCAAAAACGGCGCCATCTATAACCGGATATCTTCGGCGCACAAGATGCTCGATTACCGAAATTCGGATGAACTGGCCAACCATCAGGTTTGGGTGCCGTTTCACTTTCTGCCGGGTAATGGCGGGAAGCCCGCCGGAGCTAACCCCGACGGCAGTTTCATCCGTAAACTGGTCTGCCGCCCTGACAGTCATGTTGCTCGCGATATGTTGCGATCTTGTGTCGCTGACCATCACAAGCCATACGCACTCCATCGCCTTGGTATCACTATGCATGTTTATGCAGATACCTGGGCGCATCAGGGGTTTGCCGGTGTCAATCACGACATTAATCAGGTCAGCAAACTAAAGAGTGATGATGCCGAACTGGATAGTAGCTTTTTTGACAAGATCGCTAATTTCTTTGTCAGCGAAGGTTTCCCGCTTGGGCATGGTGCGGCGTTGAGTCATCCCGATCGGCCTTCGCTGGTGTGGCAATACCGAAACGGTTTGGATAAGAAATTGGTAAAACGGGATAATTCTGAGATATTTATCAATGCCGTCGACGGTATGTGCCGGGCGATGCAGTGTTTCCGCAATGCTGATCTGAGTATGGATCTGGAAGCGGCGGCAGGGTTGCCTGAAGCCGATCGAAAGGAAATTTTGGCGCAGATTTTATCGATTAAAGGGTCGTCGGGTGAGGAGCGGCATAAGAAGTGGATCAGCAAGATCGAACAGGGGAAGTTCTCATTTGGCGCCGAGCACCTTGAGTATATCGCCAAGGGGGAGGGGTCTTGGAAACATAAATCGATCGGCCAGTTAGCCGCTGCTGACACCGGCCACGAGCAATTCAACTATAAGAAGAGTTTTTTGAAATCGAACTGGAAACTGTTTCACGATGCGCTGCAAGCACACCGCTTCGATGTGCTGCACGATGTGTTGCCGCGTTACGGTATCTGTTCGGCCTAGGGGCCTTGATTTAGGGTGTTCGGGTTAGGGCTCTTGATCTAGAACCCTTGATATAGGGTCTGCCGAACACATCACCGTTTATGAGCGGAGCGCTAGCGCTTCTTGACCGACTTGGCGCTGCTGACTTTGTTACGGATGATCTTGGTCTGAGTGACCTTGTTGCTGCGTTGACGACGTACCTGTTGGGCCAGATTCTTGCGTAACGGCTCGCGGTTACCGACCTCATAGCCGGGCATAAATATCCGACGGATACGGTTGCCGATCAGCCGCTCGATATTATCGAGCGATTTCTCCTCCTCGCGGCTAACAAATGAGATCGCCTGACCGGAAGCACCGGCACGACCGGTACGGCCAATGCGGTGGACGTAGTCTTCAGCCAGATAGGGCAGATTGTAGTTGACCACATATTCCAGCCCCTCAATATCCAGGCCGCGGGCAGCCACTTCGGTTGCTACCAGAACCTGCACCTTGTTGGACTTGAAGTCAGCCAGGGCGCGGCGACGAGCCCCTTGCGTCTTATCGCCATGACAGAGGGCGGCGGTGATGCCGTCCATCTTCAGATCGCGCATCAACTCATCGGCTTGGGCTTTGGTGCTGGTGAAGACCAGTACCTGAAACCAGTTGTGTTTATTGATCAGATCGATAAACAGGTCGGGTTTACGGCGCTCTTCTACCGGGTAGACCACGTGTTCAACGGTCTCAGCAGTGGCGTTTAGTTTTGCCACCCGAACCACTTGGTGCTGTGTTAACAACGACTTAGCCATCTCGGTGACAGCAGCGGAGATTGTGGCGGAGAACAACAGGGTTTGGCGCTGCTTGGAGGTTTTGAGCAGGATGTTATGAACATCACCGATAAAACCCATATCGAGCATTCGGTCGGCTTCGTCGAGCACCACAAATTCGGTCTGGGCCAGATTCAAGTTGCACTGCTCAAGGTGTTCGAGTAGCCGACCGGGCGTGGCGATAATGATATCAATACCTGCCTGCAGTTTTTTCTGCTGTCCGCTCATTTTTACACCGCCGTAGAGCGCGGTGATTGTCAGCGGTAAGAACTGCGCATAACGGCCGATTGTTTCTGCCAGTTGTTCCGCCAATTCGCGGGTAGGCGTCAAAATCAACGCACGTGGTGATCCTGACTGCGTCGGCTTTTGCGTATCGTGCATCTGCTGCAAGATCGGCAGTGCGAAAGCTGCAGTTTTACCCGTTCCGGTCTGGGCGTTGGCCAGCAGATCTTTACCGCGTCGTGCAGGTATGATCGCTTGTTGCTGAATTGGGGTCATCTGACTGTAGCCGCAGGCGTCCAGGGCGCGATTGATCTCTGGGGCCAGGTCTAAGGCGGAAAATTTCATGCTAAATCCTCTCGGGTACTGCGACAGTCAAAAAACGGTGCGCAAGTATAGAGTATTCGCTCAATGAAGTATCGAAAAGAGGAGCCTTACTGATTCGCCATCATACTTACCATTCTAGGGTGAATTTAGATTTATCGGTTGGCGATATCACTATCAATGACATTGTTTGGCGCGCTGGTTTGCTTTACATTGCCCGCTGATTGTCACCCTGAAACCTGCTTGAGATTCCAGATTTTGTCCATCTTGCCTTTGTTACCACCCAAGCGACTGGCTGTTGCTATCGCTATTACCTTTCTGATCACTGTTGCGTTGGCCGTTTCGCAAGCGATACTGCCGCAATCGGTGTTAGTCTTTTATCTGGCTGTGAGTCTGCTGACTTTTGTTACGTATGCGGTGGATAAAAGTGCGGCTCGCAATGGCACTTGGCGGGTACCGGAAGCAAAGCTGCAATTGTTGGCTTTGATTGGTGGCTGGCCAGGTGCGGTTTTTGGGCAGCAATGGTTGCGACATAAATCGACCAAGCAGCCGTTTGGTGTCGTATTGTGGTTGATGGCCCTGCTTAACGGACTGCTCTTTGCCGGATTGTTTACGCCAACCGGTGATGCGATGCTGCATTCATTGCTCGCGTCACTAGGCTGAAGGTGATCAGGCACAGCGTTTACAGGTATGCACTCTGTGATGCCACTCAAAAAATGTGACGTTTGTTTTCACAATGACCAGGCACTAATAAGACGGCAGCCCTATGACTCATCAGCAAGTGAATAACCCGTTACACGGTATTAAATTGGCCGACATCGTCGCTGACCTTGTCGAATACTACGGTTGGGAGCAGATGGCCGAGCGAGTCAAGATAAACTGCTTTAGCCAAGACCCTTCGGTAAAGTCGAGCCTCAAATTTTTGCGTAAAACGGATTGGGCTCGGACCAAGGTAGAGCAACTTTACCTGACGATGCTCAAGGAGAAACGGCAAAAGGGGTGGATTGAGTAGCGCCCCGTCAGGGTGGGAGTCTGACAATGATTCTGTCCGCTGCTAGGGATACACGCAATCACCGCCGTGATCTTCAAATGCGAAGGTGACTCGGTGCAAGAACGCGATCCAGTTTCTTATCGATATTGACCCCATTGCCGTAGTGGTTATCAGGTTTTTTTGGCGACAAACATAAAGCCGTCACTCTGTTGGCCGATACACTTATTATCGGGGTGTTCTCAGCTCCGGCTGTTATTTTAAGACCGATAAAAATGGATCTGCTATGAATCTACAACATTTCCAAACCAGCACCGCCTACCTGGATGGTGTCTTGATCTCTCTTGATGGGGATAAAGTGGTCATTGTGAGTTACGGAACGACGCAAGAGCGTTTCTATATCAATGATAAAGGCGACGTGAATCGTTGCGGTGAGGATGGCCCGGTATCGGGAAATGAGAGCGATTTTGAACTGTACCGATTGGCATTCATGGAAGCGCTGGCCAACGGTGGTTCGTTGATTTTGCGCCAGGTAGGTGTAGGGGAACTGCAATTACCTGAGATGCTAGGCGGCGGCGTAGTCCCCGTGGATTACCTCAGTGGTGCGCAAGTTGGCCCTAAAGGGATCCGTCCTCTGAGTGGCGATGCGCTGAAGCGGTTATACGGTAAAAATGCAGAAGGGGCGGTAGAATTCCGTGATTTTCTCAGCAAAGACCAGGTCAAGATCGCACTGATGAAAAAGGTTGATAACGATCAGCGAGAAGCGATCAGCGCTTAGTTTTCAGCCATCTTTTTTTTAGGCTACCGCTTTATCGGTGGCCTTTTTTTGTCTGAATACTTAGTTATTGCAGAGCTAATAACCAATACTAAATTGTTGTGGTAATCGATAGGTTCGATCGGTGCTATTTGAGGAGATGGTTGATAGCGAGGATCGGTGATGGTGAGAGCCACGGCTGTGCCTTCAAGAGTGATAACGATGCTTGCAATGCTAAGGCCGTTCCATCTGAGATGATGCAATATTGAACCCCAACGGGAGGCAAGATGATCGTGATCTATGGAATAAGAGACAAGCTGGACCCGATAAAATCCCGGCTTTCGGATGTTGTTCACGGCTGTATGCAGTCGATCTTGGGCATGCCCGAAGATAAGCGGGCTCATCGATTTATGCCGATGGACAGGGACGATTTTTATTGTGCCCTGGTGGTCGCAGCGATTCGTATACCGTTATCGAAATAAACATGATGGCAGGGCGAAAAGTTGAGACCCAGAAGATACTGATCAAGTCGCTGTTTAAAGAGATCGAGTGTCAGCTTGGTATTGCTGCTGTGGACATAGAGATCACCATTAAAGAAAAGGCACCGCATCAATGGGGATTTCGTGGTATTTCCGGTGATGAAGCCAACGACTTAAAGTACCGTGTTAACGTGTAGACTTTGATAACGTAAGTGTCATACATCATGTGCCTGCAAACGGTACCGAGAAGATCGTGTGAGGACTTATCGTATTGGACTTATCGAATAGGACAATGAATTGAACAACGAGTGGGATCAATACGCCGAGGGTTGGGATACCGATTCCTCTGTACAAGTGTATGCGGCTAATGCGTTTAAAACGCTTTCAACGGTGGTTGAAGGCAAAGACTTGTCCGTTTTTGATTTTGGCTGTGGTACCGGTTCGCTGACCCAGTTGCTAAGTCGAGATGCCAAAGAGATTGTAGCGCTTGACGGCTCGGCGGAGATGGTCAAACGTGTTGTCGATAAAAAGCTGCAGAATGTGACACCGATAGCCGGCTTCTTAACGACACAGTTGATCGCTAGCAATCCTGATTGGATCCATAAATTTGACCTAGTGGTCGCATCGTCGGTCTGTGGTTTTTTACCCGATTATGAATCGACACTCGGGCTATTGAAGTCGCTGATGAAACCCGGGGCTAGCTTTGTGCAGTGGGACTGGTTAGCGGAGGACGATGGGGCGGCAACTGGATTGCCTGCAAAGCGAGTGTTGGCTGCGCTGCAACACCATCAGTTTATCAATATTCAGGTCAGCCAGCCTTTTGATATGGTCAGCGCTAGAGGCATCATGCAGGTGTTGATGGCGGTAGCAAAAACGGCCTGATTCCCATTTTTTTCTTACAGAAATTCTGTTGTTGGCATGCCTCTTTAGAAACCATAAAAAAGCCGCACCGGCGATCAATCGATCACGGATGCGGCAAGTTCCTAGCTCGCACTTGGAAAATGTTTCAGGTCGGGCTGTTAAAGCACTTAAGCAGCGCCTTTAGTGGGTTCGTCGGCGGCGCGTTGTCGTAGTAAGAAACGCTGCAACTTTCCGCTGGGTGTTTTCGGCAGGTCGTCAACAAACTCGATTTCACGCGGAAAGGCGTGGGTGGATAGTCGGTTTCGGACATAGTGCTGCAGCTCTTCGATCAACTCGGTTGAGGGCTCGTAGTCTTGCGAGATCACCGCATAAGCTTTAATGATCGAACCGCGCTTGGCATCGGGCTTGGCTACTGCGGCGCTTTCGAGTACTGCTGCGTGTTCGAGCAGGGTGTTTTCGACATCAGCAGGCCCGACCCGATAGCCGGCGGTCGTAATGATGTCATCGTCGCGGCCGGTGTAGGAGTGTGAGCCATCGCCGTTGTTGATCACCATGTCGCCGGTGAGGTAGTAATCACCGTGATACGGGTTTTTGTTGCTGCCGCTGTAGCCTTGGAAGAAGAATTGCGGTGACTGGCGTGTATCGACTGCCAGTTGACCGGTTTCGCCTGGCGCGACTTCGTTGAAGTCGTCGTCGAGAGCGACCAGCCGGTATCCGGGCATGGGGTAACCCATGCAGGCGGTACGATGCTTGTGGTCCAAGGCGTGGAAGTTGCAACCGGTCATGCCGGTTTCAGTTTGACCGTAGTGATCTTTGACCGGGCAATCAAAGACCCGCTCCATCCAACTATCGACCTCAGGGTTGAGTGGTTCACCGGCACTGCTGGCAACGCGCAGATTGATGTTGTAATCGCTACGTTGGGCTTCGTTGGCCATTAACAGTCGATAAGCGGTGGGCGCGGCAGCCAGGTTGGTAATATTGAATTTCTGCATAAAACCGAAGGTGTTATCGGCGGTAAAACCGTGTTCGTTGAAGTGGGTGGTGCAACCTAATAACAACGGCCCGACGACTGCGTAATAGAGGCCATAGGCCCAGCCAGGATCCGCTACATTCCAGAAGTTATCGTCCTGACGCAGGCCGACCGCCAGCTCCATATAGGTCCAAAAAGAGATCAGTGCCTTGGCAGGGACAGCCACCCCTTTTGACTTGCCGGTGGTGCCAGAGGTGAACATCTGCAGGAACGGCTCATCGGCGCTGATCAATACCGGCTCGAACTGATCCGACTGTGGCTCAATGTCGGCACTGTAAATAAAATCCGCATCGGCATAACCTGTATCACCTTCCGCGCCGACCAGCAAGGTTGTTGGCAGACCCTTAACATCGGCTAATTTCGGCCACTGTTCGGGGTTGGTCAATATCAACTTAGTTTGTGCCTGATCTAAACGGTATTCGATCGCACCGGAACCGAATGCGGTGAATAATGGCTGGTAGACAGCACCGGCACGCAGCGTACCTAATACCGCGACTAGCAATTCTGGAGTGCGTGGCAGCAGGCAGGCGACGCGATCACCTTTGCCGATGCCGCGTGAGGTCAGAAAGTTGGCAAATTGAGCGGAACGACGCTTTAACTCGGCAAAGCTGAGCTCACCGCTGCTGCCATCGATACGCTGGTAGCGCAGGCCGACTTTATCTTCAATGCTATGGCGATCACAGATCTCTTCGCAGACATTGAGGCCGTCTTTAAGGCTGCCGATGAAATTGGCTTCGATCTGAGCCGGATCAAACTGGTCAATATACTGCTGGTAGGCTTGCTGATTCATAATCTTACCTTTGCTTTACTAGCGTATTCTTGAAACGGTTTACAGGCAATTTTGGCTCGATCATTTCTGATCAAGGCCAAGTTCCTGAGAGCTGACTTCACGCATTTTAAATTTCTGGATTTTGCCGGTAACCGTCATCGGGAAGGCATCGGTAAATTTGATATAACGTGGAATTTTGAAGTGGGTGATCTGGCCTTTGCAGTAACTGCGCAGCTCTTCCTCGGTTAAGCTGGCATCGGGCTTGAGGATGACCCAAGCGACCAGCTCTTCACCGAATTTTGGATCGGGTACACCGGTAACCTGAGCATCGGAGATAGCAGGGTGGGTGTAGAGGAACTCTTCAACTTCACGCGGGTAGATATTCTCACCGCCGCGAATCACCATATCTTTGCTGCGGCCGACGATGGTGATATAGCCTTCATCGTCCATCGTTGCCAGGTCTTCGGTGTGCATCCAACCGTTGCTGTCGATCGCTTTTAGAGTCGCCTCTTCGTTGTTCCAATATCCCAGCATGACACTGTAACCGCGGGTGCAGAGCTCGCCGATTTCGCCGCGTGGCACAATGCGGCCCATCGGGTCGACGATCTTGCTCTCAAGGTGCGGTTGAGTCTGACCGACGGTGCTAACCCGTTTGGCCAGTGGCGCATCGGCGCTGGTTTGAGTACTGACGGGGCTGGTTTCGGTCATGCCGTAGGCGATCTGTACTTCTGACATATGCAGCTTGTCGATAACCTGCTTCATCACCTCGATCGGACAGATCGATCCGGCCATCACGCCGGTGCGCAGTGAGTCGGTGTTGAAGTTGGCAAAATCCGGATGCTCGAGCAGCGCGATAAACATTGTTGGTACACCGTAGAGTGCGGTAGCGCGCTCTTCGGCAACGGCCTTGAGTACCGAGTCGGGGTCAAAAGAATCGCCGGGGTAGATCATGGTAGCACCGTGGGTGACGCAACCAAGATTCCCCATCACCATGCCAAAGCAGTGGTACAGCGGTACCGGAATGACCATCCGGTCCTGGTCGGTAAACTTTTGGCTCTCAGTGACGAAAAAACCGTTATTAAGGATGTTGTGGTGACTCAGCGTGGCGCCTTTTGGAAAGCCGGTGGTGCCGCTGGTGTACTGGATATTGATGGCATCGTCGAACTGTAACTCTTTCTGTCGTTCCAGTTGGGCATCGATCGATACCTGATCGGCCTGGTCGAGCAGTTGCTGCCAGCTAATCATCCCTGGCGCAGGGTTTTTGACCAGCGAGATGATTGCATTCATATGCGGCAGTGCGGGAGATTTAAGTTGCCCGGGTTTTGAATCTTTGAGCTCGGGCACTAGCTGGTTGAGCATCTGAGTGTAATTAGAGCTTTTGAAACTGTCAGCGGCGATAAGATAGCTACAGCCGGATTGATTTAAGGAGTATTCGAGCTCGGTGAGCCGGTAAGCCGGATTGATATTGACCAGAATGGCTCCGATCTTGGCGGTGGCGAACTGGGTGATACACCACTCGGCATTGTTGGGTGACCAGATACCGACCCGGTCGCCTTTACCTACGCCGATCGCCATCAAGGCACGGGCACAGGTTTCTACCTGCTGTTGTAGCTCACGGTAGCTCCAGCGAATCCCCTGGTGTACCGAGACTAAGGCATCGTTGTTGGGGTACTCGGAGACGATTCGGTCGAACATATCACCGATGGTTTCACCAAGCAGTGGGGTGGAACTGGTGGCACTGGTGTAGCTGGCTGTTAGATTTGAGTGCGTTGTCATGGTTGGTACCTTTCGTCAACGAAGCTGTAATCAAATATGTAGAGTTAAATAATAAGGCGGCCAATAATTTCAGCCGTCTGTTATGAATGACTCGTTCGGTACTGGCTGTGATAGTCGCTGTTAGGCTGCATCTCGACGGCACTGGCAATGCGGTTGGTCATGTTATAGAAGCCGGCAACATTGGCGATATCCCAGATGTCTTTATCGTTAAAACCCGCGTCACGCAATGCTTGTCGGTCCTGCTCGATAATTTGATCCGACTGACGGGTCAATTTATCGGAAAAATCCAACATGGCACGATGACGCAGGCTTAATTCGGCTGCGCGATAGTTCATCACCAGCTGTTCGCCCAGCATCGGGTTTTCAGAGTATTGCCTTACCGCTGCTCCATGAGCAGTCAGGCAGTAGTAGCAGTGATTAATCGATGACACCACCACTGCAATCATCTCCCGTTCCAATAATGACAACCCCGACTCGCCGAACATCACCGTATTGTAGTAACTAGAGAAGGCCTGCAGCTGCTCCGCATTATGGCTGTAAGCTTTCAGGACATTGGGGACCATTCCCAACTTCTGCTGGCATTTGTCGAAATAGTTACGCGTCGATTCATCAAGCTGATCGAGAGCGGGGATATCGATATCCAGTGCGGTAACAGCCGGTTGCTTTGTTTGGCCCATGGTTAGCTCCGTTCTAGTTTTTTGTTGTTTGGGGTCACCGCTGGACGGTTAAAAATTACGCTTGACCAGTTTTTGTATTTCACCAACCAGACCGTTACGGAACGCCAAGACACAGACGATAAAGACGAGACCCATGATGACGTGTATGTAGCTACCCAGTGGTCCGGAGGCCAGCGCATTTTGCAGAGTGACGATGGTGCCTGCGCCCAATACAGGCCCCCAGATTGTGCCCATACCACCAAGTAGCGTCATCAACACGACTTCGCCGGACATGAACCAGTGCACATCGGTCAAAGAGGCCAGCTGGAAAACCAGGGCCTTGGTCGAGCCTGCTAATCCGGCCAGGGTCGCAGACAGTACAAACGTCATCAGTTTATATTGGTTGACCTTGTAGCCGAGAGAGATAGCACGTGGCTCGTTCTCGCGGATCGCCTTCATCACCTGGCCGAACGGGCTGTGGATAGTGCGGTAGATCAGTGCAAAGCCGCCAATGAAGATAGCCAGCACGAAGTAGTACATGTTGATGTTATCGCTCAGGTCGACTATTCCGAATAGCTTACCGCGAGGGATTCCCTGAAGGCCGTCTTCACCGCCGGTGAAGGGTGCCTGAAGGAAGAAAAAGAAGGCTAGCTGAGCCAATGCCAGCGTCACCATAGCGAAGTAGATACCCTCACGTTTGACCGCCAGCTTGCCGTAGACGAAACCGATAGCTGCGGATGCCAGGACCCCCGCGAGGATGCCAACCTCTGGGGTTAGTCCGTCAACCGATAGCATCAAATAACCTGTCACATAGGCGCCGCTACCCAAAAAGACAGCGTGGCCGAAAGAGAGCAGCCCCGCAAATCCCAGTAACAAGTTAAAAGCACAGGCGAAAAGTGCAAAACACAACACTTTCATCAAAAAGACTGGGTAAAAGACGAAGGGAGCGATTAACGCCAGCCCTAGCAGTACCAGATTGAGTTTCATGTTTTTCATTATTTAATACCTTAACTCGGTTGTCTGGGTTCCCTCTCCCCCTCGGTAGAGGGTTAGGGAGAGGAGAAAAACAGGGATTAAGCTTCTTTACCGAACAGGCCCGCAGGCTTGATCAGTAGCACCAGAACCATCACCAAAAAGATCACGGTGTTGGATGCCTCAGGATAGAAATATTTGGTAAGTCCTTCGACAACGCCCATCCCTAATCCGGTAATGATGGCACCACCGATCGAACCCATGCCGCCGATAACAACGATGGCGAACACCACAATCAGAATACTGGAACCCATCTCAGGAGAGACCGAATAGACCGGCGCGGCTAGCACCCCGGCCAGTCCTGCCAGGCCAACACCAAAGCCGAAGGTGAGGGTGACGATTAACGGTACGTTAATACCGAATGCCTGCATCAGTTGTGGGTTTTCGGTACCAGCCCGCAGGTAAGCGCCCAGTTTGGTCTTCTCGATCATGTACCAGGTGCCGACACAAACCGTCAATGAACAGACGATGATCCAGGCACGGTAGTTTGGTAAGTACATAAATGGCAGGCGGGTTCCGCCCTTCAGTGCTTCAGGGATTGGGTAGGAGAGTCCTGATGAGCCGTACCAGTGAGTGAATAGTCCCTGTAGCACCAGTGCGATGCCGAAGGTGAGCAACAGACTATAGAGATGATCTTCATTGGCGATTGGCCGTACCAGAAAGCGCTCTAGCAGGATACCGAATGCGGCAACGGTGATCGGTACCAAAATAAGTGCCCACCAATAGTTGAGGCCTAAATAGTTGAGCCCCATCCAAGCCCCGAAAGCGCCAAGCATGTACAAAGCACCCTGGGAAAAGTTGATGATCTTGAGCAGGCCGAAGATGATCGCCAGGCCCAGTGCCAGCAACGCGTAGAAGGAGCCGTTGATCAAACCGATCAGCAATTGGCCGAACAGCCCAAACAAATTGATATCGAAGAAAGTCGCCATAACACACCCAGAAGGTTTCGATTGTTGTATTTTTAGTCGCTAAAACTTGTTATTGAAGCGTTGTACTTGGGTAGCTTGTCGGTTGTTGTCACCCATTGTTGTTACCGATGATGGTTACAACAATCGTTAAGATACCGGCTCGTTGGCGGTCGGCTTAACCGCTTGAGCAAATTTGGGAGGGCGCACCATTGCGGGTGCCCCTCGTTCGGCCCGGTTCTGTTTTAACAACAGCTCTGCTCGCAGCAGGATGGGCCGGCTAGCGCTTTAGCTCTCTTGTAACGCGAAGGCACAGCCGCCATCTTCCATTTTCATGAAAGCATCGTCGCCTTTGATCACTTTCTCGATGGCAAAGATGTCGTTGCCATCTTTACGCTCATCGGCGTTCTTGATCCGAACCTGCAGCATGTCGTGAACCATGCGGCCATCTTTGCGCAAGTAGCCGTTGCGAGAGAAGAAATCTTCAACTGGCATCTCTTTCATCTTGGCCATGACTGCCTTGGACTCGTCGGTTCCTGCTGCATCTACCGCTTTTAGGTAGTGCATAGTTGACGAGTAAGCACCGGCATGCGGCATCGCTGGGATCTTGCCATCCATGCGGGCCATATAACGCTTTGACCATTCGCGGGTTTGATCATCCATGTCCCAGTAGAAACCGGTCGTCAGCTTCATACCGCCAGCCACTTCAGGATCGAGTGCCTGTGCATTTGGGGTAAATACCAGCAATCCGGCAACGTCGACGGTATCGGTGACGCCAAACTCGGCAGCGGTCTTCAGCGCGTTGACCATGTCGCTACCGGCGTTTGCCAGTGCGATTACGTCAGCACCTGAGGATTGTGCCTGCAGAATGTAAGAAGAGAAGTCGGTGGTGCCCAGAGGAGCACGAACGCCGCCTACCACTTCACCACCGTTGCTGTTGATGACACCAGTAGCGACTTTTTCCAGCGCGTGACCGAAAGCGTAGTCAGCGGTAACGAAGAACCACTTTTTCTTGCCAGATTGCACCATTGGCTTAACGGTGCCGTTAGCCAGCGCCACTACGTCGTAAGTCCAGTGGGCATTAAACGGCGAACAGGCTTTGGTGGTGAACGCGTGGCTGGCAGAAGCCGCGATCAGGGTGATCTTTTCCTGCGAGGTCATGAACTTGGTGACTGCACCGGTAACCGAGCTGGCTACGGCACCGTTGATGACGTCTACCTGCTCCTCTTCAACCCACTTACGGGCGATGACCGAGCCAACGTCGGGCTTGTTTTGGTCGTCGGCAAAGACCACTTCAATCTCTTTACCCAGTACTTTACCGCCAAAATCTTCGACGGCCATCTTGACGGCTTCAACGCTGCCCTGGCCGCTGATGTCGGCATAAACGCCGCTCATGTCGCCCAGTACGCCGATCTTGACTTTATCGTCCGATAGGCTGGCCTGAGCTGCGCCGGTGGCGGCGATTAGTGCGGTAGCCAGTAATGTTTTACGCATCGCGTTCATTATGTTCTCCAGTGTTATTGTTGTTTTCAATTTGCTAATAGAGCGTTAGTTACAGTGCGTTTCTAGGTCGTACTTGCTTGGAAATTCGAGAATCGTTAGACCCCCAAATAGGTGTTTAACAGGTCTGTTTTTGCTTCTAATTCGTTGGCATCAATTTGTTCGACGATATGGCCATGCTCCATTAGGTAATGGCGGTCGGCAATCGGTGCGGCAAAACGGAAATTCTGTTCGACCAAAATGATGGTTAGGCCGCGCTCTTTGAGTTGCAGCAGAACCTCGGCCAACTTTTGGACGATAACCGGGGCCAGCCCTTCGGTTATTTCGTCGAGTAACAGAATGTTGGCGCCGGTGCGCAGAATCCGGGCCATCGCCAGCATTTGTTGCTCGCCGCCCGATAAACGGGTGCCCTGGCTCTTACGGCGCTCCGCCAGGTTGGGAAACATGCCGTAAATTTCTTCCACCGACATCCCGTCAGAGCGTACTTCAGGCGGCAGCATCAGGTTCTCTTCAACATTGAGACTGGAGAAAATGCCGCGCTCTTCAGGGCAGAAACCGACCCCCAAATGAGCGATTTTATGACTGGGCATATCGATGGTTTCATGACCATTGATCACAATAGATCCGGAACGCTTACCCACCATGTTCATAATTGCTTTAAGGGTGGTGCTGCGGCCGGAACCGTTGCGGCCGAGCAGGGTAATCAGTTCGCCTTGGTTCAGCGATAGATCGATACCGTGCAAAATATGCGACTCGCCGTAGTAGGCGTGCAGATCGCTGACCCGCATTTTTTCACGGCTTGATTTAATATTCATCATGGCGGTCATACGTTGGCCTCCAGTGAACTGTCAGAATCGGCATCCTTGATAGGGGATACATTGTTTGCACTGTCGTTGTCGGCACGGCTATGGCCAGCGGCTGGCTGGTCATCTGCCTCAACCCCCATATAGGCTTCACGAACCCGCGGGTCAGCCGATACTGTGGCGTAGTCGCCTTCGGTCAGAACCGCGCCGCGCTGTAGTACGGTGATTGTGTCGGACAGATCCGCTACAACGTTGAGGTTGTGCTCGACCATCAGGATGGTCCGGTCCTTGCTCACCTTCTTGATCAACTCAGCGACAACGCTAACGTCTTCATGCCCCATACCTTGTGTCGGTTCGTCGAGCAGCAGTAGTTCAGGGTCTAGTGCCAGCGTGGTAGCAATTTCGAGTGAACGTTTACGACCGTAAGGCAGGTCAACGGCATTGGCATTGGCGAACGGAGCAAGGCCCACCGAGTCGAGTAGTTCCATCGCCCGGTCGTTGAGACCGTCGAGGCACTTTTCAGAGCGCCAGAAATACAGGCTGTCATTGCGTTTGCGCTGTAACGCCACACGCACGTTCTCGACCACACTAAGATGCGGGAACACGGCAGAGATCTGGAAGGAACGGATAATTCCCATTCGGGCGATCGCATCGGAGCTTTTGCTGGTGATATCGTGACCGTTAAACAGCAACGTGCCGGTGGTGGGAGTAAGGAACTTGGTGAGTAGGTTAAAAACGGTGGTCTTGCCTGCCCCGTTGGGACCGATCAACGCGTGGATCGAGCCACGCTCGACTTGTAGGTTGACATCGTCGACTGCAGTAAAGCCTTTGAACTGTTTAACGAGATTACGCGTCTCGAGGATAATATCTCGGCTCATAGGCTGCTTTCCTTACTCGGTAGCTGATTGTTTACCCCGAAGTCGGCGGTGGCCGCTGCAGGTATTGTTGTTGTTTTGGAAAAATCAGCTTTGAAAACCAGTTTTGCGAAAGCTGTTTTGACGCTAGCTATTAAACACAAGCAGTGTTGCTAGAATTGGTCGCAAATCTAACCAAATGTAACAGCGCTGTTTTTTCGTCGAAGCAGGGGTTTTAGGTGAGGGCGGTTGTCGTAGAATAGGGGGTAGGGTGGTGTAACGGTTTTGAACCAAAAACCTTCGCGACCAACTGATAAACAAGAAGAATTAACGATGTTATTGGATTCTAAATTGATTAGACGACTGTTTCTGGCGATGGTGTCGATCATCGTACTGTTTGCGTTGGCGATCTATTTCTACTCGGTGCCACTGATCAAGAGCACTGTTTACGGAATCGAACAGAACGCCAGCCGTACGGTGTTGAATAACGTTTATCAGTTGGCCGAGAAAATTCAATTCGGTCTTGATGGCTATCGCCAGCAGGCGTTGGATGCGCGTAAATTCCAACTCAAAACCGTAGTGGCATTGGCGTCAGCGTATGTAGACGAGACCTTTGCGCTGGTTGAACGAGGCGAACTTAGCGAAGCCCAGGCACGTCAAAAATTGTTCGAAGGTTTACGCAGCTTCACCTACGGTAACAACGACTATATCTGGATCGCCGGTTACGATTCGGTGCTGTTGTCGCATCCGGACGACCGTTTCCATAAGGTCGATACCCGGCTTTTGGAGAGCGACAGTGGTGAGGCGGTGATCACTAGAATTGTCGCTCAGGCGCGTGCCAACGGTGAGGGGTTTGTGCAGTATCAATGGCAACGGCTGGACCAGCCCATCGCGCAAGATAAAATCTCCTACGTCAAAGATTTTCCCAAGTGGCAGATCGTATTGGGGTCGGGACTGTATCTGGACGATATCGAAGTCGAAGTACAGAAACGACTGCAGTTGGCGATGGTTGAACTGCGCCATGCGCTGCAGGAGATCAAGATAGCCAAGACCGGCTATATGTATATCTTCGATGCCAACGCCAACATGCTGATCCACCCCAACGACAACCTCGACGGTATCAACTTCAGCGATCAGCTCAATCCTGATACCGGGCTGCCGATCGCTGACGAGTTGATCGCGGTTGCCGATACCGGTCAGGAGTGGTCTTACCCGTGGGATAAGCCGACCGATCCGGGTAACTACAGCTACCAAAAAACCTCGTTGGTAAGGCATCTGAAGGGGTTTGACTGGTACATAGGCTCGTCGGTCTATGAAGATGAACTGCAGCGCAGCTCTGAAGTGCTGACGGAACGGATCATGACGATCACCGGGGTGGTGTTATTGATCGCATTGATGGTGGCGTTGGTGTTCGCCTCGCAGATTGCTGCGCCGATTCGCCGTTTAGCCGAGACCGCCAAGCGGGTCAGTAGCGGCGACCTGAGTGCGCAGAGTGGTATCGATAGTGATGATGAGCTTGGTGTGTTGGGCCGAACCTTTGATGCCATGGTCAAACAGCTGAGCCAGAATATTCAGACCCTCGATTATCAGGTGCAGCGGCGTACTCAGGAGTTGGCCACGATCGAGCAGCGGCAACGGATGATCCTCGACGAACTGCCGGCACAGATCGCTTATGTCGGCGCAGATTTGCGTTACCGCTTCGTCAATCGCCGTTACGCTCAGATGTTTAATCGTTCAAAACAGGACTTGGTGGGGCGTTCGCTGCAGGAGGTGATGTCGGCTGAGATGTATGCTGAGATTAAACCTCACGCCGAGCGGACTTTGGCTGGAGGGGAGTCAGATTTTGAGTACCGCCTGATGCAAGGGGGACGAGAGCTGGTCACCCGCCGAAAATTGATTCCCGAATTCGATAACGAAGGAAAGGTTAAGGCGATTTTGAACCTCACTTTGGACGTCACCGCTGAGAAAGAAGCCGAGCATAAGCTCACCGAAGCGCAGCGGATGAGTGCGGTAGGGCAGTTGGCGGGAGGCTTGGCACACGATTTCAACAACCTGTTAACCGTTGTTATCGGTAATCTTATCTCCGCCGGTGATCGTTACGCCGATGTTGAAGGGCTGGCGGGTTACCTTGACCCGGCGATTCGTGCCGGTAGGCGCGGAGCCGGTATCACCAACCGTTTGCTGGCGTTCTCGCGCAACCAGCCGCTGATCCCGGTACAGGTTGATGTGTCGGCGTTAATTAGTGACTCGCTGAGTCTGCTCGAGGGTTCTCTGCCCAGTAACATCAAGATCGTTTTTAAATCGTCTGAGCAATCGCCAACGTTTGCCTATGTCGATCAGAGTCAGCTCGAAAACGCGCTATTTAACCTGGCATTGAACGCTCGTGATGCGATGCCTAAAGGCGGTGAACTGACCTTTGAGGTTGGTCAGTGTCAGGTGACAGAGGCCGTGCAATACGATGAAGAGGTCGCTCCGGGTGACTACTTGCAAGTCAGTGTCAGCGACACCGGCAAAGGCTTTGGTAGCGATTGCCTGAGCCGGGCCTTTGAACCCTTCTTTACTACCAAAACCGGCTCGAGTTCAGGGTTGGGGCTGAGTATGGTGTATGGCTTTGTGAAACAGTCACAGGGCTATATTCGGATCCAAAGTGAGCCGGATGAAGGTGCCTGTATCGACCTGCTATTACCGACTAGTGATGCCGAGCAAAGCGAGCACTTTTTGCGTTTACCTGCTGATTCCGACCTGAATGTATCTGCGGCGGGGAAGCTGGTTTTGCTGGTAGAGGACAATGAGGATGTGCGGGCTGTCATCGTTGAACAGTTAATAACGATGGGGTTTGCCGTGATTGAAGCCGCCGATGGCGTGGAGGCGATGGGGCTGATCGATAGCTTGCCGGATCTTTACGCGTTAGTGTCGGATGTGATGATGCCCGGTGGCATTGACGGTTACGAGCTGGCCGAGAGTGTGCGGGAGATACGGCCGGATACGCGCATCGTCCTGATCACCGGTTACGCCTTTGACCAACATGAGCAAAGTGCTCAACGATACTTAGTTCTGCGTAAGCCCTTCCGTCCCGAAGCATTGCAACAGGCGTTGGTGGGGCCTCATCAAGTGTCGGTTGGCGCCGATTCAACGCCAGTAGATGTCACCACGAAAATAGCAGAAGACAGATCAAGGAGTGAGGATCAACGTGAGCGGTAATAAACTGATCTATGTGATTGAAGACGAGCGGGATATCGCCTCGTTGGTATGTAACGAGCTGGAAAGCTTTGGATACCAGACGAGTAGTTTTTGCACTGGTGCTCAGGCTACCCAGGCGATGCGTCGCCGGACTCCGGCATTGTGCATTGTCGATTTGGGATTGCCCGATATGGATGGTTTGGCGCTAGTGCGTGAGCTTTGCGACCAGCATAAGGTTGGGGTGATGATCTTGACGGGGCGCGGCAGTTTACCGGATCGGGTGCTGGGGTTAGAGCTGGGTGCTGACGATTACATGATCAAACCGTTCGACCCGCGTGAGCTGGTGGCTCGGGTCAACAGCCTGCTCAGGCGACTGGATAAAATTGGTCAGCCCGATAGTAGCCAACTTGCAAAACTGGCGCTGTTCGGTGACTGGCGCTTTGATCCGTCTACGTTGACGTTGTCGCATCAGGATGGTCGTTCGGGCACACTTAGCTCGGCTGAATCGGGGTTGTTGATGTTGTTCCTGCGTGCACCGCAACAGATCCTCAATCGTGATCGTCTGATGGGTGACCTGTTAGGGCGAGATTCGATCCCGTACGAGCGAAGTATTGATGTTCGTATGTCACGAATTCGTAAAAAAATAGAGAAAGATCCTAAAAAGCCGTTATTGATTAAAACGGTCTACGGAGTAGGTTACTTGCTGTCCGTGCCGGTTAGCTGGATCGAGCACGAGAATTAGCCCCTGCCGTGGTATTACACGGGTACGACTAAGCATGTCTCTACTAACCACGGCACTTTTATAGCACTGCAAAAATAGCACGACAGAAAGAAACGATCAGGCCGCTGACGCAGCGGCCAGACGACAATTCATGGTGTCTCGCAAGGGGGTGACTGATAGCAGGTGCGGCAGTCCCAGAAAGCCTTTCTCCTCGGGTACCGGAATCTGATCCATGATCTGGTATTTATAACCCAAGCTACTGTGCATTCGTTTGTATAGTCGGGCTCGATTCATTCCAGCCACATTGAAGGCGTATTCAAAGCCATACTCCAGCGCCGATTCGATCAGTGCGTTTACAATATTGCGGACATTGTCGCTATTACGATACTTGGGTAGCAGCGCCAGCCGAGTCCACTGGCAATAGCGGCTTTGGTTTGTTCCCAGCTCGGGAAACCACTGTTCCAGATCCAGCCCTTCGTGCTCGAGTGGGAGGGGAGTGGGTTGATCATTGACGATCGACCGGTTCCCGGAAATACGTGCGCCGCCGATGCATTGATCGCCGTCTCTGGCGATCATGACCAAACCTTCGCGATCGAATTGATCTTCTGAGCCGTCGAAAGAGAGCACTCCCAGATCATTTCTAAAGCAAAATTCACGAATTTTGTAATAGTCTCGAAGCAGTCTTGGATCGCGGCTAATTTCGAATTGAATGCCCATCTGTAACCCCCTATCTCTTTTAGTTCAGTTGTCGCGTTGTCGATTGAATCTGTATCACCGGTTTTTCGGTGTTTATGGAAGCCTGCTGTTTTATGGTCTTCATAGGCGTCTTTTGTCGCACACGATCTCTAATAGCGATTTTTGTGCCAAAGTGATTCTAACTTCAATAAAACAAAGACTTAGAGTTGCAGGTGCTAACGTGCGAGGGGGTTGCTGGGGGATTTAGCGGGATATAGGCACTAGACTGTCTGTTATAGACGACAATATTTGATGATATCTATCACTATCCTTTTTTCAAAGGCTTACAGTGTCTTAAATTTGCGACAGATATGGTGGCGGACAGTAAATCGTTACCGGGGCGCTTTAAATTGTTCGGCTTTGATTTCGTGCCGTTGAAGCAACTTGTAAAAGTCGGTGCGATTGCGCTGCGCTAGTCGTGAAGCTTGCGACACATTACCTTCGGTCAGGCGTAGTACTTTGGTTAGGTAATCACGTTCAAATTGACGCCGGGCTTCGTTGAACGAGGGCAGATAGGCCACTTCATCTGACAGAGCCTGTCGGACCTGTGCGGCACTAACCAGAGTCCCTTGAGATAGCACTGCTATTTGCTGCACCAGATTCTGTAATTGACGAACGTTACCTGGCCATTGTGCACCAACTAACAGTTCCACCGCATCGGGGGCAAAGCGTTTGGGCTCCATATCGGCACAAGCCAGCGTCAAAAAATGGTCCGCCAGTAACGGGATATCTTCAACTCGTTGGTTCAGCGGGGGGATCTCAAGATTAACGACGTTTAGCCGGTAGTACAGATCTTGTCTGAACTCCTGTGTGGTCATCGCCGCTTCAAGATCGCGATGGGTGGCAGAAATGATCCGCACATCTACGCGATGATTTTGGGTGCTGCCTACCGGGCGGACCTGATGGTCTTGTAACACCCTGAGTAGTTTGACCTGCAGTGACAACGGCATGTCACCGATCTCATCAAGAAAAAGGGTGCCGCCGTCGGCCGCCCGCAACAGTCCTTGGTGGTCCGTAACCGCTCCGGAAAAGGCACCGCGGACATGGCCGAAAAGCTCAGACTCCAACAGCGGTTCGGGCAGAGCACTGCAGTTGATCGCGATAAAGGGTTTGTTATGGCGAGGGCTGGCTTGATGTAGTGCTTGAGCCAACAGTTCTTTACCGGTACCGCTTTGGCCGGATATCAGCACGCTGACGCCGGATCCTGCTACTTGAGCGGTGGTCGCCAGCAACGCTTCCATCGCTGGACTACGGCTTTTAATCGGGCTGCGCCAGCGCTGATCCGGACTGTGTTCTAACGGGCGGGTGCTGGTCGCCAGCCCGCGTTCAATCTGTAGATGTAGCTCTTGCTGATTTATCGGTTTGGTCAGAAAGCCAAAAACCCCTTTCTGGGTCGCTGCCACGGCATCGGCGATCGAGCCTTGGGCGGTGATAATGATGACCGGTAAACCGGTGTATTGATGTTGTATTTGATCAAACAGCTCGATCCCGTCCATGCCGTCCATTCGCAGATCGCTGATCACCAGATCGATCGCCTCGCGTTCCAGCAATGCGAGGGCATCACTACCGCAAGAAGCGGTCGAAAGTACAAAGCCTTCGGCTTCAAGTCGAAGTACCAAAAGACGCATCAGGCTAGGGTCATCATCGACCAGTAACAGGTGTGGTTGAGGAAGGGTTTTATTCATGGCTTCTCTGGCACCTCAGCGTCGTTGGTGATTTCTTTGCGGGTATTGAGACTGCGTTCAAGATTGGTGAGCGCGTCAATCTTGGCTTCTAACTGCTCGCTCTGCACCTTGCTCTCGAGCAGAAGCTGGTCGCTTATCTGCAGTTGTTGTTCTGTTTGCTGTAGCCTTTTGGTCAATTTTGACAGTTGTTGATGATGGTTTATCTTGGTTTGGTTGTGAGCCTGGAGTAGCTGAAAAAGGCCGCTAAGCGGCTGTTGTTGATAGCGTTGATCAAGGGCCCGGAAACCGTCACGGGCGAAGATCCACCCCTCCCGTTGTTGCCGTTGTTGTTGCAGCAACAGGTAGTTAAATTGCTCAAAGTCGGCCAACTGCTGAAGGGCCTTACTGTCAAACGGTGGTAATTCGAGTAGTGCTTGTTGAGCCTGTTCGGGACTGAGTAGTAACTGTGTCTGGAGCTGTAATAGCCATTGCTGTGGCGGCGGCTCGGTTGATGGATTGTTATCTGACTCAACGGAGGGTAACGGGTGCCAGTAGACCGCAGATTGATAATCGTTGAGACCGCCTTGTTGGCAGCCACTAAGGAAAATGCCGGATACCAGCATTGCCGACAACATTCCGCAACTAGGTCCCCGGGATTTAATACGGTAGCGCTTCGCCCAATAGAGAAGAGAATGTAACATCGTCACTTGGATACCTTGTTCGCCATGGCGCTAGAATCGCTTTCTAACGCTACTGCTTGGTTAGTGGGAATAGGTGGCTGCTCATTAAGTAGGGGGAGTGTGATGCGAAAACAATTGCTCCAACCTGGCTTGTTGAATAGTGTCAATTGACCACCTTGAACGTTGATACACTCACGAGCTACGCTGAGACCAATCCCTGAGCCTTTGATGGCACCCCCTCGACTGGCTTTTCCCTGAAAGAAAGGTTCAAAAATACGTGCTGATTCTGGTTCTGAGATCGGCTCGCCGCTGTTGGCAACATCGATATTTAACCAACTATCAAGGCTGTGCCAGCTTATCAGGATGCTTCCCCCTTGTTCACTGTAATTGACAGCGTTGGATATAAGGTTATCCAGAGCGGTGCGCAACTTTCCGGAGTCAGCGAAACAATAAAGAGGCTGCGGCTGCGGCTGCAGTTGCAGTTGTAGCCGGCGTCGCTGGATCTGCATCTGATAGGGCGAAAGCAGGTCTGCGATCAAGTCGTCCAGTGACAGCTGCTGGTATTGCAGCGATGACTGTTCAAGGCTGTGGTTGAAATCGAGCAGGTTTTCAATCAGGCGCTGCAGCTCCCGACTGTTTTGTTGCAGTATATGGACCACCTCCTGCTGTTGTTTGCCAAGCTCTCCTACGACCCCCTCAGCCATCAGGTCAGTTCCTTCGCGTAAGCTCGCCAATGGTGTTTTCAATTCATGTGAAACATGGCGGAAGAACTGCTTTTTCTGCTCTTCAAGTTGCTCGAGTTGTTGTTTTAGCCAATCCAGTTGCTGCCCCAGGGCGCGCATCTCCAGCGGGCCGCTAATGTTGATCTCTTTAGGCTTACCACTGCCCAAGGCTCGGATTTTTTTCTCAATTTGGCGGATAGGTGTGCTGATCCAATAGATAAAAAGCAGCGCCGAAGCCAGCGTAAGCATGGCGGCTACGATAAGCCAGTTGCGTAACAAGGTTTTAACGGCGCGAACTTGGTCTGCCTGATGCCTCAACCGGTCATCTACCAACTGAGTGATCGCTTGCTGCAATAGACGGCTGTCACGGTTTAGCTGGTCAAAACTCAACAGCACGGAGTAACTATCGGGGTTGGCGCTATCGATCGCCGGCACGCCCTCGGCCAGACCGATCAATTGATCCGATAATGCTTGCGTGAACGGGAGCAGTGAGACTTCAAGCAACCCTTGAAGTTGCGCTAACTCCTGGTGGCTTGAGGTGATCGTGCTTTCGAAAATGGGCAGTAGCGAGGCATCGTCAAGGGTCGCGAATTGGCGAGCTAAACGCTCCAGGTCGAGCATATCGGTTTGTAGCCGTTGACTCTGGCGGGTGACGTTAACGAGTTCTCGAGTGGTTTTGTTACTGTCAGTGGCTTGTTGGTCAAGTGTTTGAAGGGTGAAAAAAATTGCCAGCGCGAGTGGAGCTACCACAATAGTGAAGCCGATTAAGACGAGCTGGAGAATGGAGCGGGGACGCCAGATCATCAAAATTGTGTCCAGTTCGGCAAAAAGCGGCCGTCCATTCTACTGCGATGAATGATCTGGCTCAATGCGCGTTGAGATTGAGTATTGAAATCTTGTAATATTAATCACTTCTTTATTAGGTATTTCATGTAAATCAGCAAGATAGTATGTAGCGCAAGCTTGAGATAAAATGCTTGTGAGAATTCATTCAATAACACTGGTTGTTATCAGTCTGCCACTGATCGTTGTTGAAGCGCTGTAAGGAAGTAACCGATGTTGAAACCCCCAGAAACACTTCCCGAACCGAAACGGCTGTTGTGGTTGCTCAAACGGATCGCAGCTATTTCGACCCTGGTGGTTTTGGTTTTATCCACCGTGGGTATTTATTGGTTATACGAGAACTTTGTTGTCAGCACCGCCGAACAGAAATCGGTGAGTCTCAGTGAATCGATAGTTGCTTTGACCAACCAGCAAATGCTGCAGGGAGGGACTGATAGCGTAACACCGCAGATATTTAAAAAAGCCAATCAACAGCAGCTGGATCACATCTTACGCACCTTTTTGCGACCTTACGACATTCTAAAAATCAAAATATTTTCATTAGATGCGGAAATAATCTATAGCACCGATTCCGGCATCATTGGCCAGCTCGATTCTGATAACGAACGACTGCAGCACGCCTTGTCGGGCGCTAATGATTCAGAGATACAAACCAAGGATGAGATGTACGACCTCAGAGGTGAATGGCACTTTGATGTTGATGTGGTTGAAACCTACGTGCCCATTCGAAATGAACAGGGAGAGGTGGTCGGTGTTTTTGAGATTTACCAGGACGCTACCCGCTATCGTCAACAGATCGTTCTACAAGTTCTAATGTCGTTATCGTTCCTGGCGGTCATTATTGTTGTGATCTACGCGATTGCCTACTCGTTCTTGCGTGTGGCGGTCGGGCAATTGACGCTCACACAGGACAAGCTTCAACGCCTGGCGACCATTGATGACCTGACAGACTGCCTTAATCGTCGGGAAATAATCAGGCTGGGCGAAGACGAATATGCTCGATGTAGTCGCCAGGGTGAGAAATCATCCACTCGGCGATTTTGTTTGATCATGGTCGATCTGGATAACTTCAAGAAGATTAATGATCGTCATGGCCATCCCAGTGGTGACGCAGTGTTGCGAACCGTAGCTAACAGGATAAAACAGCAGATGCGCCGTTATTCGGTGGTGGGCCGTTATGGTGGCGAAGAGTTTACTGTTCTGCTTCCAGAAACCGATCAAAGTGAACTGTTAGCGGTTTCAGAGCGGATTCGGCAAGCGATAGAGATGGAGCCGATACCGTTGGCAAACAAAAGTATCAACGTCACCATCAGTTTAGGGGCTACCTGTGTCAGTGATGATGACGGCAGTTTTGACGAAGTGTTATTACGGGCTGATAACTACCTCTACCGCGCTAAGGAAAATGGCCGAAACCGTGTCGAGAGCGATATCTAGCTGCTGAACCCTAAGTCAGGGTCTTACCCTCGATTAAACTTGATAATC
This sequence comes from Motiliproteus sp., assembly GCA_036961355.1. Lineage (GTDB taxonomy): Bacteria > Pseudomonadota > Gammaproteobacteria > Pseudomonadales > Balneatricaceae > Motiliproteus. The sequence continues at coordinate 25,220 of JBALVL010000056.1, forward strand.
ACCGGTTTTTATCTTGATAGATGATCAAAAAGTAGCCGTATGCTAACAGCGGGTATCCGCTGTTGATGAATCTATAACCAACAGCAAGATTTGAGGGGTATTCTCCGTTTTTTTTCCGCAATAGGGTTGCCATAAAACAGACGGTGCTTATAATACGCCCACTTCTTAGGACTATAGCTCAGTTGGTTAGAGCGCTACCTTGACATGGTAGAGGTCCCCAGTTCGAATCTGGGTAGTCCTACCAAACATACACTGTTAATACAGTGGCTTAGAACCCGTGGCGAGAGCTTCGGGTTTTTTTGTTTTGGCTCCGTGCCCAATTCGTGCCCACGCTGTGCCACTTCTCTTTTTAAGCCCGCACTTTTTGACCTTTACCTGAATTCAGGTTTGAGCGTCTTTCTTTATGTGTTCAGCGATTTCACTAATCTCGCAGCCAAAATACTCGCACAGGGAGTCCAGTACTTCGGTTGTCGTGCTGTAGCCGTTTTTGTTAGAAATTTTGGACAGGGTTGTTCTGTGAACGCCCGTTTCCCTGGCAACCTCTTCAATCGTGACCCTTCTGTTTTCCTTGAACGACTTGTCAGCCAAGAGCTCTTTGAAACGAAATCTAATCATTAACAATCCTCGTTTGATTACCTAATTTTCGCTTTATTTCATCGTTTGATGCAAATTTTCTACGTTTGTACTTGTAAGCGTCTTCTTAAAGCGATATATGTAGATATATATCTACGTTTGTTCGAGGAGAGAGAAGATGAATACATATTTAACAGTAAATGAATTGGCCGAACGACTTCACTACAACCCCAAATATATTAATCAGTCATTGAAGGATTCTGTGCTTCATGAAGGGGTGCATTACGTACGCCCGTTCGGAGGCCGGAAAATACTTTATCTCTGGGAGCCTATAGAGGAGGAGTTGATGCGATTCAGCGGTGGGATACCAATGAGCGGAGGAGGGCGCTGCAATGGGTAGCATTCGCGCTAGAAAAGATGTCGGGGGCCTCCTTTTTGATTTTCGTTTTCGAGGAGTCAGGTGTCGTGAACAAACACTACTGGTTGATACGCCTACAAATCGAAAAAAACTGGGCGCAATTCTCAAACGGTTAGAAGCAGACATCACTTTGGGTACCTTTGACTATCGGCGATATTTCCCTAATAGCAAGATGGCCAAGCGGTTTGATCTGCTTGTTGATCAGCTAGAGGAACAAAGAGGATCAGCCCCTAAGACAAGGACGCCTCTGTTCAAAGAATTTGCGGAGGAGTGGTATGACGAGAATCAGTTGCGTTGGAAATCGTCGTATCAGCGCATCATCCGCGGAACGCTGGATAGCCGTCTGATTCCGCATTTTGGAGAAAAAGAAGTCGGCAGCATCAGCAAGGCAGACATCCTCAAGTATCGTGCATCACTCGCCAAAGTTACCCACGATACCCGAGGCCGAAAACTGTCCAATGACCGGATTAACCATGTCCTGACGCCGCTTCGAATGATCCTTGAGGACGCCGCCGACCGATTCGAATTTAACACACCAGCCATTGGAATAAAGCCTCTCAAAGTCTCCCGTAACGATGTGGAACCATTTTCGCTAGAAGAAGTGCAACTGATTCTGAAAACAGTTCGTACTGACTTTCGGGATTACTACGTGGTCAGGTTCTTTACCGGAATGCGTACTGGTGAGGTCGATGGTTTGCAGTGGCAATATGTGGACTTTGCCAACCGTCAGATTTTGATCCGGGAAACGGTCGTCCAAGGCCAAATTGATACCACCAAAACACCAGAATCCCGTCGAGAAGTGGAGATGTCAGGTCCCGTATACGAAGCTCTGATGCGCCAGCGTGAGGGCAGCTTGCGCTCTTCTAAGTTTGTCTTCTGTAATCGAGAGGGTGGACCTGTTGAGCATCGAAATGTCACTCAGCGAGTGTGGTATCCGTTGCTGCGTTATCTCAATCTAAAAAAACGACGCCCTTATCAGACACGTCACACAGCAGCCACCTTATGGATGGCCGCCGGGGAAAATCCGGAATGGATTGCCCGCCAGATGGGCCACACCACAACGCAGATGTTGTTTACTGTGTATTCCCGTTATGTACCCAATCTGACCCGTAAAGATGGATCCGCAATTGATCTGTTACTAGCCGCACGAGGGTTCTCTCAATCAGATGCGGCGACACCTGAAACAGCGGTTGAGCCCTAAGTGACGCGTTACTAGGATCAATCAGAGAACTCGAGTGGTTCTCATTCTGCA
>JBALVL010000057.1:0-25844 GCA_036961355.1 Motiliproteus sp.
TTGCTGGGGTTTCCTATAGCTTAGCTCAGGATCAACACTTAATAAGAACATAGCCAGGTCGACCCCTGCAAAACAAGAAAAGGAAACAATACTTAAAATTAACGCAAATATTCTCATGGCATATAACAGCTCATTTAACACGCCGCTGGCATGTTAATAATTATTATCGTGCCACACATTAACTTATTGTCGACAATCATGCGGGCGCTAACCTGCTAAAAATCCGATAAAAAGGACTACTGTTTGAGACAATGGCTGACAATCGTGAATACTTCACGTTAATCAAAAAAGACGGGGCATGGATTCGCCCGTTTGGAGGTATCTCTAAGCAAGGAGCATCCATGTCCAATTCACCGTTTCTATAATCCCTTACCGCACCTTTCCGTATCTATGGCAATGCGTCGTTACAGTCCCAGCACGATACGTGTGTACCCCGAGTGGGGCAAGGGGTTTATTGTCTCCAGCAGAAGCGGTATCACTCGCACCGCTACGTTGGCCGCAACTGAAATAACAGCGTTGCATTTTATCGATAACGGCGTAGATTACATTAGCTAATCATGGATAAATAAAATAACGCCAGCGAGAAAACACCGACATGGCCTTGCCTACGAACAAGCCACCGAGCAAACGCGGGCGTCCTGTTGACCCGCAGCGACAGGCCCAGCGACGCGAGGATCTGCTCGACGCCGCCTTTGAGCTGCTACGCCACCAAAACTACCGGTCGATCACCATTCGTGATCTGGCCGCTGAGGCCGGTACACAATCGGCGATGATCAAATACGACTTCGGCAACAAGCGTGGCTTGTTTGTGGCACTGCTGGAGCGGATTTCCGCCAAACAGTTTGCCAATGTGCAGGCCCTGCTAAGCGCCCCCGATCCGATCCGCGCCTTTATCGATACCACGTTGAGCTTCTTTGAAAACAATCCGCAGATCATCAACCTGATGACCACCGAGGTGTTATCCGGCGACAGTGAGTTACAACAAGATCTTATCGACATGATGCCTAAAAAGATGGCTGCGCTGTTGCCCAGGCTGATCGAAAACCAGCAGCAGGCGGGTAAGTTGCGAGCCGATCTCGACCCTAAATGGGTTGCCTTCTCACTGGTCAGCCTGATCCTGACCCCGTTCATCGGTGCCCCTATCCGCCAGCACGCCTGGCAGATCAGCAACGAACAGATCCACAGCCCCGCCTGGGCCGACCACATCTACCGTCTTTTTATTGAAGGAGTTCGCGCATGAACCCGACCCGCAACTGGCTGGGACGTTTCTGGGCACTGCCGTTAGTGGTACTGCTGGGCGTGGTGATCGCGGTGGTGATCGTCAAGACTCGACCAGCGATGGAGCACCAGCCGTCAACCCGACTCGGCGTGCCGGTCAGTACCTTAACGCTGCAACAACATCCGGTTCGGCCCAGCATGATCGGCTACGGCGAAGTCAGCCCCGATGTACTGCTGCAGATGCGGGCCGAGGTCTCCGGTCGCGTGAGCTTCGTCCACCCCAAACTGCGAAAGGGGGCCATTCTGGCCGCAGGCACGATGGTGCTAAAAATAGAAGACAACGATTACCGCTTAGCACTGAAAAAAGCCAATGCCAGTCTGGCCCAGAACCGGGCAAACCTGAAAGAACACCACCTATCGCTACAGGATGCCGAACTGAACCTGGAGTTGGCGCAGCAGAAACAAAAGTTATCCGAAGCCGAACTGAGCCGTTTTGAGCGTTTACTGGCCAAAGGCTCGGTGGCTCAGTCAGCGGTCGATACCCAGCGTACTCTGCTGCTACAAAGTCGGCAGGAGGTGCAGAGCCTGCAGAACCAGCTCGATGCGATGCCCTACAACCTTGAAGTGATCAAGGCCCAGATCGAGATCGCCGAGTCCGAGGTTGAGACCCAGGATCGTAACCTGCAACGTACCGAGATTCGGCTACCGTTTGATGCCCGGATCACCAAGCTGTCGACCGAAGCCAACCAGTACGTCGGCCTGAACAGCGAACTATTCAGCGCCCAAACCATCGATAAGGTACTGATCAACGCCCAATTTTCATTACACCAGATGCAGTTCCTTTCGCGCGGTTTTAACCTCTCGACCGACGCTGCCCAAACGCTGCTGGTCGACAACAACGAGACCGACAAGCTGATGAAACGATTAGGGCTTAGCGCCCGGGTGCGACTGGTCGGCAATGACCAGCAGACCATCTGGCACGCCAGCGTCGAGCGGATCAGCAGCAACCTCGACCCGGTATCGCGCACCGTCGGCATCATCCTGGGTGTTAACAACCCCTATCAAGATATCAAGCCGGGGGTAAAGCCACCGCTGATCGAAGGGATGTATATGGAGATAGAGCTGTCGGGCAAGGCGCTGCCCTATTGGGTTGTACCCCGAAACGCGGTGCATCAAGGTGCAATCTATCTGGTTGACGCGCAGCAAAAACTGCAACGTCGCACGGTGACGGGTTATCCACAGCAGCAATACCTGTTGCTCGAGCCCTCGATTGAATTTGATGATCAAACCCAGCTGGTCACCTCCGACCTGTTTCCTGCCGTCGATGGCATGCTGCTGACACCGACCCCCGACAGCCAGTCTCAACAGACCCTGACCACCTGGCTGGAGGCGAACTGAGATGATCCGCTTCTTTGCCGCCCACCCCACCGCCGCCAACCTGTTAATGGGGATGTTTCTGCTGGCGGGAATTCTGGCGCTGCCGGAGATCAAGCGCGAGACCTTTCCAGAAATCGACAAGTTCGAGGTTAAGATCAGCGTCGCCTACCCGGGAGCCGCGCCAGCCGACGTCGAGCAAGGTATCTGTAAACCCCTCGAAGATGCGATGGACGGTATCAGCTTCATGGACGAGAAGCGCTGCGAGGCGCGAAACTCAATTGGCATCATGACCCTGAAGATGCTCGAAGAGGGTCAGTTCAGCGAATTTCTCGACGATGCCAAAGCCGCAGTCGACGGCATCGACAACTTCCCGCAAGACAGCGAGACTGCAGTGATCGAGGAGACCGGCCGGACTCAGGATGTGATCACCATCGCCCTGACCGCCGAGCTACCCAACCACGAGCTGAAGACGCTGGCCGAGCAGGTCAAACAGCGAATGCTACAAACCACCGCCATCCCGCTGATCGAGATTCAGGGCTTCGGCAGCCGTGAATTCCAGATCCGGGTGCCGCAATACAACCTGCGTCAGTACGGCCTGAGCCTGACCGATATTGCCGACAAAGTGCGCGGCCAGAATGTCGATATGCCCGCCGGTGACCTGATCACCGACAACCGCGAATACCAGATCCGTTTCAACGATGAAAAACGCACCACCGGTGAGCTGGCAGAGCTGATCATCATTCAGGGAGAGCAGGGAGGCGAACTGCGGTTGGGCGATATCGCCACCATCAACAGCGACTTCGACAGCGATGAGAAACAGGTCACCTACAACGGCCAGCCAGCAGCCTTCTTAAAGATCGCCAAAAACAGCGCCGACGACAGTTTGGTAGTACTCGATCAGGTCAAAGCGTTTATCGAAGCCGAGCAGCAGCGCCTGCCCCCCGAAGTAAAGCTATCGTTGACCCAGGATTACACCAGCATTATCGATGACCGTATCGGGCTACTGGCCACTAATGCCTGGCAGGGGCTGCTGCTGGTATTCACCATCATGTGGCTATTCTTCGGCACCCGTTTCTCTTTCTGGGTGGTGATGGGACTGCCGGTCTCGTTCCTGGCCAGCGCCTTTGTCCTCAGTCACCTGGGCGTCAGTATCAACATGCTGTCGATGGTGGCCCTGCTACTGGCGCTGGGCATTCTGATGGACGATGCCATCGTCATCAGCGAAAGCATCGGCCACCAGCTGCGGCTGGGTAAAAAACCGCTGGAAGCCGCTATCGAAGGCACCAGCGTGGTCGCCAGAGGGGTGATCTCTTCATTTCTGACTACCCTGTGTATCTTCAGCAGCCTGCTCAGTCTCAGCGGTGATATCGGTCAGATTCTGGTGGTGATTCCGATTGTTTTGATCTCGGTGATCTCAGTATCATTGATCGAAGCGTTCTTTATTCTGCCGCACCACCTGTATCACTCACTCGAACATGCCGGAAAACAAACCCCGTCGGCTCTGCGCACCACGGTCGATAGTCTGTTCGAGCGACTGCGGCAGGGGCTCGATCGTCTGGTGAGTCGGCTGATCCGCATCCGTTATGGTTTTGTTGGCGCGGTGATCGCGCTGCTGATCGTGTCGATCAGCCTGGTCGCATCGGGAGTGATTCGCTTCTCGCCTTTTCCCACGCTTGAAGGTGATATCCTGCAAGCGCGGATTCTGATGCCCACCGGCACCCCGCTGACAGGCACCGAGAAAATCGTTCAGCAGCTGACGGAGCAGCTTCAACAAGCCGCCGCGCCGCTGGCCGAAGGTCAAGGGGCCAAGGTGATCGAGGCGGTCTCGGTTAACTACGGCACCAATATCGATGCGTTCGAGGCCGGCCCCAATCTGGCCACCATCAGCGTCAACCTGCTAACCGCCGAACGACGCAACTTCTCGATCAACGAACTCAAGCAACGCTGGCTGGAGTTGGCCAACACCCTCGACGAACCTTGGAGTATCGCCATCAAGGAACCGACGTTGGGGCCAGCGGGACGGGCGATCGAAATTCGCTTGCAGGGACCGGACTTGGACCAGCTGGCGCTGGCATCGCACGATCTTCAGGGTTGGCTGGCGGGCTACCCCGGCGTCACCAATCTGCTCGATGACCTGCGGCCGGGCAAACCCGAGTTCACCCTCCACCTCAAAGACGGAGCCTACAGCCTGGGGATGACGGCGCAGACGATCTCGTCGCAACTGCGGGCCGCCTATCAGGGCGTCAAGGTGATCGAGTCGAGTATCGGTCTGGAGAGTTACGATGTTGTGGTCGAACTCGACGATGCCTCCAAGAATGAGCTGGCCGACTTCGACAACTTCCCGGTGATCAACCCTGCCAACGGTGCCATCATTCCGCTCGATACCCTCGCCGAGATCGTCCCCACCCGCAGCTATTCGCGCATCCACCGGGTCGATAACCAGCGCACCGTGATGATCCTCGGCGACATCGATGCCAACCTCAACAATACCGGCGCGGTGCTGGCCGACATGCAGCAAAACTACCTGCCACAGTTTCAGCAACGCTACCCCGATATCAGCCTCAAGCTACAAGGCGAGGTGGCCGAAGGCGGCAAGACCCAGAGCTCGATGAAAACCTCACTGCTGATGGGATTGGCGGGTGTGTTTGTGCTGCTGAGCTTCCAATTTCGCTCCTACATCGAGCCGGTGATCGTGATGCTCAACATCCCGTTGGCATTGATCGGGGTGATCTGGGGCCACTGGCTGATGGGGCTCGATATCACCATGCCGTCGATGCTCGGTTTCGTGTCGCTGGCCGGCATCGTGGTCAACGACTCGATCCTGCTGGTCGAGTTCGTCAAACGGCGTATCGCCGAAGGGTTAAGTGTCCACGATGCCGCCGCCAGAGCCAGCCACGACCGCTTTCGGGCGGTCCTGCTGACCTCGCTGACCACCATCGCCGGCATGACCCCGCTGTTGTTTGAAACCAGCCTACAGGCGCAGATCTTGATCCCGCTGACAGTAAGCATCGTCTTCGGTATCGCCAGCTCAACGCTGCTGGTGTTGTTTGTGGTGCCTTGCTGTTACTGCATCCTGGACGATTTTGGATTGGCCAACCGCAATCCGTCTGCTGGTGCTGCCGATAAAGAGCCTGCAGTGTGAAGGATCAGGTGTAGGGCGGGCCGTACTTGGCACCGATAAATTCGGTGCTCAACAGCCACACGAAGGCCACCGGCATCAGTCTGATCGACAGGGCTTTATTGGCTTGGTTAAAGCGTAAATGGGTTACAACACCTGATCAGCTCAGTCGAGGTACGATGCGTTGGGCCGCCTGCTCGCCATGACTCCGGGCCAGGCGCTCCGCTGCAACGTCATCTCCCTGGCAAATCGCCTGAAGAATGGCGGCGTGTTCATCCCAAACCGCCAGCACTGGAGGCACGTTCTTCAACACCACGACCATGATGCGCAACAGATGGTGCCAGTGCGGCGCAATGGTGGCGTCAATCAAGGGATTATCGGACAGTCGGTAAACCAGTTGGTGAAAGGCCATGTCAGCGCGGGCCAATTCCAAAACATTGCCTTTCTGGCAACACAGGCGACCGTGTTCGATCAACGTCTGACCTTCGTTCCGAGCCAAACCGGGGTTGAGACGCGCGGCTTCCCTGGCGGCCAGGCCATCCAGAGTCGCCCGGATCTGGTACAGATGAAGTGCCTCCGCGGCCGACAAAGGTGCGATCTCAACGCCCCTGCGCCCGGTGTCGCGCACAAATCCCTGACTTTTCAGCAGTTGAATAGCTTGCACCACCGGTTGTCTTGAGACGTGCAATTGGCTGGCGAGCTGATCCTGGTTGAGCCGCTCGCCTGGCTTTAGGTGACCCTCACAGATGGCGTCCCTCAGGGACACATACACCTGGTTAACTAAGTCGGGCTGCACGGCAACAGGGTTAAGGGCAGACATATTAAGCTCTCGTAATAGCAGGGTTAAGGTGGTTTAGGCCGAAGAGATCCAGCGGAGGCTAACTGTCGGCTAACACTACCGCTGAACCGCACTCTGGCGACTGATCCCACGACACTAAGAACCTCCAGCCAGGAATCTCGGAATCAATACCTCGAAGGCCACGTAAGCGGTAATCACCACAATGGCAAGCATTTGTATGGTCGTTATATCCTGATTCAAAAAAACCACGGCCAAAAAGGCTGCAATGACTGGCTTCAGGAAAAACAGATAACTGCCCCGCGTGATGTCAGGCACCGCAGCCAGACCGCCAATCCAGAGAAACTGGGTGATGGTGGTGTTCCAAAACCCAATCACCAGCAGAGCCAGCAGGCTGGTTTCGGGCAATTCGGTCAGTCGTGCTGGCGATGGCCAGATACCAAAGAAAAGACCCACCACCAACCAGAGGCCCAGGGCGCCGATAAACATAGTCAGCGCCGTCATGCGCAAGGCCCCAAATTCGCCAATCATCGGCTTTACTAGAACCGAGTAGACCGCAACGGCAGCGGCACAGCCCAGCGCCAGAAATATTCCGATAAGCTCTTGCCCCGATCCACTTAAGCGGGCGATATAGCCGTCAGAAATTAGCAGGCTGATCCCGACCAGTGCACAGATGCCGCTGGCGATCTTAGCGCCACTGATGGGCTGACGATTGATGACCAGGTTAGACAGGCCGACGAATATCGGAATGGTGGTGACCAGCGTGGCAACCTGAGGCACCGATGCAAAATCCAGCGACCAGTGAAACAGCAGATAACCGATGGTAACGCCGAGCAGGGACAGACCGATCACCGACAGCGGTCTGGCACGAAGCGGGGTCAGCAGATGACGGCTACCGGGCAATACCAGTGCGATGGCGACCAAACCGATGCCCCCGAACAGAAATCGCCACACGGACAGCTCCGGGCCACTGATGCCCGAAAGAATGGCAACAAACTCTGTGGAGGCGTGACCGAGCACACCAACAAACACGGCGGCATAGGCCAGATTGGCATGGCGCTGCCAGAGAGTCATGGCCGCAGCTCCGCTGCAAAACCCAGCAAGGCCCGGGTCAATTCTTCAGGCCGCTCGGCAGGCAGAATATGTCCGGCATTTTCAAGTTTGAGATGTCGCGCATCGGGCAGGCGCTGGTAGAGCTGATCAAGATCAGCGAGGTCTAGGAACACGCGGTCTTGCATACCGGTGACGACCAGCACGGGCAGTTTCAACTGCTGTAGGGAATGTCCCAGTCGGTGCCGCCTGCGTTTTTCAGTAAATTGTAATGGCCTGATTCAGGCGCCAATGGGGTATAGGGGCCGGGCTGCAGAAACTGCTGCCGATGCTCCTTCTGCCAGGCTTCGTTAAACAGGAGAGGGGCGTAGAGATCGCGAAACAATGGCAGTCCGCCTAGCTCTACACAGCGCACCAGCGCATCGTTAATCCATTTCAGTCGAGGCCCATCACGACGTAACATATTGATCAGCACCAAGCCCATAGTATTCAGCTGCGTAAGACAGGACAGCCAGCAACGGGCGGCAAACAACCCACCTATGGATAACCCGCACAGGACGGGCCGTTCCGGACTAACCTCATTCAGCAACCGCAAGGCATCACGGATGATGAGATCGGAATTCAATGCTAGGGATTTGTCGAAGCGGCTATTGGATTGGCCCCGGAAATTGAAACTCAGCGTACCGTGACCGGCCGAACGCAGCTGCTCAGCGATTAGTCCTTCCCACATGTCGGTATCGCCAGTCAGTGCGTTGAAGAACACCCAAGTGACGCCTTCAGATGATGTCAGTGGGTGATGTAGATAATAAAGACTGTCGTGTTGATCAATCTGCAACTCAGCCATCGTGGTCGTTACCTTTTATTGTCATCAGGTCTAATCACCTTAGTCAGGATTTTGTATTTCGTATACAAAATACAAAAAGCATCCGCTGCCATGCTGTTGTCATTGGGGAAGCGAGACCGCGCGTGTAACGTTTATGACGCTCGATGCAGGCGAGCAAAACAGGCAGACCTATGAAAAAAGCCGCTCGGACAAGCAGCGGCATGACAAACAAGCCAACGCGCCTTTAAAAACAAACATAGACAACATTGTGTACAATTTATTTTTTTACTCTATAATCCTCAGCCTCACGGCCGACCACGGCCACTGACAGCAATTTGGGTTCCCTCCACCCCAATGACAAAAAGGCGCCTAATGTCCTCGTTTTCTGCACCCCGCTTTTCCCCACAACAACTCCGTAAAGCGCTACTACTGCTGGTACTGTTTCACCTGTCGATAATCGCATCGAGTAACTATCTGGTGCAGTTGCCCTTTACCGTGTTTGGCTTGCATACCACCTGGGGGGCTTTCAGCTTCCCGTTCGTGTTTCTGGCGACTGATCTGACGGTACGTATCTTTGGCGCGGGCATGGCACGCCGAATCATTTTCCGAGTGATGCTACCTGCGCTGCTGCTTTCCTATGGTCTGTCGGTGTTGTTCTACCAGGGAGTCTGGCAAGGTGTTGCACAGTTAGCTGAGTTCAATCTGTTCGTGGCACGAATCGCGATCGCCAGCTTTATGGCGTACATGCTGGGACAGATCCTTGATGTGCAGGTATTTAACAAGCTGCGCGGTAATCGCCGTTGGTGGGTGGCTCCGGCCTGCTCCACCATACTGGGTAACGGCCTCGATACGCTGGCCTTCTTCGCCATCGCCTTTTACCAGAGCCCGGATGCCTTTATGGCCGCCAACTGGACCGAGATCGCGCTGGTCGATTACGGCTTCAAAATGGTGATCAGCCTACTGCTGTTCCTGCCCGCGTACGGCGTATTACTCACCTACCTATCGACCCGGCTAACCCAGGTTGAGACTGCAGCGCCGCAACAAGCGACCAGCTAAGTTTACCCGCTGGTTGTCGTGCTCCCCCCTTCGGCGCGGCAACCGGCACCTCAGACACTTGTTCGTAAGCTAGCCCGGAATAAAAACGGTTCGTTCGCCGCCTCTCCCTCCCCTCGCCTCTTTTTTGGACTATGTCTGAGTTAGCGGTTGTAGGCACCTTACGTCAATAAGTGAAGACTCCTGTAGGAACCCAGTCTCTGGGCGATGGCTCCATTTAGCCAACAGCTAATCGCGCAGAGACTGCGCTCCCACAGTAAGGCCACAGGCAAGCTACCGAAAATTAGCCCTGGTGCCTGTATGCAAAAGATGGTTCTGACACTGAATACGATGGTTAAAAACGGTGAAAAATGGCAGGTATATATGGCTTAATTGTCTTGATGGGAAGCCATCGTCACTTGTTATGTGTTGATTCTAATGGCACTGAATTAATTTTCGTTTTCTGGTGACGTGAAACACGCTTTGCATAAACGGAAGGTACGCTCACAGCCAAATGAATGCGAGTAGCGCGGCGGGCAGTGCAAGCGCAAGTCCTGAAAACCAACGAAGGAGCCGAGTCTTTTTGCCTGATGCCGAACCGATAAAGCCTAGAAGCATTACCGGAAGCGCGAGTGAAGTAGCGAAGTAGATTGCCTGCCCAGCACTTTCAAGCCTCTCGAGCGTGTAGTAAGTAGAACACGCAAGAAGCGGAACAACAGTAACTATTACAGCCTTGATTGTTAATGAGGTTGTACGCATACGGCTCCTGTGAAACCTAACGTCTTTGGAATGCGCCGTATTGTGGAGAAGCCACGCTTTTAGTGGTCGCGCTGCTAAACTTGTTAGGTATTTTTATGTGCCTGTTTATGCGTTATCTATCTGAATATCATCGGGAAACGGCTTTCCCTTACCGGTTTCGAGTGCGTCTTTTAGACTCAGTAAAAACACGGCCCATTTGGTACTGCAGTGGGCCATAAAGTCTGTAGGCTCTTTCCAGTTAGCATGGGTGAACCTGACAAACGTCTGATCTGACTCCTGCCGTAGTTGGAACAGGATTTCCGTTCCCATCCATGCTTCAGGCATAGCGCCAGTGTGCTTCCAGCCAACAACTTTATTGGGCACTAGCTGGGTAACAGTGAAGTCTGGACCCCCACCATTAAAACGAAATTCGATCACTGACCCCACATCACCGGCGCCAGAGACATCATTTGTCCACCATTGCGACAGGCCGCTATTTGTCGTCAATAACTCGTATATTTTTTCAGGCGATGCTTCGATTCCAACTTGATGATTTATATCCGCCATAATATTCACCCTCACCCTATACGCAGTTGACACCTAACCTCGTACTCAACAACACTCAATAGCAGCGGCCGTAGACCGGCGCTTTTTAGTGCCAGATTGCGGCACGTTGTTAAACCAATTTTCTGATTTGATATGATGATCGCTTCATTAAATTGAGACTCAAAGCCACCAAAGCCGGCCTTTATCCTGTGGCATGGCATCCTTGTCTGTACTACAAGTAAGTCACAAAGCTGTGCGTAATCAGACCAATAAGATTTCATACAGTTTTCTCCCTGCCATTGCCGATCTGCACAATAGGGAGTTTTCTCCAGGTATTCTGTGACCTTGCCCGTCCATTCATCGCCGCGATGTTTCATCGTCCAATCAATATGAGAGCCCACGTCAGTCGGGCGAAGATAAATTAGCTTTGAAGACAGTTTAGACAATATAGATTGGCACTCATTGTAATACTCAGAAATATGCTCTTTGTTGTTCCCCTCTAGCATGAAGCGAACAGTGCTTTGAAATAGACTTCCCTCAAATATAAAAAGATGATCATTGTCTTTGTTTGCCGAAACGAAACTACCCCACCTCTTCAAACAGCGCTCAGGGAAATCCTTACTGTACTTATCATGTTTAAAATCAATGGGATGAACATGGTGATCTTTCGATTGCTCTAAGTACCAGCTCGATGCGATGCCATCATCTAGAGCAGCATCACAGAGCATTTCTGCCATTGTACTTTTTCCACTACCCGGCAACCCTTCGATCAGAATCAGGTTCACTCAATCTCCTAGGGTTTAACGCCACAGTAAGCAGCGAATAGTCGTTAGCTATACTTGCGACGAATGAGCGCAGCCAACTGTTATGCGTCTTCATTTATTTTCTTGTTATATGGCCGTTAAACACAAACCTAATCTGTCTTTTTCTTAGGTACAGCAAAATTTGCAAAAATCACTGTCACCACCCCAACAATAAGAGAAAGCATAGCAAAGCCAAACATTGCATTGCCTTGCGATTTAAAAACCAAAATATATACACCTAACGCAACAAAGAACAAACCAAGTAAAATAAAAACTTGGGGGTGTGAAGTTATCACTCCTGATGGTTTGGCACTTTTTACTGTTTTAGGTTTAGGGTGTGCTGAAGCTTTTCGTTTGTGCTTATTTCTAGGCATCACTAATTCCTCAGGCCTTATAACGTGTTAATACTGTGCCGACTCGTTTTATCGTATTCACACTATGAAAAACAACAGCGTAAGCGGTTGAATATGCATGTAATTTGACGTCACCTATCATTCATCCCACGATGGAAACAAGCCCGCGCATAGTTCTTATAAGGATGGCACAGTATCTCGGTGCCAAAATCTTTAATGCTCTGATAATGCAGCTATAACCCTTAATTTCCTAGTACTAAATTTCTAGTATTAAACGCGCCTGCTGTCCGATATTTTCGCGCCCTAAAACTGGAAATACGCGCGAATTCAACTCCCAAGTGCGACACCCACCTGATGACCCATGAAGCCCCGCTTGCTCTTCGTGCCGATAGTGATAACTCAAGTTTCGGCTGGCATCCAACCCCTTTACGCAGACGAGCATTGCTGCTTAAGAATGGGGCAAGCTGGGGATTTCTGAGGTGACGAAGTCGCCGAGTTTCCCAAGCGGCCATTCTTAAGCACAACACGCAGTGGATCGGCGAAGACGACAAGTAGCGGGGTTGAGCATTTTTGATGGCAAGGGATGTCCGAATGCCGCGAAGGCATGGATGCCTTGGAGCGGCCTTGTTTCGTTCTTTGTTAAGTTGAACAAAGGTTGCGTTTGACAAAGAATGACGCCAACCGAGGGGGCGGAACAGAAACGATCATCACACGCGGCAGATCAGAACTCATACCGAACCATCAGCGTTTTGCTGGATTGATCACGGTTTGCTATGAAGCCAGAAGGCGAAGCTACTCCGACGTCTAAGCGGTTAGTTCTTTCCCGTGTCAGTACCTGTCCCTGTGCTGACCTATCTGCAACAACCCACCAAGACATAGCCTTTTTTTATTCAATTACGTCTCTTTGCTCAATAACTCCGCCGACAAAGCGTTAATAACACTCGATATATCCGGATAAACCCATAAACTAACCGATACGTGATCGATTCGATAATTGCGACGACAGGTTAGCTATGGACAACATCATCACCCTCATTCTGATCTGCGGCGGTCTGTCGCTGGTACTCAACGTGCTGCTCAAAAAGCTAGAGGTCGAGTCGGTGATCGGCTATATCATCACCGGTATGGTGGTCGGTTTCGCCTTCGATCTGGAACACAGTACCGACCTCGGTATGGTCGCCGAATTCGGTATCGTATTTCTGATGTTCACCATCGGGCTGGAGTTTTCGCCGCAGAAACTCCGGTCGATGAAAAAAGAGGTGTTTGTCTACGGACCGTTACAGCTAGGCATCACCGCTGCCGTTTTCTTCGCCATCGGCCACTGGGGTTTTGCTGCAGATCCGGCGATCAACCTGATCGTCAGCCTGGCGCTGGCGCTCTCCTCTACCGCTATCGTGCTGAATCTGCTGACCAAGAATCGTCAGACCGGCCACAGTTATGGCCGCAATTCGGTCGGCGTATTGCTGTTCCAGGATATCGCGGTGATTCCGCTGCTATTGATGGTATCGATCTTCGCCAGCAGCCACGAAAGCGTGCCTGAGTTACTGCTCGACGTGGCGATCAACGGTGTCATCATCTTCGTGCTGCTGTTCGTGGTCGCTCGTTTTGTCATCCCCTATGTGATGGAGCAGGTGATCGGCAGCCGCTCCAGCGAACTGTTTGTCGGTACCATTTTAGTGTTCGTTATCGGCGCCGCCCAGTTGGCACACACGCTCGGCTTCTCGTTCTCGCTGGGCGCATTTTTGGCGGGTATGGTGATCGCCGAGACTCACTACAAACATCAGGTTGAGGCCGACCTGACACCGTTCCGCGATCTGCTTCTGGGACTGTTCTTCATCACTGTCGGGATGCAGGTTAACCCGCTGTTTGTGGCCAGCAACCTGTTTTCCATCATTGCCGTGATGCTGGCATTGCTGGTGATAAAGACGCTGATTTTGTTCGGTCTGATGCGGCTGTTTAATGGCGCCCGCGCGTCGCTCAAAACCGCGTTAATCCTGTCACAGTGTGGCGAATTTGCTTTTGTGGTATTTGAAACGGCACAGGCCAATGATCTGTTTATGGATGGCGACCAGGGCCAGATTCTGGTGATGGCGATCGTCTTTACCATGATGCTGACCCCCTTTCTGTACCGCTATCTCGATCCAATCACCGATAGCATCATCAGAACACCCGACGATGAAGGTAAAAGCAGTGACGAGCAGGAGCAGCAGGTCGAACAACAGCAGGTGGTGGTCTGTGGTTTTGGCAAACTGGGTCGGCGGGTCGGCGAGTTGCTGGAGCAGCAGCAGATTCCCTACTGCGGCATCGAGCACAACACCGCCGCCTTTCGGGATGCGCAGTCCAAGGGGCTACCGGTGCTGTTTGGTAACGCCAGCCATCGGCAATTTCTGGAAGGGGCCAAAATTGATCAGGCCCGAGCCATTATCATCGCTATGACCAACGAGCAGCGTATCAGTCTGGTGGCTTATTCGATCAAACAGGCGGCACCCGATGCCACGGTGATCGTTAGTTCTTCCAACGACCGATTGATCGAAGAGCTAACCCGTATCGGAGTGTCGTTGGCGATCGATAGTCAGCAACAGAAGGCGCTGAGCCTGATCGACCCACTACTGGCGGGCAGTGCCGAAGACAGGCCCTGAGGCTCACCTCGACAGCAGAGCGTAACGACAAAACAAACGACAGAACCCGGCAGCGCTAAACTGTTAAACGTTCAAGGCTGCCGGGCATACTGAGATACGGTACCGAATCAATGACTACGCGCTAGCTGCGCCGCCAGCTCACGTTGCCGTGCCAATAGCTGCGGCATGTCGACGCCACAGATAGTGCTGTCGATCACCCGCCAGCGGCCTGCAACCATCATCCGATCTGCTTTCTCTGCACCGCACAACACCAGCGCTGCTAACGGATCGCCGGCACCGGCGTAACGAATATCGTCGAGCCGGAACATCGCCAGATCGGCCTGTTTACCGACCTCCAGCTTGCCGATATCATCACGACCCAAGCATCGTGCCGAACCCTCAGTGGCCCAGTTAAAGACTTTCTGATGAGTGATCTTCGAGGCGCCGTAACGCAATCGCTGTAACAGGAACGCCTGCCGCACCTCCTGCATCATGTTAGAGCAATCGTTGGAGGCGGAGCCGTCAACACCCAGCCCGACCGGACTACCTGCAGCCTCCAGATCGAGCGTCTTGCATTGGCCTGACGCCAGTAGCATGTTCGACGACGGGCAATGGGCGATGCCGGTCCCGGCAGCCCCCAGACGTTTGATCTCGTCATCGTCAAAATGGATACCGTGTGCCAGCCAAGTACGATCAGTGAGCCAGCCGACCCGTTCCAGATAATCGAGCGGACGGACCCCAAACATCTGCTGGCAGAAAGCGGTCTCATCGTGGGTTTCGGCCAAGTGGGTGTGCAGTCGCACGTCGTGCTGACGCGCCAGCTCGGCCGAGTCTCGCATCAGCGCCTCGCTCACCGAAAACGGCGAGCAAGGTGCCAGTGCAACCCGGGTCATCGCGCCATCGCGTTTGTCGTGATAAAGCCCGATCAGCCGTTCGCTATCGGCCAGAATAGTGTCGGCGCTCTGCACTGTGGTCTGCGGCGGCAAACCACCATCGTCTTCGCCCAGACTCATCGAACCGCGAGTCAGGTGAACCCGCACTCCCAATATTTGCGCCTGTTGCATCTGGATATCGATCGCCTGTTCCAAACCATCTGGGAACAGATAGTGATGGTCGCTGGCGGTGGTACAACCCGACAGCAGCAACTCAGACAGCGCAATCTGGGTGGAGACTTCGATCATTTCGGCATTGAGCCGTGCCCAGACCGGATAGAGACTTTTCAACCACGGGAACAACTCTTTGTTGAGCGCCGCCGGAAAGGCTCTGGTCAGGGTTTGGTAAAAGTGGTGGTGGGCGTTGATCAGTCCTGGTAACAGTACATGCTCGCTGGCATCAAATACCGTATCTACCGGCTGCGAAGGCTGCTGTCCTGCGGTCAACACTTCGACAATAAGGTCGTTTTTAACAACAACACCGCCGGCACTGCTGGCATCAAGGGTCGCTAACGGAGATTTTATCCACAACCGCTGGCTCGATGAGGTCTGTACATTGGACGTTGTTTCAGGGGGCGTTGTTTCGATGGGCATAGTCGCTCCTATTCCGCTCTTGAAGGTAAAGAGTGAAAAAAATAGTGAATGAAAGTGCCCGGATGTGAACGCCGTTAACGAACAAACCGGAAAGGTTCGTTAACGGAGCAGTTGTTAAGTTAAAGAAAAACCACCGGTTCAGACTCCTTGAACCGGCTTCGCTGCTCTTTATTGTGAGGGTTGGGTACTGCCGCACCCGGTCATCACACCTAGAAAAACAGATGGACTGTGACTATAACGCTAGCAATGAAAAACTCATATCACTTCTTAGGCAGGGCCAACCTTAACAAGGTCTTACCCAGCTCTTGTCACTCGCCTTCTCACCAGTTTTGAGCTCCGTGCCATCTGCAATTTGCTGTGCAGTCGGTTCCTCGACCATCACGATATTCATAAGAATCGCGGCCATCGCACCGATAGTGATCGGTGAACCAAAGATATTCTTCAATGTATCGGGAAGCGAATTAAGCACTTCGGGCACACCGGCGACGCCCAGGCCAAGGCCCAGAGAGACAGCAACGATGATCACGTTACGACGATTCAGTCCGGCTTCAGCCAGTATCTTGATCCCGGCAACAGCAACGGTACCAAACATGATCAGCGTGGCACCACCCAGAACCGGCTTGGGCATCAACTGCAGCACGCCACCAACGACCGGGAACAATCCGAGTATTACCAGAATCGCCGAGATAAACAGCGCAACATGGCGACTGGCTACACCGGTCAACTGGATCACGCCGTTGTTCTGGCTGAACGTAGTCATCGGCAAGCTGTTGAACATCGCCGCCATGGCCGAGTTACAACCATCGGCCAGGATGCCCGCTTTGATCCGCATCATGTACAACGGTCCTTTGACCGGCTGACGAGAGATCATGCTGTTAGCCGTCAAGTCACCGGCGGTCTCCAGCGGCGTAATCAAGAAGATGATTGCGATCGGGATAAACGCGGCCATATCAAAGTTAAAGCCATATTTGAACGGCACCGGGATGGAGACCACGGCCAGATCGCCAAGGCCACCAAAGTCGACCCGGCCCAGCAAGTACGCCGCGAAAAATCCAACACTCAAACCCACAACAACGGCGCTCAAACGCAGCACCTGAACCTGAAACCGGTTGAAGGCGATGATGGTTCCCATGACCAAGCCACCCAGCACCAGATTCTCGGCCGAACCCAGATCCTCAGCGCCAAAGCCGCCGGCTAAATCGGTCATACCCACCTTGATCAGTGACAAACCGATCAGGGTGATGATGGTACCGGTCACAACCGGGGTAACCACCTTCTTCAGCTTATCGATAAAGCGGCTAAAGATGATCTCGACGAAGGCGGCGATAAAGCAGACACCGAAAATAGTCGCCAATATCTCATCGGGACCACCACCGTTACCTTTAACGATAAAACCTGCAGCCAGGATCGAACTCAAAAAGGCGAAGCTGGTGCCTTGCAGACACAACAGTCCCGAACCGATCGGTCCGAAGCGACGCGCCTGAATGAAGGTACCAACACCCGAGACGATCAGCGCCATGCTGACCAGATAGGGGACCTCACTGCCCAGCCCCAGCACACCGCCAACGATCAACGTTGGGGTGATGATGCCGATAAAACTCGCCAAAACATGCTGAAACGCAGCAAATAACGAGGGGCCAAAAGCGGGGATATCATCCAATCCATAAATCAGATCCGTGTTTTTCGGATCTGCTTCATTTTTATTATTTTGATCAATTGCCATTGTTTACATACCTTTAGTTATTTTTCTAGGTAATTGTTTCAATGATTTTCACTGCTATCACAGGCCCAAAGGCCAACCTGACTTCCGTTTCAGATCTAACAATATAGACATAAATCACATGGTCGTCTATTAATTGTACACAATAATGTCGACATGAATTAACAACCAGGTACGCATACCCCATGTGCGCTGATCGGGAGCGTGGCCCCAACAAATGCACTCTGTTGCAACACAACTCGATTAAACCGAACCGATCCCTCCACAACCAAAAAACAACAAATCATTTAAAAACAAAGACTAAATAGAAAAATCGATAATCTGGCACGGCTGCTGCATTGCAACAAGAGCTTTTGGTGAATTTTCATTTGGGCCCACGCAGGCTCCGACATACTGATCAATATCCGGGTAACCGCGTTCTTACTTACCTGTATACAGGCTAAGGGGTGCCGTTTTTTCTGGCCGGTGATCCAAGCTCAGTAATCCCATCGGATCACACTGCTAACAAATGACTGTTCAAACATTACTGCTCAAATATGACTGTTTAATGAGGCAAGCAAGATGGCTTATTTAGTCCCGTCCGAATTTGTAACAAAAATGGTGGATGCCGGTGAATCGAAGGTTCATATGTCCACCCGCGATACCCTGATCCGCGCCTTTATGGCCGGCGCCATTCTGGCACTGGCAGCGGTCTTCGCCATCACGGTAGCGGTCAAGACCGGCGTCTTTCTGATCGGTGCGATACTGTTCCCGGTAGGCTTTTGTATGCTTTACCTGATGGGTTTTGACCTGTTGACCGGGGTGTTCGTACTGACCCCACTGGCATGGCTCGATAAACGCCCCGGTGTCACCATAAAGGGCATTCTGCGCAACTGGGGGCTGGTATTTGTCGGTAACTTCGCCGGTGCACTGACCGTCGCGCTGATGATGGCCTTTGTGTTCACTTACGGCTTCAATATCGAGCCCGGTGCAGTGGGTCAGAAGATCGCCAGTGTTGGTGAAGCCCGTACCCTCGGTTATGCCGAATACGGTATCGCCGGCTGGTTCACCATCTTTGTACGCGGCATGCTGTGTAACTGGATGGTCTCGTTGGGTGTGGTCGGCGCGATGATCTCTACCTCGGTCAGCGGCAAGGTCCTCGCCATGTGGATGCCGATCATGCTGTTCTTCTTCATGGGTTTCGAACACTCGGTGGTCAACATGTTCCTGTTCCCATCGGCGATGATCATGGGCGGTGACTTCTCGGTAATGGATTATCTGGTCTGGAACGAAATCCCAACTGCATTGGGCAACCTGGTGGGTGGTTTGGCGTTTACCGGTTTAACCCTGTACACCACACACATCAAAACGGCCAAAAATCGCGCCAGCGCGACTACCGAACTGAATTCACGGATGGCTTAATCGCCCGTTTGTTCTCTCTTTTGATGGGCCGCTTTTGATGGGCTGCAATAGCCCCGGTGAAAATGTACCGGGGCTTTGATGCTTTTATACATGTAGGACGTCAGTGATTAAGCCTTTGGCATCAAGCCTTCCGAGCCCCGGATCAACGGCTTCTCGGATAACCAGCCACGGGCTTAATCACAGACCTTCTCAGGAAACACAATGACACCTCGATTAACGGTATCCGTGGGCCAGCATTCGGATAAGGGTCGCAAAGCGGTCAATCAGGATTTTCACGGCGGATATATCCCCAACGAACCGCAACTCAGCCTCAAAGGGATCGCGTTTGCGATGGCTGACGGCATCAGCAGTAGCGAGGTGAGCCAGATCGCCAGCGAAACGGCGGTGAAAAACTTTCTCGACGACTACTTCTGCACCTCTGACGCCTGGTCGGTTAAACAATCGGTGCAACGCGTTATTAACGCCAGCAACTCCTGGCTACACGCACAAAGTCAAAACAGTCGCTACCGTCACGACAAAGATAAAGGCTACGTCTGCACCCTCAGCGCGCTGGTAATCAAATCGACCCGCGTCCATGTCTTTCACGTCGGCGACACCCGCGTCTACCGATTACGTAACCAAGCGCTAGAGCAACTGACCCACGACCACCGACTGTGGGTCTCGCAGGATAAGAGCTACCTCAGTCGGGCACTGGGGGTAGAGCTGCAACTGGAACTCGATCACGTGACGTTAACCGCTCAAGTCGGTGACATCTTTATTTTGGCCACCGACGGCGTCTACGAATCCAGTGACAGCCAATTCATTATCGACACCATTAACGTCCATAGCGACGACCTCGACCAAGCCGCCCGCGCCATCGTCGAGCAGGCTTACCAGCAGGGCAGCACTGACAATCTGACCATTCAAATCGTGCGGATCGATCAACTGCCCGAAACCGATAACAACACCATTCTGAAGCAGATCGAGCAGCTGCCCTTACCGCCTGTGCTCGAAGCCCGGGCCGAGTTCGACGGCTACACCATCGTGCGCGAGGTTCACGCCACCAGTCGCAGCCATGTCTATCTGGCACTGGATCAGCAGTCCAACACCCAGGTGATGATCAAAACACCGTCGATCAACCTGAGCGCCGACCCCGACTATCTGGAACGTTTTTTGATGGAGGAGTGGACCGCGCGTCGGGTTAATAGCGCCCATGTGATGAAGGCGGCTAAACAGACCCGCCAGCGAAACTACCTCTACACCGTGACCGAATTTATCGAGGGGCAGACGCTGGCGCAGTGGCTGATTGACAACCCCAAACCGGCGCTGGAAACCGTCCGCGGCATTATCGAACAGATCGCTAAAGGGCTGCTGGCACTGCACCGGATGGAGATACTGCATCAGGACCTCAAACCCGATAACGTCATGATCGACAATAGCGGTACCGTCAAAATCATCGACTTCGGTGCCACCCGGGTGGCCGGTCTGGTCGAGACTCACCGCAATGAATCCAACCCCATTCTGGGTACCGCCCTGTACGCTGCCCCCGAGTATTTTCTGGGCGAAGTTGGCAGCGAACAATCGGATCTCTATTCACTGGCAGTGCTGGCTTACCACCTACTGTCGGGCAAGTTCCCCTACGGCACTCAAGTTGCCAAGACACGCACCCTGGCAGCACAACGCCGTCTTAACTATCACTCAGTGCTCGACGAAGAGCGTGAGATTCCCGCCTGGATCGACCAGACACTCAAAAAAGCGCTGCACCCCAACCCTGATAAACGTTACCAGCAACTGTCCGAATTCACCTTCGACCTACGCCAGCCCAACAAGGCCTTCCTCAACAAAACCCGACCGCCGCTGCTCAAGCGTAATCCGGTGCTGTTCTGGCAAGGCATCTCGGCGCTGTTGGCCGGCGTTGTAGTGGTGTTGCTGAACCGATAATGGCGCGCTTTATCAGCCCGTTTTTTATCTCCATAACCGAGAAACCAGAACTAATAACCAATTCCCGATAACCAAGCCATTAACGACCACCGAGAGGAAACAACGATGATCAGCGATCGTGATGAAGTGACCCGAATGATTCTGTCCGCCAAAGTGGCCAAAGGGATCAAGTGGACCGACGTCGCCACCGAGATAGGCCTCTCCAAAGAGTGGACCACCGCCGCCTGTCTTGGTCAGATGACCTTCAACAAAGCGCAGGCCGAAACCGTAGGCAACCTGTTTGGCCTGGCCGACGAAGCGGTCGCCTGGTTGCAGGTGGCCCCCTACAAAGGTTCGCTGCCGACGGCAGTACCGACCGACCCGCTGATCTACCGCTGGTACGAACTGGTCAACGTCTACGGCAGCACCATTAAAGAGCTGATCCACGAAGAGTTTGGCGACGGCATCATGAGCGCCATCGATTTCTCGATGGACCTGCAGCGCCAAGAGGACCCCAACGGTGACCGGGTCAATGTGGTGCTGTCGGGAAAGTTCCTACCCTACAAGCATTATTAAAGGCTATGTATGAGTTAGCTGTTGTGGTTGATTTAGGGCGTTTCGACCGCTTCCTCTACAAAGCAGTCACCGTTACTGACTGTATCACTGCGGGAGATCATGCAGCATTTTCATTAAGTGCTTGGCAGCAAAAATTCCATACGCTAATTTAAGTTGGTGCCCCTGCTCGTCAATTTCAGGCGGTTTGTATTACTGCGGTATCGAATGAGAGGCGACCGATTGATACAGATCCCCGGTATTGAATGCACAGATCCTTGCGGTCTACCCAACCATCCTGTACAACCCTTTCCTACTCAAACCTGAACGGACCGGTATACGATGGAGTTCAACGACGGCACTCTGCACCTGACCTCCTTTTTTGCCGTCACCTTGGGTATCGTGGTGCTCTTTGTCGGCAGAAGGGTCAACAATGCCGTTGATTTTTTACGGGAACTCAGCATCCCTGAACCCGTCACTGGGGGGTTGATCTTCTCCGTCCTGATCACCCTGGTTTACCTGGCCACCGGCGTCGAGATCAGCTTTGACCTGGCAGCCCGCGATTTTTTGCTGGTCTACTTCTTCACCACCATCGGCATTAACGCTAGCCTCAAAGACCTGCTAACCGGCGGTAGACCCCTTGTTATTCTGCTGATGATCACCATTGGCTACATGGCAGTTCAGAACCTGACCGGCATCACCATCGCATCGTTGTTCGGGCTGCCCACCTCCGTGGGTTTGCTGGGGGGCAGCGTCTCCCTGGTCGGTGGCCATGGCACTGCCATCGCCTGGGCACCGCGCATCGCCGATGAATACGGCATATCCAACGCCATGGAGATCGGCATAGCCTGCGCCACTTTTGGGCTGATCCTTGCCAGTATCATGGGCGGACCCATCGCCAAGTACCTGATCACCAAGCACCAACTGACGCCCGCTAGAACAGAGCCTATGGATATCGGTTTGACCGAAACCGGAAAAGCCGAGGGGATTGGCCACTTGGACGTGCTGGATGCGATCCTGGCGATCCACATCAGCGCCCTGTTAGGGTTTCTGCTGAACGAGGGGCTTGAGCAATTGGGGCTCAAGCTACCGCTGTTTGTCACTTGCCTGTTTGCCGGCATCCTGATCACCAACCTGATTCCCAAAAACTTCCCCCGTATCAGTGGAACCGCTTGGCCGACCCGTAAACCCGCCATCGCGCTAATTGCCGATATCGCCCTGGGTACCTTTCTGGCGATGTCCTTGATGAGCATGCAGCTCTGGACCC
Source organism: Motiliproteus sp. (assembly GCA_036961355.1). GTDB lineage: Bacteria > Pseudomonadota > Gammaproteobacteria > Pseudomonadales > Balneatricaceae > Motiliproteus. Next base: position 22,838 of record JBALVL010000057.1, read on the forward strand.
TAGTGGATCTGGCTGGGCCGATCTTCACCATTCTCGGCGCCCAGTTCCTGATCGCTGTGTGCATTACCCTGTTTGTGGTCTTCCCGGTGATGGGGCGCAATTACGACGCAGCGGTTGTCTGCGCGGGCTTTGGCGGAATATCCCTGGGGTCCACACCCACCGCCATGGCCAATATGTCCGCGGTATCCCAGCGCTACGGTGCCTCCCACTTGGCTTTCATTATCGTCCCATTGGTGTGTGCGTTTTTTATCGATCTTGTTAATGCCCTGATGATTCCCTTGTTCCTAGCCAATGGCTAATGGCTGATCATCCCATTGCTAAGACCAATTTGAGGTGAACGCCTCTAGTAAAGCAATATTTGGCGGCCTATCAACTATAATCAGTTGTCTATTGATACAAGGTTATTAGCTATCTAATATCGACGTAATAGCAAATAATCGGTCCTACCGATTCGATGAGAAGACTATGCTTATCCGGCTCATAGTCCTGCCGCTCGCCCTACTGCTTAGCGCCGCCCCCCCCCCCCTTCCGGCCATAGACCATTCCACAGCCGGCGTCAGGTTGAATGTAGTTCATACTGAGAGGCCCACGTAGCCTGATCTCCGAACCAATCTACCTCCAGGCCGACGCCCGCTTTGTCGATATAGCCGAAATTCCAACCTAAAAAATAGGATCTGCAGTGGCACCTGCTAGAAATAGCGTACGAAATGTTAGCCGCTAACCACTTCATGAAAATTATGCATGCGTTGGAGTCGTGGACGAGTCAGTAACGATGGCCGTTCAGTCGCAGATCTTGTCATTAGCAGGCGCTCAGGACAGTAAGATCGGCGTCCGCTTCCGTGTTTCTGGTGAGCTGGGAAGGTTGCCGTGTTCGCAGACCCCAGGCGACCGCTTTGGGCCGACCCCTGCTGCTGAATCCAATGTCAGCTATTGAGTATCTGGATTGGCCGCTTAGCCCATAACGGCCGATTGATCAGGGCACATCTCTAATACAGCCTTAGAAGAACCCCATTCATCTACGGCATACCCTTTGATAGGCATACCTAAGTGGAAGTACGGAAATTAGCGACGACTAATCGTAATGACGTTAATTTTCAGGTTCTATATCTTTCTCGATTTTCCACTGATCACCGATGATAGGGTCTTCCTCATCGGGTTGCCGTTCCCAAGAGTAAATTTTTCGGGGTGGTTTCGGGTCCCAATGGCGAAATCCTAAGGCACAGAGCACGCCACCAAGTGCGCCGAACAAATGGTATTCGTAGGAAATTCCCGGTTCGCGGGGGAGTATGGTCAACAACATACTGCCGTACATAAAAAAGGCCACCATCAACAAGGCAATGGAGCGTTTATCTCGTCGAAGGATGCCGCCAATAAGTAGGTAGAAAAACATGCCATGAGTTAAACCACTGGCACCGAAGTGATAACTTTCGCGGCCAAACAGCCACACACCCAAGCCCGACACTATCCAGACAATTGATAAGGTCCACCAGCGTGACTTGGGGTAGCCATAGATGAGGATGCTGCCCAATAGCAAGATGGGCAGGGTGTTGCTGATTACGTGCGACCAGGAGCCGTGGACGAGTGGTCCCGTGACAATGCCAATGAGTCCGCTGAGTGTCTGGGGGTAAATGCCAAGATAATGAAGGTTCCAACCGAACATCATCTCAGATAGTTTTATCCACCAGATCAGGAAGACAAAAATCCCGGCCACAGTGATGCTGTATTGGAGAGAGGTGTTTTGGCTCATACTCCTTAGATCTTGGGGTGAAAACTCAGTTTTAAAGGCGGTTGTGTGCGAGGTGATACATTGGAAATGGCAGAGAAGACGGGAGTTTTGCCCTGTAGCGCCCAACCTATACGGGCGCTTTCATCTACAAAGCGGCCAACAGGGTACGAGGTTTGAGGATCTTTTAGCGGCGGCAGTCGACACACCAGAGACATTCATCGCTGGTTATGTTCTGTACAGTTGTTTCGTCAGATTTCTTTACAAATGTGAGTTATAACCAAATTCTGAACCGCTGGAGGCTCCGTAATTACTCGGTTGGCATGAAATATGCGCTCAAGGAGTGTCATGCGCTGGAGTATGGCCAACAGAGATAGAGTTTAAATATGAATAAAATACTTAGCGCACTTTTTCTGGTCATTATCATGAGTGTATCCGCCGGAGCGGCCGCTATACCATTCACATACGATTTCGGATTTGACGGAAGTGTCGACGGGTTCTCAGGCAGCGGTACTTTCACCGTTTCTACCCTCACCGGAGGATCTTTAACTGATTTCAGTTATAGTGGGTTCGCCTCCAGCCATGCGGTTTCCTATAATCTTTCCCATGTAAGTAGTTCTAATTGGGCCGTCGATGCGGCGGGAACCATCGTGACCCTCGACATCCTAGCTGGTGACCATTTGTTTGGCAGCTTGGGCGACGGTGAGAGTTCACTCTTTGTTGGCACCAGTAGTTTATATGCTGAGTGTAAAGACTATGATATCGATCGCTGCAACGGGTTCGATGATATCCGCGACGTATTGTTATCCGGGCCCAACAGCGGCGGTGCAGTAACTCTACGCGTGCCCGCCCCCGCGACCTTTGCTCTTCTCGGCATAGGCCTCGCTGGCCTCGGGTTGAGTCGTCGCAAACGCACCAAGCACAGCTAATCCACACAACCCCACTGTCGTCCAACGCCTCCAGCGGCTGAGATAGTCATCAAGCGCAGCGGCTCTTTCGGGGGCCGTTTGCTTTTGCTCATAAAGCCGGTGAAGTTTCTCTGCCGCGAATGTCTCAAGTTAGGCGGCTGCCGCTCAACGAGCCTCAAGCCTCGTAGCCTGTTTGGCCGCTCTGTAGATGAAGCGGTCGAGCCGCCCAGGTTTCACCACAACAGCTAACTCATACATAGCCTGAGAAAAGCCCTGCCACGGATCAGGCAGCTAGATTGACCGTTGTAGGGTGTCCGCTTAGGGCCGATTGTCGCCGCTCAGGTCATCAGGTAGCCAGTGTCCGCTAAGTTCGCAT